>DATKOH010000240.1:0-9585 GCA_035524735.1 Gemmatimonadaceae bacterium
GCACCAGTGCCGCGCTCAGCTTGCCGCCGCTGCCGTGGCCCAGCAGCACCCGGTCGCTCTCGTTGAACGGCGCGGCACAGGTCAGGCCCTGCGCCAGCCGCGCGCCCACCTCGGCGCTGAGATCCTTCGTCACGCCGCTCATGGCCGCGCCTCCCCGGCCGCAGCGGGCGCCATCGCCCCCGCGCGGAAGCGGCCGTAGTTGTAGTACGCGGCGCACGCGCCCTCGGAGCTCACCATCGGCGCGCCCAGCGGGTGCTCGGGCGTGCACACAGTGCCGAAGGCCGGGCACTGCACCGGCTTGAGCTGCCCGCGCAGCACATCCCCCGCGCGGCACTCGGCCGGCTCCGTCGCACGGATCCCCTCGAGGCCGAACTTCGTGACCGCATCGTACTCCAGGAACTCCTCGCGCAGCGCGAGCCCGCTCAGCGGGATCTCGCCGATGCCGCGCCACTGCCGGTCGGCGAGCTCGAAGACGCGCTCCACCAGCGAGCGCGCGGGGACGTTCCCGTCGCGCCGCACCGCGCGCACGTACTGGTTCTCCACGCGCGCGTCCCCCGCCTCGAGCTGCTTCACCGCCATCAGCATCCCTTCCAGCAGGTCCACCGGCTCGAAGCCGGTGACGATGATCGGCACGTGGTACGTGGCGGCGATCGGCTCGTACTCGGTGAAGCCCATCACCGTGCACACGTGCCCCGCGGCGAGGAAGGCCTGCACGCGGTTGTCGGGCGCCGAAAGCAGCGCGAGCATCGCCGGCGGCACCGTCACGTGGCTCACGAGCACGCTGAAGTTCTTCACGCCGAGCTCGCGCGCGCGCCACACGGCCATCGCGTTCGCCGGCGCCGTGGTCTCGAAGCCCACGGCGAAGAAGACGATCTCCTTGTCCGGGTTCTTCTGCGCCAGCTCGAGCGCGTCCAGCGGCGAGTACACGATGCGCACGTTCCCGCCGCGCGCGCGGATCTGGAAGAGGTCGCACTCGCTCCCCGGCACGCGCAGCATGTCGCCGAAGCTCGTGAGCACCACCCCCGGCCGCGCCGCGAGGTCGAGCGCGCGGTCGATCTGCTCCAGCGGCGTCACGCACACCGGGCAGCCGGGACCGTGGATCATCTCCACCGCCCCCTCGGTGAGTTCGTCCAGTCCCTGCTTCACGATGGTGTGCGTCTGCCCGCCGCACACCTCCATCATCGTCCACGTGCGCGTGGCCGTCGCGCGGATCTCCTTCGCCAGCGCGCGCGCGATGTGGGCGTCGCGGTATTCGCTGAGATACTTCATGACCGCGCCTCCTGCCCGATCACCCCGGGCGGGATCGCGTCCTTGAGGAACTCCAGCTCCTCGAGCTGGCTCATCTCCTCCAGCGCCTCGAACGTCCGCTTCGCCTCCGCCTCATCCACCTTGGAGATCGCGAAGCCGACGTGCACGATCACGTAGTCGCCGATGCCGACCTCCTCCTGCACGTACGCGAGGCAGACGTCGCGGCGCACGCCGCCGAAGTCCACGGTGCCCATCGCGAGGTCGCCGTCGTGATGGAGCTCGATGATCCGTCCGGGTATGCCGAGGCACATTGGGGGCCTCCGGGTTCAGGAGAGTCGTGCGGCGGCCACCGCCGCCTGTCCGTAGCTCACTCCGCCATCGTTCGCCGGGAGCGCGCGCGCCGCGAGCACCCGGAATCCCATGCGCTCCAGCCGCCCGCGCAACGACGCCGCGAGCCGGCCGTTCTGGAAGCAGCCGCCGCCGAGCACGATCGTGCTCACGCCGGCCGCCTCCGCCGCGTAGCGCGCCACCTGCGCCGAGGCCGCCGCGATGCTCTCGTGCAGCGATGCCGCGAGGTCCGCCCCGTCGGCGCCCATCTGCGCGCGCCGGCCCAGCTCGGCGAGCAGCGGCACCGGGTCCACCACCGCCCGGCCGTCCGCGTTCTCGCGCGACACCGGCATCGGCACCACGCGCCCCGCGCGCGCCCCGGCCAGCGCCTCCAGCTCCATCGCCGCCTGCCCTTCGTAATGCGCCTGCCGGCGCACCCCCATCACCGCCGCCGCCGCGTCGAAGAGCCGCCCCATCGAGCTCGCGAGCGGCGCGTTCAGCCCGCGCGCCGCCTGCGCCTCCGCCGTCTCGCGCTCCCGCGCGTCGATCCCCGCGAAGGCCGGCGCGAAGTCGGCGCGCAGCTGCGGCGCGAGGCTCAGGTAGCCCAGTGCGGTGCGCCAGGGGCGCCGCACCGCCGCGTCGCCCCCCGGCAAGGGCGCGTAGCGCAGCTGCGCCACGCGCTCGTAGCCGCGGAGGTCCGCCACCATCCACTCGGCGCCCCACACGCGCCCGTCGTCGCCGTAGCCCGTGCCGTCGAAGGCCAGCCCCACCACGCGCGTCGTCACCCCGTGCTCCGCCATCACCGCGGCGATGTGCGCATGATGGTGCTGCACCGTCACCGTGGGCAGCCCCATCTCCTCGGCGAGCCGCGTGCTCAGGTAGCCCGGGTGGCGGTCGCGCACCACGACCTTCGGTTCGATCCGGAAGAGGCGCTGCTGCGCGGCGAGGGAGGCGCGGAAGTGCTCGAGCGTCTCGAGGTTGTCCAGGTCGCCGATGTGCTGGCTCACGTAGGCCGCGCCGCCGTGCACGAGCGTGAAGGTGTTCTTGAGATGCGGCCCCACGGCCACGAGGGGCAGCGGGCTCTCCACCGGCAGGGGCACCGGCAGCGGCGCATAGCCGCGCGCGCGGCGGAGGAAGGCCGGCGCGCCATCCACCATGCGGCGCACCGAGTCGTCGATGCGCGCCGCGATCTCGCGGTCATGCCAGAGGAAGGCGTCGGCGATGCCGCCCAGGCGCGCGAGCGCCTCGTCCACCGCCGCGGCGATCGGCTCCTCGCTCAGGTTGCCGCTCGTCATCACGAGCGGCCGCCCCGCCCGCTCCAGGAGGAGATGGTGCAGCGGCGAGTACGCGAGCATCACGCCCACCTGGGCGAGGCCCGGCGCCACCGAGGGCGCCAGCGGCGCGCCGGCGCGGCGGTGCAGCAGCACGATCGGCCGCTCGCGCGACGCGAGCAGCTCCGCTTCCTCGTCCCCCACCGACGCGAGCGCGCGCGCCTCCTCGAGCGTGCGCACCATCACCGCGAGCGGCTTCTCCTCCCGCTGCTTGCGCGCGCGCAGCCGTCGCACGGCGCTTTCGTTCGTGGCGTCCACCGCGAGGTGGAAGCCGCCCACGCCGCGGAGCGCGAGGATCCACCCCTCCGCGAGCGCGGCCGCGGCCGCCGCCACCGGGTCCACCTGCCGTTCGTCCACCCGCGCGGCGCCCACGGGGATCCAGAAGAGACGCGGCCCGCACACGGGACAGGAGTTCGTCTCGCTGTGGTAGCGCCGGTCCCCCGGCGTCTCGTATTCGCGGCGGCAGGCCGAGCACTGCGCGAAGGCGCGCATCGTCGTGCGCTCGCGGTCGTACGGCAGCGACTCGATCACCGTGTAGCGCGGCCCGCAGTCGGTGCAGGTGATGAAGGGATAGCGATAGCGGCGGTCGGCGGGATCGAAGAGTTCGCGCTCGCACGACTCGCAGAGGGATACGTCGGGCGGCACCGGCTGGCGCCGCTCGGCGTCGATCGTGCTCTCGAGGATCGCGAAGCCGTCCGTCCCCTCCACGGGCGCGGGAACGGCGGTGACGCGCTCGACGCGCGCCAGGCGCGGCGCCTCGCTGCGCAGCGCCGCGGCGAAGGATTCGATCGCCGTCTCCTCCCCCTCCACGCGGATCTCCACGTCGCCGCTCTGGTTCCGCACCCAGCCCGCGAGCGCGTGCCGCGCCGCGAGGCGGTGCACGAAGGGGCGGAAGCCCACCCCTTGCACCACGCCGGTCACGTGCAGGAGGCGCGCGGTGCGCGCGGTGGTCGTGGGGGCGACCGCCGTCACCGCGGCGCGAGCCGCGCGACGGGCGATGCCCGTCGCGCCATCTCCCTCAGGAAGGCGCACCACTCGTCCATCCCCTCGCCGGTCGTCGCCGACGTGTAGAAGATCTGGATGAACGGGTTCGCGTCGCGCATGAAGCCCGCCGCCTTCACGATGTCGAAGCGCACGTGCGGCAGCAGGTCCATCTTCGTGATCACCGCGTAGTCCGACTCGCGGAAGATCTTCGGATACTTCTCCGGCTTGTCGTCCCTCTCGGTGACGGACAGGAGCACCACCTTCGCATCCTCGCCCAGGTCCCAGCTCGCCGGGCAGACCAGGTTGCCCACGTTCTCGATCACGAGCAGGTCGGTCTCGTCGAGGGCCACCGCGTCCATCGCGTGCTGGATCTGGCGCGCGTCCAGGTGGCACGCGCCGTTGGTGACCACCGCCTGCACGAGCGACGACGTGTGCGCGGCGAGCCGGCGCGCGTCGTTCTCCGTCTGCAGGTCGCCGGTGACGAGCGAGATCGCCAGCTCCCCGCCCAGCCGGTCGAGCGTCGCCTCGAGGAGCGCCGTCTTCCCCGCCCCGGGCGAGCTCACGAGGTTGATCGCCGGCACGCCGGCCGCGATGCGCCGGGCGCGCAGGGCGCGCGCGATCTCGTCGTTCTTCTCCATCACGCGCTCGCGGACCTCGATCACCCTAACGGCCATCGTCCACCTCCAGGTACGTCAGCCGGAGCACATCCCCCGGCACGCGCGTGATCTCCGGCACCGCGCCCGTGAACGGCGGCTGCGCGAGCAGCGCCTCCAGGCAGAACGAAAGGTTGTCGGGCTCGAGACCGGCATCCCCGCCGACCTCGAGCCCGACCTTCACGAGCTGGCCGAGCTGCTGCGCATCGAGCCGCTCCTCGGCCATCCGACACACCTCGAGCGCGACGCTCATCTCATGCACAGATCGCCTCGGGGCGCGGCCGGCACGACGCCCCCCATGCCTCGAGCTGGCGCACTGCCGTGGCCAACAGGCCGTCGAGCCCGTGCTCGAGCGTTGGAGAGAGCCCCACCGACATCTCGACGCGCTCGGGCTGCAGCCCGACCGCGATCGTCTCCTTCGGCAGCGTGCCGCGGAGTTCCGCCACCGCGAGCACGTCCGCCAGGTCCACCTGGTGCGGCGACACCTTCATCGCCAGGTACCGCGGGATCTCGTCGCGCCGGAGCGTGATCACCGTCCCGGGCGCCGCCCCCGTGTTGATCGCGTCGAGGAAGAGCAGCCGCTCGGCATCCTCGATCACCGGCAGCAGCGACATCCCCCACGTCCCGCCATCGATCAGCTCCACCTGCGGCGGGAGGTCGAACTCCCGGCGCAAGCGCTCGAGGGCGACGAGGCCCACGCCGTCGTCGCCCATGAGCGGGCTCCCCAGCCCGATCACCGTGCACCGGGGATCAGTCATCCACGTAATCCTCATCCTTCGGCACGAAGCGGCCGCCGCTCACGATCGAGGAGATCGTTCCCGTGCGCTCGATCACCTCCGCGCGCAGGGCCAGGTACACGTGCACCGGCACGAAGATCAGGAAGATCCACGTCGCCACGTGATGGATGCTGCGCACGTACTGCAGCCCGCCCACCGCGTTCGGCACCCAGTGGAACAGCGTCCAGATGAAGCCGCCGGGGTTGTTCTGCCCGTACATCGCGAACCCCGTGATCACCATGACGGCCGCCACGAAGTACACGAAGGTGTAGGACAGCTGCTGGAGCGGATTGTGCCCCAGGTAGTGCGGCGCGTGCTCCGTGTCGATCATCAGGTAATAGCGCACCATCCTGACCAGGTTCTTCCAGTCGCGCGGGCGCACGGGGAAGAGCGCCCCGAGCCGCTCGAACTGGTTCCCGGCGAACATCCAGTAGAAGCGCACGAGCGCCGTCGCCACGAGGACGCCGGCGGCCAGGAAGTGCACGAGCCGCGTGTACCCCATGAGGAAGTGCGAGCTCGCCTCGCCGCCGGTCATGAACCACGGCCGCCCGATCATGAATCCGGTCACGACCAGCACCACGATGCACACGGCCGCCACCCAGTGCATCGCGCGGATCGGCCACTGCCACAGGTACACCCACCGGTAGTTGCCGGAGGGGGCGGGCACGGCACTCGCCAGGAACGGACGCGGGCCCGGCGGGGCCTTGCCCAGGGCGTCGTCCACGCGGGGGCTCATTGCACCTTCACCTGGGCGAGCAGGTCGCCGTTCACGTCGATCACGTGGACGCCGCACGCCATGCAGGGATCGAAGCTGTGGATCGTCCGCAGGATCTCCAGCGGCTGCTTCGGATTGACGAGCGGGTGGTGGTCCGTCAGCGACGCCTCGTAGGGCCCCTTCACCCCCTGCGCGTCACGCGGCGAGCAGTTCCACGTGCTCGGCACCACGCACTGGTAGCTCTTGATCTTCTCGTTCTCGATGATCACCCAGTGGCCCAGCGCGCCGCGCGGCGCATCGAGCCAGCCGTAGCCCTTGGCCGTCTTCGGCCACGACGCGGGCTCCCACTTCGACCCCTCGAACGTCTTCGTGTCCCCGCTCTTGATCCGGGTCACGAGCTCGTTGAACCACACCTGCATCTGCGCCGCGAGCAGCTTCGTCTCGATGCCGCGCGCCGCGGTGCGGCCGAGCGTCGAGAAGAGCGCCGCCGGGCCCACGCCGAGCGTCTGGAGCACGTAGTTCACCGTGTCCTTCACCTCCGCGTGCCCGGACGCGTACGCCACCAGCATGCGCGACAGCGGCCCCACCTGCATCGGCTTGCCGTTGTAGCGCGGCGACTTCATCCAGGTGTACTTGCCGTTCTTCTCGTCCTGCAGGTACTCCCACGGCGGCTTCGGACCGCTGTACGACGGGCTGGTCTCCCCCTCGTACGGATGCAGCACCGCCTTGTCGCCGCCGTTGTACGTGTACCAGGAGCTGAAGATCCCCTCGGTGACGCCCATGTGGTCGTACGGGTGCACCTTCGTGAGGTCGTTGTTGAGGATCACGCCCCGCGGGAAGTACAGCTTGTCCAGGTCCTTGATGCCGGCGAGCGGGAACTCCCCCACCGTCATGTAGTTCGGCACGCCGCCGCCGATCGACGCCCAGTCCTTGTAGAAGCCGGCGATCGCGAGCAGGTCGGGGATGTACACCTCGTCCACGAACAGCTTGGCGCGCTCGATCATCCCCTTCACCTCGGCGAGCGCCACGCCGTTGATCGTCGACGCGTTGTCGAGGTTGATCGCGGAGGCCATCCCGCCCACCAGGAAGTTCGGGTGCGGGTTCTTGCCGCCGAAGATCGTGTGCAGCCGGATCACGTCGCGCTGCCAGTCGAGCGCCTCCAGATAGTGCGCGACCGCGAGGAGATTGACCGCCGGTGGGAGCTTATACGCCGGATGCCCCCAGTATCCGTTCGTAAAGATGCCCAGCTGCCCACCGGCGGCGAACGTCTTGAGTCGGTCCTGCACCGCGGTGAAGTAACTCACCGAGTTGTTCGGCCACTTCGAGATCTTCGCGGCGATGGCCGCGGTGTCCGCGGGATTCGCCTTCAGCGCGCTGATGACGTCCACCCAGTCCAGCGCGTGGAGATGATAGAAATGGATCACGTGGTCCTGGATGAACTGCATCCCGTGGACCAGGTTGCGGATGATGTTCGCGTTCTGCGGGATCGTGATGTCGAGCGCGTCCTCCACGGCGCGGCAGCTCGCCACCGCGTGCACCACCGTGCACACGCCGCAGATGCGCTGCGTGTACGCCCACGCGTCGCGCGGGTCGCGCCCCTGCATCACCAGCTCGATGCCGCGGAACTGGGTCGAGCTCGCCCACGCATCCGTGATCATCCCGGCATCGGCCTGCGCCTCGATGCGGAGGTGCCCCTCGATGCGGGTGATCGGGTCGACGACGACCTTGGTCTTAGCCATTGCTCTTCCCTCCAGCGCCCGGAGCGCCCGAAGCCGCCGCGGCCTCGCGCCGCCGCGTCTGGATCTGGTGGATGCCCGTAGCGGCCGCGTGCGCCGCGACGCCGGCCACCGCGCCCACCGCGAGCGCCGCGCCCAGCGTGTCCGCCGTCCGCTCCACGCCCACGCCGTTCACGTCCGGCAGCCGGGTGTAGAAGGGTGCCATCGTGTCCCAGAAATGCCGCTCGGTGCAGCCGATGCACGGATGGCCGGCGCCGATCGGGAAGTTCGTGTGGTCGTTCCACATGAAGATCGGGCAGGGCGAGTACGTCGCCGGCCCCTTGCAGCCCATGTGGTACAGGCACCAGCCCTTCCGCGCGCCCTCGTCGTCGAACGCCTGCACGTACTGCCCGGCGTCGAACTTCGCGCGCCGCGGGCACTGGTCGTGGATCCGCCCGCCGTACGCGAACAGCGGCCGCCCGTCGCCATCCAGCGCCGGCAGCCGCCCGAACGTCAGGAAGTGCACCAGCGTCCCCGTGATCACGTTCGCGATCGGCGGGCACCCGGCGATGTTCACCACCGGCTTGTCCTTGATGATCTGGTCGATCCCCACCGCCCCCGTCGGGTTCGGCTTCGCGCTCTGCACGCTGCCGAAGTGCGCGCAGGCGCCGATCGCCACCACCGCCGCCGCGCCCGCCGCCGCGTGCTCGAGGTGCTCCTTCGCCGTCTTCCCCGCCACGGTGCAGTAGATCCCGCCGTCCTTGAGCGGCACCGAGCCCGTGACCAGCAGGATGTACTTGCCGTAGTTCTCCTTCATCGACGCTTCCTTCGCCGCTTCCACCGCGTCGCCGGCGCCCGCCATCAGCGTCTCCTGGAAGTCCAGCGAGATCACGTCGAGCAGGAGATCCCCGATCGCCGGATCCGATGTGCGGAGCGCGCTCTCGACGCACCCCGTGCACTCCTGCAGTTGCAGCCAGATGACCGTGGGGCGCTTCGCCTTCTCCAGCGCGTTCGCGATCGTCGGGGTCATCGCGGTCGAGAGGCCGAGGACGGCCGTCATCTCCGCACAGAAGGCCAGGAAGTCGCGACGGCTCACGCCGCAGCGCTCCATGTGTGCCGCCAACCCCTCACCTTCTTTCCAAGGGACACCGTGAAGGAACATGTACTCCCTCCGTCGACATGGGCTGGGGGCCTCGATGGGGAACAAGTTGGGACTCCCGCTGCGAGCAAGTAGCGGGGAAGCGCTCTCCCGTCAGCGGGGGTTTCCCCGACAGTCCCGGGACTTCCGCACCGCCACCTTCCCGTGTCAGCTTTACCCGCAGCTTCCAACGCGCCCCCGGCGCCGAACCTGGAGAGAAATCGCATGCGCGTGGCACGAATCTTGACCATTGGCGCGATGGTGGCGGCAGCCGGCGCTTGCAACAAGGAGAACACCGGCGCGAAGGTCCCCCTCGGACGCCCCCAGCAGGGCGGGCTCGCCACGGTCGACACCTCCCCCGAGGCGATCAGGAACAATCCGCACACCGTGCTCGCCCCCGCCGCGCAAGCCGCGCTCGACAGCGGCAACAAGCTCCAGCGCGCCGGCAAGTACAAGGAGGCGCTCGCGCAGTACCGCCTCGCCGCGAAGATCTCGCCGGCGAACGCGGCCCCCTGGTACGGCATCTACATGGCCGCCGACAAGCTCGGCATGAAGGCGCTCGCCGACAGCGCCACCGCCGCCGTGAACGCGCGCACCACCGGCACGCAGGGGATCATGTCCGATTCGATCATGCGCAAGGCGCACGAGGCGGATTCATCCAAGAAGTCCTGAACGCCCGCGCCGCACGCACGAGGGGT
>DATKOH010000241.1:0-4151 GCA_035524735.1 Gemmatimonadaceae bacterium
CGGCATGCCGCTGGGGCTCTTCAAGGGGGAGCGTACCTACTCGATCACGCCCGCGGGCGACGGCAGCGTGCAGTTCGAGATGCGCGAGACCTACACGGGGCCGCTGGCGGGAATGATCGTGAAGTCGATCCCCGACCTGCAGCCGGCGTTCGAGGAGTTCGCGAAGGCGCTCAAGGCCCGCGCCGAGCGTTGAAGGCCCGCGCCGAGCGGTGAAGGCGCGCGCCGAGCGGTGAAGGCGTGCGCGGAGCGCTGACGCGTCAACGCTCGCGCGGGGGGAGCGCGACGAGCCAGTCGTGGAGCTCCCGGAAGTCCTGCAGCCGCACGTGCGGCGGGGGAACGCGCGGCCACGCCCCGGCGCCCCCGAACACGACCCGGGCGCCCGCGTTGCGCGCCGCCGCGACGAGGCGCTTCGCTTCGCCGGCGAGCTTCTTCGGGTCGCGGCCCACCGAGGCGCTCACCGCGAGGACGTCGGCGACGCCCGCGTCGAGCGCGGCGACGAGCTCCCGCGTGGGCGTCGGCTCTCCGGCCCAGAGCGTGCTCGCCCCCGCTTCGCGCGCCACGACTTCCACGAGGGCGAGACCGAGCGTGTGCTCCTCCTCCTCGGCGGCCGCGAGAAGGACGCGGGGCCCGCCCGGGTGCGCGGGCATGGCTTCGGCGCAGCGCGCGAGCGCGCGGGCGAGGGCCGAGGAGGCGAGGTGCTCCTCCAGGATGGTGATCTGCCCGGCACGCCAGCGCGCGCCGAGCTCGGCGATGACGGGAGAAAGCTCGGTGGCCACGGCGTGCCACGAGCCGAACCGCGCCCGGTCGGAGAGGAGCCGACCGTGCACGGCGTGGACGTCCGCGCCAGAGACGAGGAGCTCGATCCATCCGCGCGCCGCCGCGGGGGCGTCGATCGCCTGCCGCTCGCGGAAGCGATCGACGTCCTCGCGGCGGAAGCGCCGGTGGTGTCCGGCCGTCTTCTCGCAGGGCAGCACGCCGGCGTCGGCCCAGCGCTTTACGGTCGCCTGGGCCACGCCGAGCAGCTCCGCGACGTCCGCGCTGGTCAGGAGCTCGCTCATCCGTGCCGGCCGATCGGAGGGGACCGCCTCACGCGCCGATCCCCCAGGTCCGGCGGCGGTTCCCAGGGCGGGCGAAGAGCAGCTGCACGTCCCCATTGTAGCGTTCCGTGAATCCCCCCTCGCACGTCGCCAGGTACCACTCCCACGCCCGCTGGAAGCGCTCGTCGAGGCCGAGCCGTTCCAGCTCGCCGCGGCGGGAAAGCAGCCGTTCCCGCCAGTGTCGGAGCGTCGGCGCGTAATGCGCGCCGATGTCCTCCATCTCCACCAGGCGCAGGTCGCTGGCGCGCGTGGAGGCGGAGAGGATCGCCGTCACCGAGGGGATGAACGAGCCGGGGAAGATGTGCTTCTTGATGAAGTCGACTTCGCGCCGCGCGCGCTCGTATTCCTGGTCGCGCACGGTGATCGCCTGGATGAGCGCGAGTCCGTCGTCCTCGAGGAGCTCTCCGATTTTTGCGAAGTATCCGGGCAGGAACTCGTGGCCGACCGCTTCGATCATCTCGATGGAGACGAGCTTGTCGTAGCGCCCGGTGAGGTTTCGGTAGTCCTCGAAGAGCACGCGGACCCGGTCCTCCAGCCCAGCCTCGCGCACCCGCTCCACCGCCAGCTCGTATTGCCGCCGGGAGATCGTCGTGGTGGTCACGTGGACGCCGTAGTTGCGCGCGGCGTGCAGCGCGAAGCCGCCCCACCCGCTCCCGATCTCCACCACCCGCTCGCCGGCCTTGAGCTGCAGCTTGCGGCAGACCGTGTCCAGCTTGGCGATGGACGCTTCCTCGAGCGACGCGTCGGGCCGCTCGAAGATCGCGCAGGAGTACATCATCGTCGGGTCGAGGAAGAGCGCGAAGAACTCGTTCCCCAGGTCGTAGTGCTCGGAGATGTTGCGCCGGCTCCCCGCGTGGTCGTTGCGCCGGGAACGCGCCCACACGGCGTTGGCCAGCTGCCGGGCGCGCGCGAAGCCGCGCTCGAGACCGTTGAGGTGATCGAGGTTCCGCACCAGCAGCCGGGCGAGCATCGCTACGTCGCTGCAGGTCCACCAGCCGTCAACGAAGGCCTCGCCCGCGGCGAGCGATCCACCGAAGAGCATCGCGCTCCAGAAGCGGGGATCGCGTACGGTGACCGAGACGCGCAGGTCGCCGTGCGGGTCGCCCGCCGTCTCCGTGCCGAGCGCGTCGGAGAGCTCGATCGCGCCGCCGCGAATGCCGGCCATCCGGCCGACGACGGTGCGGCGTGCGAAGCGCTGGACGGCGGTGAGCGAGTGGCGGGCGTCTTTCGTGGCGGACCAGGTGGTAGAGCTCATGCGGACCTCTCGGAGGGAAGCGCCGCCGGACGCGGCGGCCTGGGGTAGTAGGGGTTGCCCTTCCACCAGACGCGGAAGGCCTGGAAATGGATCGCCGCGACGACCTGCAGGGTCATGAGCGGGAAGCGGACCATGTTCGCGGCGAGCGCGGCGTTCGTGAGGGGCTCGCGGGACATCACCAGCGTGGCGTCGAGGGCGGTGCGCCCGTTCTCCGTCACGTCCATCTGCACGGCGAGCCGATGCCCGGGGTCGGTGAACCGCCAGTCGTATCGCTGGTTCATCCCCATCAGCGGGCTGACGTGCATCGCCTTGGTGAACTGCCAGCGGTGCTTGCCCGCGTTCCGTCCCTCGTCGGCGCGTTCGTGCCCGACGTAGAGGTGCCGCTCGCGCCACGGGATGTTGGTGACTTCGCCGACCACCGACTCGACCCGTTCGCCGCGCGCGTCGAAGCAGTAGAAGAAGCTCACCGGATTGAAGACGTGTCCGAAGGTGCGCACGTGCGTGAGGAGGCGGATCGGCCCCTCCGGGCGCCGCCCGCCCGCGCGCTCGACCTCGTCGCGCACGACGTCCGCGAGCGGCCGGGCCGGATCCCCGGCGTGGTCGGCGCGGTGGAAGGAGAGCGGCCGGGCGCGCTCCGCGCCGAAGAGCGGGCTGCGCGGCAGCAGGCCGGGAAGCTCGTCCAGGTCGAGGTAGAGCATGAAGAGCGGGAACCGGAACTCGTGCGGCACCGGGAAGAAGCGCCGGTGGCGGACCGCGCCCCGGTAGATCGCGCTGTGCACCGGGGCGTTCACGCCGCCTGCTCGAGGAGGGGGCGGGAGTCGGCGACCGCGGCGGCCGCCTCGTAGCCGCTCCGCAGGCCGTCTTCGTGGAAGCCGTAGCCCCAGTAGGCGCCGGCGTAGAAGGTGCGGTTGACGCCGCTGATCTCCTGCCTGCGGCGCTGCGCGGCGACTCCCGCGCGCGTGTAGACCGGATGGGCGTAGTCGATGCGGGAAATCACCTTCGCCGGATCGATGTCCGCCGTCCGGTTGAGCGTCACCAGGAACTGGACCGGCGCGTCGAGCGACTGGAGGAGGTTCATGCCGTAGGTGACGGCGACGGTGGGCTGCCCCTCGCGCGGGATGTGGTAGTTCCACGCGCCCCAGGCGCGTCGCGCGCGCGGCAGGAGCCGCTCGTCGGTGTGCAGCACGGCTTCGTTCGGCTGGTAGGGGAAGCAGGAGAGGATCTCGCGCTCCGCGCGCGAAGGATCGCCGAGCATCCGCAGCGCCTGGTCGGAGTGGACCGCGAGCACGACGGCGTCGAAGCGGCGCGTTCCCGCGCCGCGGGCGGTGATCTCCACGCGATCGGCGAAGCGGCGCACGCGCTCGACGGGGACGCCGGTGAGGATGCGGTCGCGGAACGGGCGGATCAGCGGCTCGACGTAGCGTTTCGAGCCGCCCTGGACCACGCGCCACTTCGGGGCGCCGGTGAGCTGGAGGAAGCCGTGGTGGTCGAAGAACTCCACGAAGTACTTCGCGGGAAAGTCGAGCATCTGCTCGACGCTTGCCGACCACACCGCGCCCCCCATGGGGATGACGAATTGGTCCACGACCTCCCGCGGGTAGCGTTTGCGCTCCAGCCACGCGCCCAGCGTCGTGGTCCCGTCGTCCGAGAGGAGCTCGCGCGCCTCGCGGTTGAAGCGGAGGATGCCGCGCCACAGGCGGTGGAACGAGGGGGAGAAGAGGTTCCTCTTCTGGGCGAAGAGCCCGCCCAGACCGGTGGAGTTCCACTCCAGCCCCTCGCGCTCGTCCTTCACCGAGAAG
>DATKOH010000242.1:0-4010 GCA_035524735.1 Gemmatimonadaceae bacterium
GGCGTCGCCGCCTTCGCCGCCCGCGGCACGCAGGCGCTCTCCGGCGGCGAATGGCAGCGCGTGCGCATCGCGCGCGCCCTCGCGCAGGGGGGCGACGCGCTCGTGCTCGACGAGCCCACCACCTTCCTCGACATCGCGCACGAGATGGCGATGTTCGAGCTCTTCGCCCGCCTCGCGCGTGACGGCCAGGCGGTGCTCCTCGTGAGCCACCAGCTCAACCTGCTCGCGCGCTTCGCCGACCGCATCGTGCTCCTCCACCGCGGCCGCGTCGCCGCGGACGGCGCCCCGGCCGCGGTCATGCGCGGCGAGATCCTCGAGCGCGTCTACGACTGGCCCCTCCTGATCACCCGCGACCCCGCCGTCGCGGCCCCGAGCCTCACTCCCCTGAGACGAGAACCGCCGCGATGATCACTCGCCCGCCCACGTCGCCCACGCCGGCCGCGCCCCGCGCGCGCACCGCCCCCTGGATGCCCGCCCTCGCGCTCCTGCTGCTCGCGCTCCCCCCCGCGCTCGCGCAGCAGATCCCCGGCGTCCCCATCTCCCGCGACACGAGCCACCTGGCGCCCGTCGTCGTCACCGGCACGCGCGACTCCGTCACGCAGGTCGCGCCCACCGCCTCCACCACGGTCATCACCGGCGCCTCCCTCCGCTCGCAGGGGATCGTCACGGTGCAGGAGGCGCTCAACGTCGTCTCCTCCATCACCACCGTGCAGGCCGGCTCCTTCGGCGCCACCACGTCGCTCTTCACGCGCGGCGGCCAGAGCGACTACACCCTCGTGCTCGTCGACGGCGCGCCGGTGAACGACCCCGGCGGGTTCGCGAACCTCGCCGCCCTCACCACCGACAACGTCGACCGCATCGAGGTCGTGCGCGGTCCCGGCTCCGTGCTCTACGGCTCCGACGCCGTCACCGGCATCGTGCAGATCTTCACCCGCAGCGGCGCCGCCGGCGAGTTCGCCGGGCTCGCCGCCTCCGCCGGCAGCTACGGCACGCGCGACTACGACCTCACCTTCGGCCTCGGCAAGCCCGACGCCTCCATCACCTTCGCCGGCGCGCGCTACCGCACCACCGGCATCTCCTTCAACAACGCCTTCGGCAACGACGTCTACAGCATCGCCGGCCATCTCGGCACCCCCGGCGCCTCGCACCTCGAGTTCGCCGCCCGGCAGATGACCACCAACTTCGACTATCCCACCGACTACACCGGCGCCGCCGTCGACAGCAACCAGTACACCGACGGCCGCCTCCGCCTCGCCTCCCTCGACGGCGGCGTCTTCCTCGGCCGCAAGCTCGAGATCGCCGCCCGCGCCGGCTGGACGCAGAACAAGTCCACCTCCGCGAATCTGCCCGACAATCCCGGCGACTCCACCGGCTTCTACTACGTGGACCCGAGCACCCTCGAGCAGTGGAACGTGGACGCGCACCTCGCCCTCCATCTCAATCCCAGCACCGTGCTCACCGGCGGCGGCGCCTACATCTCGCAGCAGGAGCGCGCCAGCGACTCCAGCTGGACGAGCATCAGCGTCGACACCAGCTCCTCCGACCATTCGCGCCACAACACCGCGTACTACCTGAACGCCACCGGCGATCTCGGCAAGCACTTCACCTACAACGCCGGCATCCGCTGGACCGACAGCCCCCTCTTCGGGAACTTCAACACCTACCAGGTCGGCGCCGGCATCCTCCTGGGGAAGGGCACCTTCTTCCGCGGCTCCCTCGGCACCGCCTTCCGCGAGCCGAGCTTCTACGAGGAGTACGCCGCGGGCTTCGCCATGGGCAATCCGTACCTGAACCCGGAGCACGGCTCGAGCTGGGAAGCCGGCTTCACGCAGCGCTTCGGCAAGGGCGACGTGGAGCTCGGCGTGACCTACTTCTCGCAGAAGTTCACCGACATGATCCAGTACGACCCGAGCGTCCCGCCGGGCACGCCGAACTACGCGAACATCGGCGAGGCCACCGCGAGCGGCTGGGAAGCGTCCTTCCACGCGCTCATGGGCGTGCAGTGGCTCTTCGACGCGCAGTACACCTGGCTCAAGACCGACGTCGTGAACGCCGGCGCCGGCGCCGGTCCCGCCGCCGATCTCATCGAGGGGCAGCCGCTCCTCCGCCGCCCCGCGAACGCGGGCAACGCCAGCCTCACCTACCACGTGCCGAAGAAGCTCGCGCTCTCCGTGCAGGCCGTGTACGTGGGCAGCCGCGAGGACATCGACTACGTCGCGTACGCGCGCGTGACCATGCCCTCCTACACGCTCTGGAACGCGTCGATGCTCTACACGATCCGCGGCGACAAGGAGGGACGCTACCTCGGCATCACCCTGCGCGGCACGAACCTCCTCAACCCCGGCTACCAGCAGACGGTGAACTTCGCCGCGCCCGGACGCGTCCTGCTCGTCGGGCTGCGCCTCGGCATGGGGGAGTGAGGCGGTCCCATTTCCGCTCACCGGCGATAGTTTGAGCGGATGCCGCTCGTCGAGACCCCGGCCATCGTCCTCCACGCCTTCGACTACTCCGAGACGAGCCGCATCCTCCGCCTCGCCACGCGCGACGCCGGCCTCCAGTCCGTGATCGCGCGCGGCGCGCGCCGCGGCAAGAGCCGCTTCGGCAGCGCCGTGGACCTCTTCGCGCAGGGGAACGCCGAGCTCCACCTGCGCGAGGGTCGCGACCTGCAGACCCTCGCCGCCTTCGACGTCACCGTCGCGCGGCCAGCGCTCGCCGACGACCTCGAGCGCTTCACCGGCGCCAGCGCCATCGCCGAACTCCTCCTCCGCTTCGCCGCCGCGGATGAGGCGCACCCGCAGCTCTACGACCTCCTCGCCGCGCAGCTCGACCGCATCGCCGCCGCGCCGCCGGAGCGCGCCACCGAGTCCGCGCTCGCCGCCGCGTGGCTCCTCCTCGCCGAACTCGGCTTCGCCCCCGCGCTCGCCGCCTGCGCCGCCTGCGACGCGCCCCTCGATCCCGCGCGCGACCATCCCTTCCACGCCCCGCTCGGCGGCCTGCTCTGCGCGTCCTGCGCCGCGAAGCATCCCGGCGCGCGCAAGCTCCCCGCCGCCGAGCGCGCGCGCCTCGCCGCGTGGACCGCGGGGGAGCTCGCCGGCGCGCCGCTCGAGCCGCGCACCACCAGCGCGCACCAGCGGCTCCTGCGCACCTTCATCGAGTACCACCTCTCCGACCGCCGCCCCCTCCGCGCCTTCGAGGCGTGGGAGCACGGCCACTGGGCCGCGCCGTGATCCTCGGCACCGCCGGCCACGTCGATCACGGCAAGACGGCGCTCGTGAAGGCGCTCACCGGCGTCGACACCGACCGCCTCGCCGAGGAGAAGCGCCGCGGCATCACGATCGAGCTCGGCTTCGCCCCGCTCGCCATCGGCGGCCGCACCCTCGGCGTCGCGGACGTGCCCGGCCACGAAGCCTTCGTGCGCACCATGCTCGCCGGCGCCACCGGCGTCGACCTCGCCCTCCTCGTCGTCGCCGCCGACGAGGGCGTCATGCCGCAGACGCGCGAGCACCTCGCCATCCTCTCCCTGCTCGGCACGCGCGGCGGCGTCGTGGCGCTCACCAAGTGCGACCTCGCCGACGCCGACTGGCGCGCCCTCGTGCGCGACGATCTGCGCGCGCTGCTCGCGGGCACGCCGCTCGCCGGCGCCGCGATCGTCGAGACCTCCGCGCTCACCGGCGCCGGCCTCGACGCGCTGCGCGAGGCCATCGCCGCCGCGGCGGACGCGCTCCCCGCGCGCGACGCCGCCGACCATTTCCGTCTCCCCGTGGACCGCGCCTTCACGGTCAAGGGCACCGGCACCGTCGTCACCGGCACGGTGTGGAGCGGCACCCTTGCCGCCGACGGCACCGTGCGCGTGCTCCCCCTCGAGCGCGACGCGCGCGTGCGCGGCATCGAGACGCACGGCGCGCCCGCGTCCGCCGCGCTCCCCGGCTCGCGCGCCGCCATCGCCCTCTCCGGCGTGGACGTGGGCGACGTGGCGCGCGGCGCCACGCTCGTCACCGGCGCCGGCTGGC
>DATKOH010000243.1:0-2721 GCA_035524735.1 Gemmatimonadaceae bacterium
TACGACCGCCCCGGCCCGCGCTACACCAGCTATCCCACCGCGGTGGAGTTCCACGACGGCTTCACCGCGGCCGACTACGATGCGCGCCTCGCCGCCGCCAATGCGCTGGGCGACGCGCCGCTCTCGCTGTACGTGCATCTCCCCTTCTGCGAGGAGCGCTGCCTCTTCTGCGGCTGCCACGTGATCGTGACGAAGCACAAGGAGATGGCGGCCCCCTACCTCGACCTGCTCGCGCGCGAGACGCAGCTCCTCGCCGCGCTGCTCCCCGACCGGCGCCGCGTGGCGCAGCTGCACCTCGGCGGCGGCACGCCCACGTACTACTCGCCCGCGCAGCTCACCGCGCTCCTCACGCCGCTGCTCCGCGAGTTCCGCCCCATCGCGGGCGCCGAGCTCGCGCTCGAGGCCGATCCGCGCGTCACGACCATCGCGCATCTCGACGCGCTCGCCGACCTCGGCTTCAACCGCATCTCGCTCGGCGTCCAGGACCTCACGCCGGCGGTGCAGGAAGCGGTGAACCGCGTGCAGACGCTCGAGCAGACCGCGGCGCTCATCGAGCACGCGCGCCGGCGCGGCTTCCGCGGCATCAACGTCGACCTCATCTACGGGCTCCCGCTGCAGACGCCGGAGAGCTTCGAGCGCACGGTGGACGCGATCATCGGGCTCGGCGTGGACCGCGCGGCGGTGTACTCCTTCGCCTTCGTCCCGTGGGTGCGCGGCAACCAGAAGAAGCTCGAGGAGGACCAGCTCCCCGATGCGGAGACGAAGGTGGCGCTCTTCGCCATCGCGCGGGAGCGCTTCCTCGAGGCGGGCTACGAGCCGATCGGCATGGACCACTTCGCCCGCCCCGACGACGAGCTCGCGCGCGCCAAGCGCGAGGGGCGGCTGCGCCGGAACTTCCAGGGCTACACCGTGATCCCCGGCGCCGACGTGATCGGCCTGGGCATCTCCGCGATCGGCGACGTGCGCGGCGCCTACGTGCAGAACGAGAAGAAGCTGTCCACGTACGAGGAGGCGGTCACCGCGGGCGTCCTCCCCGTGGCGCGCGGCGTGGCGCGCAGCGCCGACGACGAGCTGCGCCGCACGGTGATCCACGAGCTGATGTGCAACATGCGCCTGGACACCGGCGCGATCGAAAGGCAGTACGGCATCCCCTTCGCCCCCTATTTCGCCGACGACCTCGCCGAGCTCGCGGAGTACGAACGCACCGGGATGGTGCGCGTCTCCCCCGCCGCGATCGAGGTGACACCGCTCGGCGAGCTCTTCATCCGCAACCTCGCGATGTGCTTCGACCGCTACCAGCGGGAAAAGCACGCCGCGCAGGCCAGCCCTGTCTTCAGCAGGACGGTGTGATGTGAAAAGGATCGTGGTGATCGGCGGCGGGATCTCGGGTCTCGCCGCGGCGTGGGCCGCCCGGCAGGAGGCGGCGCGCGTGCCCGGGGGGCTCGAAGTGCTCGTGCTGGAGCGGGACCCGGAGGTGGGGGGGAAGGCGCGCACGCTCGCGCGCGATGGCTGGCTCGTGGAGGCGGGGCCGGGCGGATTCCTGGGCGGGCGCCCCGACGTGGATCGCTTGATCGCCGCCGTGGGCATGGAGGGCGAGCGCGTGACCGCCGACGCGGCCGCGGCGCACCGCTTCATCGTCATCCGCGGGAAGATGCGCGAGGTGGCGCAGAATCCCGTCGCCTTCGCGCGCTCCGGGCTGCTGAGCGCCGGCGGATTCCTCCGGCTGCTCGCCGAGCCGCTCGTGCCGAGGCGCACGGACGGCGCCGACGAATCGATCTGGCAGTTCACCGCGCGCCGCCTCGGCCGCCAGGTGGCCGACAACCTCATCCGGCCGATGACGCTCGGCATCTACGCCGGCGACGCCGCGTCGCTCTCGGTGCAGGCCTGCTTCCCGCGGATGACGGCGCTCGAGCGCGACCACGGCGGGCTCATCCGCGGACTGATCGCGCGCCGGGGCAAGGCGAGCTCGGGCGCGCTCACCAGCTTCCGCCGCGGCATGCAGAGCTTCCCCGAGGCGATCGCCGCGCGCGGCGGATTCACCGTGCGGCGCGGCGCGGCGGTGCAGGGGATCGCGCGCACCGACGACGGCTGGGCCGTGCGCGTGGCCGGCGATGCCGAGGCGATCCCCGCCGACGCGGTGATCATCGCCGCCGAACCCTTCGCGGCGGCGCCGCTCCTGCGCCCCCTCGATGCGCGCGCCGCGGACGAACTGGACGCGATCGCGTGCCCGCCGGTGTCGGTGGTGGGACTCGGCTACGCCGGCGCGGAGGCGGCGCGGATCCCCGTCGGCTTCGGCGCGCTCATCGCGCGCGGCGAGGGACTGCGCGCGCTCGGCAATCTCTGGGAGTCGCGCTTCTATCCGGAGCGGGGCCCGTCGGGCGCGGTGCTCGTGCGCGCGATGTTCGGTGGCCAGGTGGACCCGGAGGCGGGCTCGCTTGGCGAGGCGGAACTCGTCGCGCTCGCGCGCGAGGAGGTGAAGCGCCTCTACGGGATCACGGCGGCGCCGGTGATGCAGCGGGTGTACCGCTGGCCGCGCGCGATCCCGCAGTACGCGATGGGGCACGTGGCGCGCGTGGAGCGCATCGAGCGCGCGGTCGGCGCGTTCCCGGGACTGTTCATCACCGGCTACGGGATGCGCGCGATCGGCTTCGCGGACGCCGCGGTGAACGCGGTGCGCTGTGGGGAGCGCGCGGCGGCGGCGGTGCGCGACGCGCGCGCGCG
>DATKOH010000244.1:0-3091 GCA_035524735.1 Gemmatimonadaceae bacterium
GAACGCGATCCAGCCGGGGAAGCGAATGCTCTCGAGCATGACGCCCACCATCGTGCTCGATTCCGCGGGGGCGCCCTGGCTCGTCACCGGCGCGTCCGGCGGCGCCAAGATCATCACCGCGGTGACGCAGGTGATGGTGAACGTCATCGACTTCCAGCTGCCGCTCGACGTGGCCGAGTCCGCGCCGCGATTCCACGCGCAGGACTACCCGGACTCGCTCTCCCTCGAGCGCGGCGGCTTCGACAGCGCGCTCGTGCGCGCACTCGCCGCCCGCGGCGAGAAGCCGCGGGAGCGCGCGCCGTGGGAGTACGACTTCGGCTGGGCGCAGTCGATCCTGCGGGCGCCGCACGGCTGGCAGGGAGTGGCGGAGCCGCGGGCGCACGGGCTGGCGGCGGGGTACTAGCGGCCCGCGGCCGTCGCGTTGCCCTTCGCCGCGACGGGGCGCATCATCCTCTCCATGGCCACTCGCTCGAGGAAGTCCGCGCCCAAGCCGGCCCCGCGCCGCGCGCGCCCCCGCGCCGCCGCCGCGCCGCCGGTTGGGCTGGTCAGCTGGCGCGTCATCCCCGGCAAGGGACGGGGCGTCGTGGCCGTGAAGGCCGTGCGCAAGGGCACCGAGCTGGAGCGCTCGCCGGTGATCTACGTGCCGGAGCGCGACCTGGTGGAGCGCGAGGAGCCGGCCACGGTGCACGACCAGTACCTGCTCTGGTGGAGCGACGATCCCGACCGCGAGCTGGTGATGGGCTGCGGGTTCCTGATGCTCTACAACCACTCGTCGCGGCCGAACATCGAGCTCACCGACGGCCCCGAACCCGACACGATGTCGGTGGTCGCGCTGCGCGACATCAAGGCCGGCGAAGAGCTCACCTACGACTACGACACGGAGCTCTGGTTCGAACCCGTGCCCTCCGACCGCCCGTGACCGCGCACGACGGGCCCCTCCTCCGCGGCGGGCGCAACGCCGGCGAATGGGACGAGCGGTACGCCGCCGCCGAGTTCGCGTACGGCACGGAGCCGAACGCCTTCCTCGCGTCCGTGGCGGAGCGCATCCCGGCGGGGCCGGCGCTCTGTCTCGCCGAGGGACAGGGGCGCAACGCGGTCTTCCTCGCGAAGCGCGGGCACGCGGTGACCGCGCTCGACCAGTCGGCGGTGGGGCTCGCGCGCGCGACGGAACTGGCGGCGCGCGAGGGCGTCGCGATCACGACGGTGG
Organism: Gemmatimonadaceae bacterium; assembly: GCA_035524735.1. Classification (GTDB taxonomy): domain Bacteria; phylum Gemmatimonadota; class Gemmatimonadetes; order Gemmatimonadales; family Gemmatimonadaceae; genus DATKOH01. Next base: position 1,208 of record DATKOH010000244.1, read on the forward strand.
TCGCCGACCTCGCCGACTACGAGATCGCGCGCGGCGCCTGGTCGGCGATCATCTCCGTGTGGGCGCACGTGCCGCGGGCGCTGCGCGCGCGGGTGCACGCGCAGGTGGTGGCCGGCCTCGCGCCGGGGGGCGCGTTCATCCTCGAGGCGTACACGCCGGCGCAGATCGGGCGCGGCACCGGCGGGCCGTCGAGCCCGGACGTGCTGCCCACGCTCGCCGAGCTGCGGACGGAGCTCGCCGGGCTCGCCTTCGAGATCGGGCGGGAGATCGAGCGCGACGTGCGCGAGGGGCGCTACCACCAGGGGATGTCCTCGGTGGTGCAGGTGCTGGCGCGCCGGTGAATCGGCGCCGCGCCCGCCTTCGCCGCGGGCCGTCTTCCGCGCGCCGCCGGCGGCCGTTAGCATCCCCACGGCGCCCCACGACGCCCCCGCATGGACCCGATGGGAGACCCCGGTGAGTCCCTCCCGCACGACGACGATCCTCCTCGCGATGTGCGCGCTCGCGCCGCTCGCCGCGGCGCGCGCGAATGACGCGCCCGTGCTCGCCGCCACGATCGGCGCGAGCTGCGCCCCGTGGGACGGCGCGGCGTTCGTGGTCGAGATGCCCGTGGATTCCCTCGGCCGCGATCTCACGGGCGCGCGTCTCGCGATCTCCGTCTGGAAGGCCCCGCGCATTCCGGCGGGCACGATGTTCACCTTCCACGGCATCGCCGACTCGGGCGCCGTGGTGCTCTGGTCCGGGAAGGACTCGGCGCAGCGGCTCACCGGCACGGTCACCTTCGGCGCGGTGGGCCCCGACGCGCCCGCGGACGGATCGTTCGATCTCTCGACCAAGGGCGGGCGCCGGCTCGCCGCGCGCTTCCACGCGACCTGGAAGAAGGAGCGTGTGATGTGCGGCTGACGCTCCTCCTCGGCGCGGTGGTGGCGGCGGGGCTGTTCGCGGCCTCGCGCCCGGTGGCGCCTCCCGCGCCGCTGCGCCTCTACGTGATGGATTGCGGCACCATCGTGATCGCCGATCCGGCCAAGTTCAATCTCCGGCGCGACCAGCTCGGCGCGGTGAACCTGAACGTCGGCTGCTACCTCATCGTGCATCCCCGGGGGACGCTGGTGTGGGACGTGGGCGCTGTGCCCGACGGCGCGTGGACGCCCAGCGGACACGAGGACACCGTGCACCTCGCGCTCCCCGATTCGGCGAAGCGCACGCTGCTCGTGCGGGCCACCCTCGCGTCGCAGATGCGCGCCGCGGGAGTGGCCGAGTCGAGCGTGACGTACCTCGCGCTCTCGCACTACCACTACGATCACACGGCGAACGCGAACGCCTTCGCGCGCGCGACCTGGCTGGTGCGTCCCGCGGAACGCGAGGCGATGTTCGCGTCGCCCCCGCCGCCGCTCACGAACCCGGCGAGCTACGCGGCGCTGCGCGCGAGCCGGACGGTGGAGCTCGGCGATTCCGCGTACGACGTGTTCGGGGACGGGAGCGTGGAGATCCTCCCCGCGCCCGGACACACGCGCGCGCACCAGGTGCTGTTCGTGAAGCTGAAGGAGACGGGCCCGGTGCTGCTCTCCGGCGACCTGTACCATTATCCGGAACAGGTGACGCTGCAGACGGTGCCCACCTTCGAGTACGACTCGGCGGCCACGCGCGCCTCGCGGAAGGCGATCGCGGACTTCCTGCGACGCACGGGGGCGCAGCTGTGGATCCAGCACGACCTGCTCGGGAGCGCGAAGCTCAGGAAGGCGCCGGCGTACTACCAGTAGGGCGCATCGGCATCGGCAGGAGCACCATGGGCCGGATCATCGCCGCCATCTACGAACGGTCGCTCGAGGGGACGGAGGCCGCCTGCCTCCGCCAGTGGCGCGGCGCGCGCCGCGCCCTCGCGGCGCT
>DATKOH010000245.1:0-5653 GCA_035524735.1 Gemmatimonadaceae bacterium
CGCCGCCCGCCACCGCCGCTACTTCACGATCGTCGCACCCGCGAGCTGCGCGACGGCGGCGAGCGACGTCTCGGCCGCGTTCAGGCCGAGGAGGAAATCCTTGTCGGAGTAGGTCGCGAAGACGTCGGTGGGCTGGTGCCACTGCGGGTCCCAGCCCGTGCCGATCTGCGAGAGCCGCTCGTTCTCACGCAGCGAGAGCGACGGCACCAGGTCCTTGAAGGGATCGGAATCGGTGTTGCTCATCCGGTCGCCCACGGCGGCCGGATAGTCGAGCGCGAACTTGTCGTTCGCCGCGCGCCAGAACCAGGCGAGCTGCTGCGACTGCGCGGCGAACGCGGACTTCCCCGCGAACTCGATGTTCACGTCCGCCTCGCGCCGCTGCTCGCGGGACACCGTGCCGTCGGGAGCCGGCATGCCGTGGTCGAAGAGCATCATGTCGTGCTGCACCATCGCGAGCCACCGGGGCTCCGGGTACTTCCCCGACCCGGCGGGCTCCTCCTTCCCCTGCAGCTCCTTCCGCTGCGCGACGTACGCCTTCGCGCCGTTGAGCCCCGTCTCCTCGTTGTTCCAGAGGATGAAACGGATCGAGCGGTCGGTGCGCACGTCGGGGGCGCTGAACACGCGCGCGAGCTGCATCACGAGCGCGGTGCCGGAGCCATCGTCGTTGGCCGCGGCGCCGTAGCCGTGGCCGTCCATGTGCGCGCCGATGAGGTACATCTCCTCCGGATGCGTGGCGCCGACCTTCGTGCAGTAGACCTCCGTCCGCGTCCCCGGCGTGTCGGGCTGCGCATTGATGCGCCGGAGCGCGGTGTCGGGCTGCGCCATCGGGTCCATGTTGACGCCGGTGTTCGTGACCGTGCCCTTCACCGGGAAGCCGGCGCGCGCCGCCGCCGCGCCGGCGTTGTACGGCGGCGGCGGGGCGGCGCCGGGCTTCACCTGCTGCCCCGTGAACTCGTACGTGATGCGCCCGATGTCGGTGCAGCCGTAGCTCCGCAGCTGCGCCTCGATCCAGTCCACCGCCGCGCGGTTGCGGTCGGTCCCCTGGCGGCGGTCGCCGAACTGCGTGAGCCCCTTGATCGTCGCCTTGTACTGCGCGAGATCGAGGCGCGACACGAGCGCGCGCACGATGCTGTCCTGGTGGAGCTGCGCCGGATCGGGGGGCGGCGGCGCGGGGCGCTGCGCGGCCGCCGCCGGCGCGGCGGCGAGCAGGCACACGAGGATGCGATTTCGCATGGGTCGGCTCGCTCCGCGGCGGGGGCTAGTGCGTGACGATGAAGAAGTACGCCCCGATCACCGGTCCCCGGGGCGGGAAGCGGCTCGGCGGCGGCGGCGGCGCGCCCGGCGCGGGAGCCGGCGGCGGACCGTACTCCGGCTGGAACAGGTACGCCACGTGCTTCACCGGATCCACGGCGATCGTCTTCGCCCCCCTCATCGTCTTCACCGTCGCGACCACCGTGTAGCGGTCCGCGCCATCCTGGCGCGCGATCGTCACGCTGCTGTCGCGCCCCGCCGGGATGTAGATGAGCTTCTGCGACGCGTCGTAGCCGAGGGCGTCGACGCCCTCGCCGTTCGCGATCGTCGCGACCACCTTGCCCGTCTTCGGATCCACCACCACCGACGTCTTCCCGCAGCCCACGAAGAGGCGGTTGCTCGGCGCGTCGTACGCGATGCCCGTGGGGCCCTCGCACGGCGCGAGCGGCCACGTCGCGGTGGACTTCCACGTCGCGGCGTCGATCACCTCGATCATGCTCTTCCCCTCGAGGTTCACGTAGAGGTGGCCGTGGCCATCGCCGGCGGCGCCCTCGGGGCCGTCATCCTGCAGCGTGACCGTCGCGGTGATCGCGCCATCCTTCGGCTCCAGCGCGACGAGCGTGCCCGCGGGGCGGCTGTGGTTCGTGAGGATCACCCGGTGCAGCGACGCGTCGTACGTGATGCCGTCCAGTCCGCCGGTGGGCACCTTGATCTTCTTGATCACGGCGAGCGACTTGAGGTCGAACATCGTGACCGTGGAATCGCCGCCGTTCGTGGTGAAGCCGTGCCCCTCATCGGCCACGAGCGCGATGCCGTGCACGCGCGGCGTGTCGGGGATGTCGCCGATCACCTTGCCCGTCGCGCCATCCACCACCATCACGTGCGTGCCGCGCGAGACGAAGACGCGCCCGGTGCCGGCCTCTGCCGTGAGATAGTCGGTGCCGCCATCGCCGCCGATGCTCACCTTCTGCACCGAGAAGGTCTGGGCGGCGAGCGCGGGGGCGGCCATCGCCGCCGCCGCGAGGAAGGTCGCGAGTGGGATCGTGCGCTTCATCATGGGTCGCCTCATGGAGGGTATCGGGCCGGCGCGCTCCCGCGCCGCTCCCATGATACGACATGTCCGCCCCGCGCGCTGCAAGGGCCGGCCGTCAGGGCATCGGCCGCACCGCGCCGATCATGCGCGGCCAGGTGAGGTCGCCGGTGAACGCCGCGCCGTCGTCCAGGCTGATCTCGCCGAGCGGCACGCCCATCCGCTCGAGCTGCGCGCGCATCGTCCCCATCGTGCCGGGCCAGCCGAGGTCCACGAGCACGCGCGAGCGTCCCGCGCTCACCACCCAGTAGTTGGTGGAGCGGCAGCCGACGTTCACGATGGTGATCGGAGCGGCCGCCATGCGCGGAAAGTAAGCCCGCGGCGATGACCTTTCGAACATGTCCCGCGCCTTCGTCAAGGACGACGTCCCGGAGCACCGGCCGACGCCCTCGTTCGCGCTCCCGCCGCGCGACGACCCGTCGTTCGACGCGGCCGCGGCGGCCGCGCTGCTGGAAGGGGCGCGCGTGAGCGAGATCGTCGCCGCCGAGGACGCCACCGGGCTCCGCTGGGGAGAGCCGCGCCTCCGTCCGCACGTGGAGCGGATCCTCGCCCAGGCGCGCGCAGCGGGCGACGACCGCCTCGAACAGGTCGCCGCGCGCTACCTGAAGGCGCCCGCGCGCTGACGCGCGCGGCGCGCGCCGCCGCCGCCCCTCAGCGCTCCCCTTTCTTCGCCTCCACCACCGCCGCCGACTTCACGCTCGTCCCCCGCACCACCGCGGTGATCGGCTGTTCCCCGGCCTTCGTGCCCAGCGTCCACCGCGTGCTCGCGCGCCCCGACGAGTCCGTCATCACCCGCGCCGGCGTCACCGACCCCGACGCCACGAGGAACGCCACTGGCGCGTCCGCCACGCCGTTCCCGTACACGTCCGTCACCGTCACTGTCACCGCCTTCGCGAGCGTGCGCCCCGCCGCGCCGCTCACCGGCATCGCGCCGAACGCGGCGTTCGCCGGCGCGAGCGCCTTCGCGCGCGCCGGCACGTGCAGCGGCGCCAGCGTCCCCAGCCCGAAGGCGAGGAACTGCACCCCCGCCTTGTGCCCGAGCACCCATCGCGCGCGCACGATCCCGCGCGCGTCCGACTGCGGCGTGCTGTCCTCCACCACGCCGTCGCTCGCCGTCACCTGCACCGTCGCCCCCGCCACCACGTTCCCGTCCTTGTCGGTGAGCCGCACCACCACCGGCTCCGCGAGCGCCGAGCCCACGCGCGCCCGCTGGCCGCCGCCGCTCACCACCGTGATCTTCGCCGCCGCGTTCGCCGCCGCCATGGCGGTGAGCGTGAACGCCGGCATCGTGCGCGGATTCCCCACCTGCACGCGCACCCGCTGCTTCCCCGCCTTCGGGCCGAGCGTCCACTGCGCCCACGCCTGCCCCAGCGAGTCCGTGCGCGCCGACTCGGCGTCCACCGTGCCGCCGTCGAGCGCCGTCCACGTCACCGGCACATCCACCTCCGCCGCGCCCGCGAGATCGGTCACGCGGATCCCCACCGCCTCCGGCATCCGCGTCCCCGCCGTGCCGCCGGGCACCGGACGCGCCGCCTGCACCAGCGTGTTCGCCGGCACCGGGTCCGCTTCCGCGGTCACCACCACCACGCTGTCCATCCCGTCCACCGTCGCCGTGAGTCGCTGGCGCCCCGGATGCGCGCCGAGCGTCCACGTGGTGCGCGCGCGCCCCGCCTTGTCGGTGGCGGTCTTCGCGGGATCGGCCTGCCCCTCATCTCCCGCCGTCGAGAAGGCGATGGCGGCGTTCGGCACGGGGCGTCCGCCGCGCGAGAGCACGAGCAGCTGCACGGGCTGCGCGAGCTTCGCCCCCGCGGGCGCCCGCTGCCCATCGCCTCCCGTCAGCTGCGCCGACGCGGCGCTCAACGCCACATCGGCCGCGACCGTGGCGCTCGCGCCGTCGATCGTGGCGGTGAGCGTCGTGCGCCCCGGCCCCGCCGCGCGCGCGATCCCCCCCGGCGCGATGGTGACCACGGCGATGTCCGCGGCCGTCCACGTCACGTCGCGGCCGGGCACCGGGCGCCCGCGCGCGTCGAGCCCCTGCGCCACGAGCTGCGCCGAGCCCCCTTCGGCGAGCCTCACCACCGAATCGCCGGCGATGCGCACCGCGCGCACCGCCTGGCGCACCGTGACGCGCGCCGCGGCGTGGTGCTCGCGCACGCTCGCCACGATCGTCGCATTGCCCGGGCCGCGGGCCACCACTTCGCCCGCCGAGTCCACCGTCGCCACCGACGAGTCATCCGTCGCCCAGCGGAGCGTCGTGCCGGAAATGGTCGCGCCGTGATCGTCGGTGACGGTCACCGCGAAGTGCATCGTGTCGCCGATCGCGCGCATCGTGTCGGCCGCGGGGGCGATCAGCACCCGGCGCGCGGCGAGGTCCGCGATGCTCACGCCGAGCGTGGGCAGCCAGGGCGCGAGCCCCAGGTTGCGCGCGTTCACGAGCAGCCCGATCAGGGCCGCGAGCGTGGTGAGGGTGACGGTGATCCACTTGCCGAGCCCCGACAGCCTGGCGGGGATCTCGGCGACCTTCTTCGGCGTCATGGGACGAGGGTGGCGCGGGTCATCCGGGGTGGACGCCCGTGCGCCCCGCCGGGCAACGCGCGCCCGTCGGTCAGAACGACGGGAAAGGCTGCGTGCGCGCTACGCTGCGCAGACCCGGTCGAGCGCGCGCTCCAGCCTCTCGCGCACCTCGCGCGCGATCGGCTCCACGTCGTCGTTCCCCACGAGCTTGAGCACGGCCACGGGGTCCATCGCCGCCACCACGCTCTCCGCGGGACGGTCGCTCTCGTACACGATCACGTTGCACGGCAGGAGGAGCCCGATGTCGATCTCCGCGCTCAGCGCGCGGTGCGCGAGCGGCGGATTGCACGCGCCGAGGATGACGTACGGGCGGAACTCGGCGCCGAGCTTGCTCTTCATGGTCGCGGCGACGTCGATCTCGGTGAGCACGCCGAACCCCTCGCCGGCGAGCGCGTCGCGGGTGCGCCGCAGCGCCTCGGTGAAGGGGACGGGGACCGTGACGGCGAAGCCGTACTGCGTGGTCTGCGTGGACATGGTGCGCCTCCTCCGGACGCGGCCGACGCGGCCGCCGCGGCCGCCCGACGCACGATGCGCGAACGCGCGGCCGCCGGCCATACGGGAATCGGCGACCGCGCGTCGGGTGAACGGGGGGCACGGATCGCCCGCGCCGTCGGCGCTCAGTGAGGGTGCGGGACAGCCCGGTGCGGTGGGGCGGGCGGTTGCCCCTGGGACTTGGGAGGTGGCAGCGGTGGGAGGTGGGTTCGGGGAAGAGTGGCCCTGGGAGGTGGCAGCGGTGGG
>DATKOH010000246.1:0-6772 GCA_035524735.1 Gemmatimonadaceae bacterium
CGAGTCCGTCGGCTGGTTGTTCACGTTGTCGATGCGCGCGTCGCCGATCTCCAGGCTGATCGGCCAGGTCTCGTCCAGCCACTGGGCGGTGAGCCCAGCGGTGACGGAACTCTGCACCTCGGGGCGGAGCGCGGTCGTGTCCGGATAGGGATCGTTCGCGTGCCCGGTGCGGTCCACCGGGGGGCGCTGGTCGAGCCGCATCGCGCCGCGCTCCCACCAGCCGAGCTCGCCCGTGAAGTGCAGCCGCGAGGACGCGAAGACGTCGAGCAGGCCGGTGACCGTCTGCGCATCCGGCCCGAGGTTGAGCCCGATCGGCGCCTCGTAGTTCTGGTAGACCTTCGCGAAGGTGGGCTGGCCGACGTAGGTGAAGCCCTGCACGTGCTGCCAGTTGAGCCCGACGCTCGCCGACAGCCCGAGGGGCACGGGGTAGGTGGCGCCGAGGACCCAGGCCAGCTGGTTCGGATAGATCTTCTTGTCGTTCGCGTCGAGCTGGTAGTCGTCGATGAGCAGCTCGCCGGTGAGCGTCGCGCGGCTCACCGTGGCGCGCACGGTGAGGAAGGCGGTGAGGTTGGCGTCCCCCGCCCCCTGCTGGTTGCTCTCGTGCTGCGTGAGCTGGTAGGGCATGAGCGGATTCAGGTACGCCCAGTCGAGTCCGCCCGTGGTCCGGGGCACGAGCGCCGTCTCGCCGAAGGAGAGTTCCACGGCGGGCACCGGCCAGAAGGTGAGCGCATGGGCGTACAGCGTGCGGAGCCAGCGTTCCTCGGTGGCGACGCTGTCCACCTGCGGCGTGAGCGTCACGTCGCTCAGCTGCCCGACGAAGCTCTGGAACTCCCACTGCTTGAGGCGGATCGCGAAGGAGAAGTGGTCGGTGGGCGGCCCGTTCGCGGAGAGGGCGAGCGACTGCGCGCCGTCCCCCGCCCAGGCCACCGGCTCGCGGCCGAAGAAGAGGAAGACCGGACCGGCGCGGCCGCTGAAGTACGCCTCGTTCACCCCGATCACGCCTGGGCCGTGGCGGAACGGCTCCTCCTGGATCGTGGGATCGTTGCGCGTGCCCGTCTGGCCGAAGATCTCGGTCATCGCGGTGAAGTTCGCCCCGCCGTTGAAGGTGAGGCGCGCCTTGGCGAGCCCCACCACCGGCTGCGCCCCCGAGTCCGCCGGGCGCACGTCGAGCCAGAGCGGCTGCACGACGCCGCCGGAGAGCCCCGTGCCGATCACCGACAGCGACGAGCCGAAGCGCAGCCGCGACCCGGTGGTGTCGTGCACCCACCCGGTGTCGCGCGCGAAGCGCGCGGTGAGCAGCTCCAGGATGGGGCCGGCGCAGTTCCGCTCCTTGTGCGCGGCGACGAGCGCCTGGCGCACGGCGAGCACGAGGTACGGGCGGTACGGCGACACGCGGGCGGGCACGCAGCCCTGCCGGACGAGCCCATCCAACTGGATGTACGCCGGATCGGCGAGCGGCAGCTTCACGAGCGGATGCTGGGCCGCGGCGGCGGGCGCGAGCGCGGCCAGGGCCGCGAGCACCCGCAGGCCCGCGTTCCTCAACGCCCGCTCCCGCGGCGGAACTGCCGGAACTCGCCGCTCACGTGGTCGCGCACCGAGGCGAGGAGCGCGGCCTGCGGCAGGTACTCCGGCACCAGTTCCTGCAGCACCTTGAGGAGGCGGCGGTCGTCGCGCGCCTCGAGGGCGTCCCAGAGGCGGCCGAGGCCGTCGTCGAGCGCCGTCGGCGCCTCCGTCTGCACGATCCGGATCTTCTGGTAGCGCGTGGGCAGCGTCGCCTCGCCGTCGCTCGTGAGCTGCTCGTGCAGCTTCTCGCCGGGGCGCAGGCCGGTGAAGACGATCGGGATGTCCACGTCCGGCTCGAGCCCGCTGAGGCGGATGAGGTTGCGCGCGAGGTCGACGATGCGCACGGGCGCGCCCATCTCGAGCATCACGACCTTGTCGCGCGCCTCGTCGAGCGCCGACGCCTGGAGCACGAGCGTCACCGCCTCGGGGATCGTCATGAAGTAGCGCGTCACGTCGGGGTGCGTGACGGTCACCGGGCCGCCGTCGGCGATCTGCTCGGCGAACAGGGGGACGACGCTGCCGTTCGAGCCGAGCACGTTGCCGAAGCGGACGACCACGAAATGCTGCCCGGCGCTCGTGTTCAGGGAGAGCACGATCTTCTCGGCGAGCCGCTTGGTGGCGCCCATCACGTTGCTCGGGCTCACCGCCTTGTCCGTGGAGACGAGCACGAACTTCGCGCCGTGCTCGGCGGACGCCCCCGCCACGATGCGCGTGCCGAAGACGTTGTTGTGCACCGCGTGCGGGAGATGCTCCTCCATGAGCGGCACGTGCTTGAAGGCCGCGGCGTGGAAGACGATCTCGGGGCGCGCCTCGCGGAAGAAGCGGGCGATGTCGCCCTCGTCGCGCACGTCGCAGAGCACGCCGCGCACGGCGAGCCCCGGGTGGCGGCGCCGGAGCTCCTGCTCGATGAGATAGAGCGCGTTCTCGCTCCGGTCCACGAGCGCGATCTCGGCCGGGCCGTAGGCGGCGACCTGCCGCGCGAGCTCGGCGCCGATGGAGCCGCCGCCGCCGGTGATCAGCACGCGGCGCCCCGCGATCTCGCCGCGCACCATCGAGGAGTCGAGCTCCACCGGGTCGCGGCCGAGGAGGTCCTCCACGCGCACGGGGCGCAGCTGGCTCACCAGCACGCGGCCGGAGAGCGCGGCGATCGCGGGGAGGATCTTGAAGGGGAGACGGAGCGCGAGGCAGCGGTCGACGATCGCCTGGATCTGCTCGCGCGACGCCGACGGGATCGCGATGATGAGCTCGTCGGCGGGGTGCGCGGCCAGGAGGCCGGCGAGGTTGGCCGTCACGCCGATCACCGCCACGCCGTGGATGTGGTAGCCGGTCTTGCGCGGATCGTCGTCCACGAAGCCCACGGGCTCGTAGCCGAGGCGCGGGTTGTTCTGGATCTCGCGCAGCAGGAGCTCGCCCGCGTCGCCGGCGCCGATGATCACCACGCGGCGCCGGCGCTGCCCCGCGGCGGGGGCGCGGCGGCTCTCGCGCAGCGCGCGGAGCGCGAAGCGCGCGCCGCCGATCATCATCATGGTGAGCACGGCGTCGATCGCGAGCACGGAGCGCGGGTAGCCCGGCGTGCGGCCGAAGAGCACCAGCGCCGTGGTGAAGATCACGCTGCTCGCCGCCGTCGCCTTGAGCAGCGCCACGAGGTCGCGCATCCCGACGTAGCGCCACCAGCCGCTGAACAGGCGGAAGTACGCGAAGGCGCCGAGCCGCGCGAAGAGGAGCGGACCGAGCGTGAGGAGGAAGGTGTCGATCTCCCCAGGGCGCGTGCGGAAGTCGAAGCGGAGCTGGAAGGCGAGCCAGTAGCTCAGCGTCACCAGCGCCACGTGGAAGAGCACCACGAGCGCGCGGCGCACGTGGAAGCCGAGCGAGAGCAGCGGGAAGGCCGCCTCCTCCGGGGGGGGAGGGGGCGGCGGGGCCAGCACCGGCGTCTCGCGCTGGGTCACGGGGCGTCCGAGGGGAGGAAGCGCATGCGTCCCCAGAGCGACGCGCGACGCGCCGGCGCTGTCACGCTCAGCGGCCGAAGAAGCCGCGCACGGCGGCGATCACCTCGTCCTGCTGCGCCGGCGTCAGCTCCGGGTACACGGGGAGCGAGATGACCTCCTTCGCGGCCTTCTCGGATTCCGGGAACTGCCCGGCCTTGTACCCCAGGTACGCGAAGCACTTCTGCAGGTGGAGCGGCAGCGGGTAGTACACGGCGCAGCCGATCCCCTTCGTCTTCAGGTGCGCCTGCAGCTCGTCGCGCCGCGCCACGCGGATCGTGTACTGGTTCACGATCGTCTCGTTCCCCGGCGCGGTGACCGGCGTGCGGATCTCCGCGACGTCGGCGAAGGCCTGATCGTAGAGCGCGGCATGCCGGCGGCGCGCGGCGCTCCACTCCGCCAGGTGCGGCAGCTTCGCGAGCAGCACCGCCGCCTGCAGCGCGTCGAGACGGCTGTTGAAGCCCACCTCGTCGTGGTAGTAGGTGGTGGTCGCCCCGTGCGTCCGCAGCTTGAAGAGGCGCTCGGCGAGGCGGTCGTCCTGCGTCACCATCATCCCGCCGTCGCCGTAGCCGCCGAGGTTCTTGGACGGGAAGAAGGAGAAGGTGCCGATCGTGGCGCGCTCGCCCGCCATCGTCTTCCGCCCCTTCACGGTGCGCGTGGCGCCGATGGACTGCGCCGCATCCTCGATGATCGGGAGCCCGGGCATCGCCGCCTGGTACTCCTCGATCGGCGCGATCTGCCCGAAGAGGTCCACGGGGATGAGCGCCTTCGTCCGCGGCGTGACCGCGGCCTTCGCCGCCGCCACCGACAGGTTGAAGGTGTCGGGCTCGATGTCCGCGAAGACGGGCGTCGCCCCCGCGTTGTGGATCGTGCCGGCCGTCGCGAAGAAGGTGAATGGGGTGGTCACCACCTCGTCGCCGCGGCCGATGTCCAGCGCCTTGATCGCGACCAGCAACGCGTCGGTGCCGCTCGCGCAGCCGATCGCGTGCTTGGTGTTCGAGAGCGCGGCGACCGCCGCCTCCAGCGCCTGCACCGGCTTGCCGAGGATGAAGAGCTGGTCCTCGACCACCTGCATGACGGCCTTCACCACATCGTCCTTGATGCGCGCGTGCTGCGCCTTGAGATCGAGCAACGGGACGGGCATGTATGGGTACCGAGTTCGGGGTCGGTGGGTGGGCCCTCGGGCGCCGGGCAGGGGCCGTCGGGCGGCGAGTGGTAGGATAGGCGGTGGGGCGCGCCCGCGTCAAACCTCCGCGGTGCGCACGAGCTCGTGCCACTCCTGCAGGGAGCGCACCGAGGGGGGACGGAAGCGCAGGGCGAGGATCGCGTCGCACGCCGCGCTCGCCGCGGAGAGCGTGGTGAAGTACGGCACGCGGTGCGCCACCGCCGCCTGCCGCATGGTGTAGTCGTCGCGCTGCGCGTGCATGCCCAGCGGCGTGTTGATCAGCACCCCCACCTCGCCGTTGACGATCAGGTCGATCCCGTGCGGCCGCCCCTCGTGCACCTTGTACACCCGTTCCGCGGGGATGCCCCGCGCCCGCAGGAAGCGGGCGGTGCCGCTGGTGGCCATGATGCGGAAGCCCATGTCGGCGAAGCGGCGGGCGATCGGCGCCACGGCCGCCTTGTCGTTGTCGTTCACCGTGATCAAGAGCGCCCCGCCCTGCGGCAGGCCGTTGTCCGCGGCGAGCTGCGCCTTGGCGAACGCGGCGCCGAAGCTCTCCGAGATCCCCATCACCTCCCCCGTCGAGCGCATCTCGGGGCCGAGGATCGGGTCCGCCTCGCGGAACTTGTTGAAGGGGAACACGGCCTCCTTCACGCTCACGTACGGCGGCACGATCTCCTCGGTGAGGCCGAGCTCCGCGAGCTTCTCGCCGAGCATGAGCCGCGCCGCGAGCGACGCGAGCGACACGCCGATCGCCTTCGACACGAACGGGATCGTGCGGCTCGCGCGCGGGTTCACCTCCAGCACGTACACCACGTGGTCCTTGATCGCGAACTGCACGTTGATGAGCCCCACGACCCCCAGCGCCTTCGCGAGGGCGAGCGTGTGCGCGCGCATCGTGTCCAGGTCCTTCTCGGCGATGATGTACGGCGGGAGCACGCACGCCGAGTCGCCGGAGTGGATCCCCGCGTCCTCGATGTGCTGCATCACGCCGCCGATCACGAAGTGCGCGCCGTCGCCGATCGCATCCACGTCCACCTCGTACGCGTCCTCGAGGAAGCGGTCGATGAGCACCGGGCGGTCCTCGCTCACGCGCGCCGCGGTCTCGAAGTAGCCGCGCAGCGCCTCGGGATCGTACACGATCTGCATCGCGCGCCCGCCGAGCACGTAGCTCGGGCGCACCAGCACCGGGTAGCCGACCTTCGCCGCCACCGCCTCCGCCTCCTCCACGCTCGTGGCCGTGCCGTTCGGCGGCTGGCGCACGCCGAGCTCGCGCGCGATCCGGTCGAAGCGGCGCCGGTCCTCGGCGATGTCGATCGCGTCCGGGCTCGTGCCGAGGATCCGCACCCCCGCCGCCTCGAGCGGGCGCGTGAGCTTGAGGGGGGTCTGCCCCCCCAGCTGCACGATCACCCCGAGCGGCTGCTCCCGCTGCGCGATCTCGAGCACGTCCTCGAGCGTGAGCGGCTCGAAGTAGAGCTTGTCGGAGATGTCGAAGTCGGTGGAGACGGTCTCGGGGTTGGAGTTCACCATGATCGTCTCGTAGCCCTGCGCGCGGAGCGCGAGCGCGGCGCGCACGCAGCAGTAGTCGAACTCCACCCCCTGCCCGATCCGGTTGGGGCCGCTGCCCAGGATCATGACGCTCGGCTTCCCGCTGCGCGGCGCCTCGCTCTCCTCGTCGTACGTGCCGTAGAGGTACGGCGTGCTCGAGGGGAACTCGCCGGCGCAGGTGTCCACCATCTTGTAGACGGGGCGGATGCCCATCGCCCAGCGGCGCGCGCGCGCGTCGCTCTCGGTCTCGTTCCGCAGCGCCGCCATCTGCACGTCGGAGAAGCCGAGCCGCTTCATCCGCCGCACGTCGTCGGCCGCCGGCGCCGGGAGCGCCGCATAGGCGCGCTCCGCCGCGACCAGCTCCTGCATCTCCGCCAGGAACCAGGGGTCGATGTGCGTGAGCTCGTGGATCTCCTCGATCGGGAGCCCGCGCTCGAGCGCGCGCTTCACCTGGAAGATCCGCTCCGGCGTGGGGTGGCGGAGCGCGAAGCGCAGCGCCTCGAGCGAGTCGTCGGGC
>DATKOH010000247.1:0-4445 GCA_035524735.1 Gemmatimonadaceae bacterium
GCTTGAGCAGGTCCGCGTTGTCGGTGAGCGTCTTCCGCGCGCGCTCGTAGCTCTCGCTCAACAGCCGCGACACCTCGGAGTCCACGAGCTGCGCCGTCTTCTCCGACACCTCGCGCCGGTGCATCAGCTCGCGCCCCAGGAACACTTCCTGCTCGTTGTCCCCCACGAGCACCGGGCCCACCGCCTCCGACAAGCCCCACTGCGACACGTAGCGCCGCGCGAGCATCGTGTTCTGCTGGATGTCGCTCTGCGCGCCCGTCGTCACCTTGTCGTGGCCGAAGGTGAGCTCCTCCGCCACGCGCCCGCCGTAGCCCATCACGAGCCGCGCCAGCAGCTGCTGCCGCGTGATCGAGTAGCGGTCCTCCGCCGGCAGCGTCACCGCCATGCCGAGCGCGCGCCCGCGCGGCATGATCGTCACCTTGTGCAGCGGGTCGCACCCCTCGGTCTTGAGCGCGCACACCGCGTGCCCCGCCTCGTGGTACGCCGTGTTCCGCTTCTCGTCCGGCTTCATCACCATCGACTTCCGCTCGGCGCCGAGCATCACCTTGTCCTTCGCTTCCTCGAGGTCGGCGGGATACACCTTGTCGTGGTTGTGCCGCGCCGCGAGCAGCGCCGCCTCGTTCACGAGGTTCGCGAGGTCCGCGCCCGCCATCCCCGGCGTGCCGCGCGCGATCACGCCCACCTGCACGTCGTCGCTCACCGGCACCTTGCGGAGATGCACCTTCAGGATCTCCTCGCGGCCGCGCAGGTCGGGGAGGTCCACCACCACCTGGCGGTCGAAGCGCCCCGGGCGCAGCAGCGCCGGGTCGAGCACGTCGGGGCGGTTCGTCGCCGCGATGAGGATCACTCCCTCGTTCGACTCGAAGCCGTCCATCTCCACGAGCAGCTGGTTCAGCGTCTGCTCGCGCTCATCGTGGCCGCCGCCGAGCCCCGCGCCACGGTGGCGTCCCACGGCGTCGATCTCGTCGATGAAGATGATGCACGGCGCGTGCGCCTTCCCCTGCTCGAAGAGGTCGCGCACGCGGCTCGCGCCCACGCCCACGAACATCTCCACGAAGTCCGAGCCCGACATCGAGAAGAAGGGGCGCCCCGCCTCCCCCGCCACCGCGCGCGCGAGCAGCGTCTTCCCCGTTCCCGGCGGGCCGACCAGCAGCACCCCCTTGGGCAGCCGGCCGCCGAGCCGCGTGAACTTCTGCGGGTCCTTCAGGAAGTCGATGATCTCGCGCAACTCCTCCTTCGCCTCCTCCACGCCCGCGACATCCGCGAACGTCACCTTCGGCGCCTCCCCGGAGAGCAGCTTCGCCTTGCTCTTCCCGAAGCTGAACGCCTTCGCCCCCCCCGCCTGCATCTGGCGGATGATGTAGATCCAGAGCCCGAACATGAGCAGCATCGCGATCGGCATGAGGTATGTGCCGATCCCCTGCCGCCCCTCGGTGGAGCGCACCACCACGTCCTTCGCGCGGAGCCGCTCGGCCTCCTTCGGGTCGTTCGCCACGGGCAGCCGCACCACGAAGCGCGACACGTCCTTCGCCGGCGTGCGGTCGTGCGGCGGCAGGTGCACCTTCGCGCGGAAGTCGCCGGTGATCAGCCGGCCGTCCTCGATGGTCACGCTGCTGACGTTGTTCGCGTCGAGCTGCTGGCTGTAGAGGGAATAGTCGACCTCGGTCGGCTGTTCCTTCCCGCCGCCGGTCCACTGCCAGATGAGCAGCGGGATGATGAAGAGCAGCAGCCAGAACGAGAGCGTGCGGGAGGCACGCCCCCAGTCGAAGCCGCGGGGAGGCTGCGGAGTGCGGTCAGGCATCACTTCAAGCTCGCGATGTAGGGCAGGTGACGGAAGTCCTCGGCGTGGTCCAGTCCGTAGCCGACGAGGAACTCGTTCGGCGCGTCGAACCCGACGTAGCGCACGGGATGGTGCAGGTGCTCGGCCATGTGCTTGTGCAGCAGCGCGCAGATCGCCAGCGAGCGCGGCGCGCGCTTCGAGAGCAGGTCCCAGAGGACGGAGATCGTGCGGCCGGAGTCCACGATGTCCTCCACGAGCAGGATGTGCTTCCCCGCGAGGTCCGTCTCCGGGTCGTACACCATCTGGACCTGACCGCTGGAGGCCATCCCCGCGCCGTAGCTCGACGCGACCACGAAGTCCACCTGCAGCGGGCGGCGGATCTGGCGCACCAGGTCGCTCACGAAGATGAAGCTCCCCTTGAGCAGCCCGAGCACGAGCAACGGCCCGTCGGCGTAGTCGGCGGTGACCGACGCGCCGAGCTCGCGCACGCGCGCGGCGATCGCCGCCTCGTCGTACACGATGCGTTGCACGGCCCGTCCATCGAGCCGGGGATCAGCCGTCGTCGCGAGGCTCACAGCAGAGGGTCACCACCGGTCGGCCGGACCGCTCGGTCGCCGCGAGACTGCGGCGCACACCTGGAATCCACACGATCTCCTCGCCGGCCAGCACCACCGGCCATCCGGCGCGGCGCGCGGCGTCGAGCCCCGCGTCGCGCAACAGCCCCTTCACCCGCCGCGGGGCATCGGCGCCCAGCGGCGTCATCCGGTCCCCCGGCCGCCACGCCCGCGCGGTGAGCTCGGCGTCCGCCGGGAGCGCGGCGCACCAGAGCGCATCGCCCGCCGCCGGCGCCGGACGGAAGCGCCACGCGCCCACCGTCGCCACGCCGCGCCCCACGCGCACCGGTCGCGCCGCCGCCACCTGATGAATCGCCGGCCGCAGCAGGATGTTCCCGCGGTGCGCCACCGCCTCGAAGCCGCCGGCGAGCGGGATCCGGGCCCCCGGCCGTCCGTCGCGCGTGAAGGCGGCCAGCCGCGCCACGCCGCGCCGGTCGAGCGCGAGCCCCAGGCCCGCGGCGAGCACCGGCCAGAGCATCGCGAGCCCATTCGCATCATAGCGGAGCAGCGCGTCGCGGGCAACGGCGAGCGCCGCGCCCTCGCGCCGGGCGCCGAGCGCGTTCGCCTCGCGCTCCACATCGGCGCGCAGCGCCGCCGCGCGCCGCGCGAGCGCCAGCAGCTCCAGCGCGAATCCCGGCCGCACGCGCTCGAGCGCGGGCGCGAGGTCCAGCCGGATCCGGTTCCGCAGATGCGCGCGCGACCGGTTGCTCGGATCCTCCACCCAGCGCACGCCGTGCGCGCGCGCGTAGGCGATCACTTCCGTGCGTGGCAGCTCCACGAAGGGGCGCCGCACGTCGCTCTCCGCGTAGAGCCCGGCGAGCCCGCGCGCCCCGCTGCCGCGCAGCACGCGCATGATCACCGTCTCCAGCTGGTCGTCGCGCGTGTGCGCGGTGGCCACCACCGCCTCCGCGTCGCGCGCCACCGCGCGCAGGAACGCCCAGCGCGCCGCGCGCCACTGCGCTTCCCCGCGGAGCACGGCGCGCGCGCGGCCGTGCCGCACGGGCAGCCCCAGCCGCTCCGCCTCGCGCACGACCAGCGCCGCCGCCCGCCGCGCCGCCGCGCCGCTCCCATGGTCGAAGGTCGCCACCGCCGCGATGCGCCCGGGCGCCGCACGCGCCGCCGCGTGCATCAGCACCATCGAGTCGCACCCGCCCGACACCGCGAGCACCACCCGCGGCACCGCCGCGAAGGCGCGCGCCACCTGTTCCTCGACCATGATCCGTAACGTATCCGTCGCACCCCGTCCCCTCCACTACCCCACTCCCACTTCCTTCCCTACATTCCATCGTCGAACGCGGTCCCTTCCCTCCTGCCCTCCGCCCTTCGCATGGAAAACTCCGGACCTCTCGGCACCCTCTGGACCGGCCTCGGACTCGGCGGCTTCTACATCGCGCTCATCTGGATCAACTCGCTGCTCGGGCTGGTCCTCACGCCGCTCATGCTCCTCCCGGCCACGTACCTGATGGACCGGAAGAAGAAGGGCGCCGCGAAGCCGTAACCTCGACGGCCGCTCGCTCGTAGTGCATGACGGGGCGGCCGGGTGCCGTCCCGTTTCGTCATTCGACCCCTACCGACAGGAGCTCGCATGGGCTTCATCCTCTTCCTCGTCGTGGTCGGCGCGATCGGCCTCTGGGTGATGAGCGCCTACAACGGCCTCATCAGCCTGAAGAACCAGGTCGCCAACGCCTGGAAGCAGATCGACGTGCAGCTCAAGCGCCGCCACGACCTCATCCCGAACCTGATCGAGAGCGTGAAGGGCGCGATGCAGTTCGAGAAGCAGACCCTCGAGGCGGTGATCGCGGCGCGCAACACCGCGATCGCGGCCGCCCGCGGCGGCGCCGGCGACCTGCCCAGCGCGCAGACCGTGAGCGCGACGGCGGCCGCCGAGGGGCAGCTCACCGCGTCGCTCGGCAAGCTCTTCGCCGTGGTCGAGGCCTACCCGCAGCTCAAGGCGACGGGGAACATCGCGCAGCTGCAGGAGGAGCTCGTGAGCACCGAGAACAAGATCGCGTTCTCGCGACAGCTCTACAACGACACGGCCACCGAGTACA
>DATKOH010000248.1:0-10082 GCA_035524735.1 Gemmatimonadaceae bacterium
CGTCACCGCGCTCACCGATGCCTCGGGACAGGCGAGCACGAGCTGGACGCTCGGCCCGGCCGTCGGGACGCAGACGCTGAGCGTGTCCGTCGCGGGCGCGTCGGGGTCGCCACTCACGGTGACGGCAACGGGATTGGCGCCGTAGCGCGATCGCGCGGGGAAACGAAAGAGCGCGACGCGGAGAACCCCGCGTCGCGCTCTCAGTTGCCCCTCCTGGGCTCGAACCAGGACTCTCCTGATCCAGAGTCAGGCGTGTTGCCAGTTACACCAAGGGGCAGGATTCAGTTGTGCTCCGGTGTCCCGGAGGAGAGCGAAAACTAGCCGCGCCATGAAGTTGCGGCAAGGAGGGAATGGGCCACGGGGCGGGACGCGGCGTGAGGCCGCCCGCGGATCTCGCCGGCAAAATGCCCTTCCGGTGCGGCGGACCATCCGTTCCCTCGGCCCCCCTCGCCTCCCACGGACCACTCCAAGGCCCTCCGTCATTTCACCCGATAAGGGGTACAAATCTTGCTACACCGAAGAGGTGACGCAGGGCACGGCCCGTCCGTCGCTTCCCTGGTATCATAGTGCTGCCTCTCACCCCGACCCGCCCCAGCATGCGCGCTCGCGCCGCTTCGCTGCTCACGCTCGCCGTCCTCGCCGCCGGATCGTGCAAGACCGACTCCGGCCCGAAGACCGGCTCCCTGCTCGTCACGATCACCGGCGTGCCGAGCGGGCCCGCCGCCGTCACCGTGAGCGGCCCGAACTCGTACTCTCACAGCCTCACGGCCACGGCCACGCTCTCCGACCTCGCGCCGGGCACGTACACCGTGTCGGCCACGCCGGTCGTGGTCTCGAGCGCGACCTACACGCCGGGCGGCCCGGCGTCGGTCGACATCCAGGCGTCGAGCACGCCGGTGCAAGTGACGGTCGCGTACGCGCTCACCTCGGGCGCGCTCACCGTCACCGTCACGGGACTGCCGGGGGGCGTCAACGCCGCCGTCGTCGTGACCGGGCCGAGCGCCTACTCGCAGAACGTCACCGCGACCACGACGCTGACCGATCTCGCGCCGGGGAGCTACACGGTCACCGCGAACACGGCCGCGAACGGCAGCACGACGTACGGCGGCACGCCGGTCACGCAGAACGTGAACGTGCCGGTGTCGGTCACGCCGGCCACGGCGTCCGTCGCATACTCGGTGATGACGGGTTCGCTCGGCGTGACGATCAGCGGGCTCCCCGGCGGGCTCAACCCGAGCGTGCTCGTGACGGGGCCCTTCTCGTACTCGCACTCGATCACGGCGTCCGGCACCACGAACCTCACCGCGCTGCCGCTCGGCCTCTACACGATCGCGGCGAGCAACGTGAGCAACGGGACGACGTACGCGCCGTCGCCCGCGACGCAGCAGAAGACGATCGCGTCGGGGGCGCTCAGCCAGACGGCGAGCGTCGCGTACGCGGCGACGGGGCTCGATCTCACCATCGACGCGGTGGAGATCATCCAGTCCACGCAGAGCTACACCGACACCGTGCCGCTGGTGGCGGGCAAGAACGCGTACGTGCGCGTGTTCGTGAAGGCGAACCAGTCGAACTCGGTGGCGCCCAAGGTGCGGCTGCGCTGGTACGTGAGCGGCACGCTCACGCGCACGGACACGATCAGCGCGCCGGGGGCGTCGGTGCCGACCACGATGGCGCAGGGGACGCTCGCCAGCTCCTGGAACCTCGCGATCCCCGGCTCGCTGCTGCAGGCGAATCTGACGCTGCTCGCCGACGTCGACCCGGGGAACGCGATCGCCGAGACGAACGAGGCCAACAACTGCTGGCCGTCGAGCTGCTCGGCGAAGGCGCTCGACGTGCGGCACGTGCCGATCTTCCATCAGATGATCGTGCCGGTGAAGACCAAGAAGAACGGCGCCACGGGCAACGTGAACGCCGGCAACATGGCGAGCTATCTCAACTTCCTGATGAAGATCCACCCGGTGGCGGCCAACGCGCAGGTGCTGCACGCCACGTACACCACGACGGACTCGGTGGACACGCTGCAGTCGGGTGACGGGAACGGGATGTGGGAGACCGTGCTGAACGAGGTGACGGCGCTGCGGCAGGTGGAGGACGTCACGCCGCTGCTCGACTCGACCTACTACTACGGCGTGGTGCACACCGGCTATTCCTCGGGCGTGGCGGGGATCGCATGGGTGGGCGGGCTGCAGACGGCCACGGGGTGGGACGGTTCGATCAACGACCAGATCCTGGCACACGAGACGGGCCACAACTGGGGGAACAGTCACGCCTGGGGTTGCGGCGCGACCGGCAACGACACGACGTATCCGAACACGACCGGTAAGATCGATGCGTACGGCCTCGACCCGGCGACGCTCACGCTCTACGACACCGCGTCATACTACGACGTCATGAGCTACTGTCGTCCGTCGTGGACCAGTAACCACATGTACATCAACATCCTCAACTATCGCGCGGTGCACAGGGACATGGCGGGCGGCGCGGGCACGGCGAGCCAGCCCGTGTTGGTGGTGTGGGGACGGATGGATCACGGCCGCGTGGTCCTCGAGCCGGCCTTCGAAGTGACGGCGATGGCGAAGCTTCCCTCGGGCGGCGGGTCGTACACCATCGAGGGACTCGACGCGAACGGCGCGCCGGTGTTCTCGTATGCCTTCGAGCCCGTGATGTCGATGGACACGCACTACATGGGCCAGGGCTTCGTGTTCGCGATCCCGACCGGGAGCTTCGACCTGTCGCGGCTCGCCTCGATGCATCTCACGGGCCCTGAGGGCGAGGCGCGCGTGCGCGGCGGCGCCGCGGTGATGGCGAAGCGCGCGGGCGCCGCGCCGCCCACCGGGATCAGCGCGCGCAGGTTGCCCGGCGGGAAGGCGCACGTGAGCTGGGACGCGCGCTACCCGATGGCCATGATCCGCGACGCGCGCACGGGACAGGTGCTGAGCTTCGCGCGGGGGAATTCGCTGGACCTCGCGGTGCCGGGCACGGAGCTCACGGTGACGCTCTCGGACGGCGTACGCAGCGTCACGGAGGCAGTGATCGCGCAGTAGCCGGAGCGCCGCCCCCGGAAACACGAAGCGCCGCCCCTCACCGGGCGGCGCTTTGCTTTCCCTAGCTGTATGCCACGCGCGCTGTCATTGGAACTCTGCGTCCTACCGAACAGCGGCGGGCATCAATTTCGGGTTGCGGGGCTGCGACACGTCACCATTGGAACTCTACGTCCTACCGTGTAACGGCGCATCCCGCGTAGTCCCTGCTATGGAGCTGAGGGGGATCGAACCCCTGACCTCTGCAATGCGAATGCAGCGCTCTCCCAGCTGAGCTACAGCCCCCTTACAACAAAGGCCCCGCCAGGCGGGGCCCCCGTCGTGCAACCGTATATTAACCGGGCACGGAGGGGGAGTCAAGCTCGCCAGCGCCAACGTCATAGGACGCGCCGCCCACCGGCCGCGTCACGGAACCCTCCCCCGCCCCGCGCGTTCATGCGAGGCCCATGCACGATCTCGAGTCCGAATTCGCCCGCGGCGAGATCGCCGCCCGCACGCGCGCCCTCACGGGCCCGCGCCCCGCGGCGCGCGGCGCGTTCGTGCTCTACTGGATGCAGGCCACGCAGCGCTTCGAGGAGAACTGGGCGCTGCGCGCCGCGGTGCTGCGCGCCGACGAGCTGTCGCTGCCGCTGCTCGTGTACCAGGGGCTGGATCCCACCTACCCCCACGCCTCCGACCGGGTGCACGCCTTCATCCTCGAGGGGGCGCGCGAACTGGACGCGCGCGCCGGCGCGCTGGGGCTCGCGTACCGCTTCTCCCTGCGCCGCCGGCGCGCGGACGACCGCCGCGTCGTGGACCGTCTCGCGGCGCGCGCGGCGCTCGTCGTCACGGATGACTATCCGACGGCAGGCGTCGCCGAGCGGACGGCGCGCTTCGCGGCGCGCGCCCCCTGCCCCGTGCTCGCCGTGGATGCGGTGGGGGTGGTGCCCGCGTCGCGCTTCCCGCGCGCCGAGTACGCCGCGCGCACGATCCGCCCGAAGGTGCTCGCGGCCCTCGACCTCGCGCTCGCGCCGGTGCGCGACCGCCCGCCCCGGCGCGCGATGCCCGACGCGCTGCTGCGGTCGCTCGAACTCGACGCGCTCGACCTGGCGCGCGCGGACTTGGGCGCGGAGCTCGCGCGCTGCGAGATCGACCATGAGGTGGGGCGGCTCGCGCTCCGCGGCGGGTTGGCGCCGGCGCGGGCGCGCCTGCGCGACTTCGTGCGCCACGGGCTCGCAGGCTACGGCGAGCGGCGGCGCGAGCCGACGGATGACCTGGGCTCGAGCCGCCTCTCCCCCTGGCTGCACTTCGGGATGATCGCGCCCGCCGAGGTGGTGCGCGCGACGCGCGCGTCGGCGGCGTTCCTGGATGAGATGGTGGTGTGGCGCGAACTCGCGCTCAACCTCTGCGTGCGCACGCCGCGCTTCCGGACGATGCACGCGCTCCCCGATTGGGCGCGGCGCACGCTCGCCGCGCACGACGCCGACCGCCGCGAGGCCTCGTACTCGCTGGCCGAGCTCGAGCGCGCGGCCACGGGGGACGCGCTCTGGAACGCGGCGCAGATGGAGCTCCGCCGCACGGGGGTGATTCACAACGCGGTGCGCCAGCTCTGGGGGAAGTCGCTGCTGCGCTGGACGCAGCGGCCGGCGGAGGCGCTGCGGCGGCTGATCCACCTCAACGACCGCTGGGCGATCGACGGGCGCGACCCGAACTCGTACGCGAACATCCTCTGGTGCCTCGGCAAGTTCGACCGCCCCTTCGCCGAGCGCGCGGTGTGGGGGACGGTGCGGCCGATGATGCTCGAGCGCGCGAAGGGGAAGTTCGACGTGGCGGGCTACATCGCGCGGCACTTGCCGTAGCAGAGCGGCGCGCGCATCGTGCGCCGCATGTTCGACGACCTGAAGGCCGCGGACGTGCACGCGGCGGCGGCGCGCATCGCCGGCGTCTGCGTGCGCACGCCGCTCCGGCGCTCGGCGGCGCTCTCGCGCGCGGCCGGCGGCGACGTGTGGCTCAAGCTCGAGTGCGAGCAGGTGACGGGGTCGTTCAAGCTGCGCGGCGCGTACAACGCGATCGCGTCGCTGCCGGCGGCGGTGCGCGCGCGCGGTGTGGCGGCGAGCTCGGCGGGGAACCACGGGCTGGGCGTCGCGTACGCCGCCAAGGCGCTGGGGGTGCCGGCCACAGTGTTCGTGCCGCGCACCGCACCGATGGTGAAGCGGAACGGCATCGCGGCGCTCGGCGCGGCGGTGGACGCGGAGTCCGCGGACTACGACGTGGCGATGGTGCGCGCGAAGGCGTTCGCGGCGGAGCGCGGGCTCACCTACATCAATCCTTGCCTGGGCGACACGCTGATCGCCGGGCAGGGGACGGTGGCGCTCGAGATCATGGAGGCGCTGCCCGGCGCGGCGATGGTGGTGACGCCGGTGGGGGGCGCGGGGCTGCTCGCGGGCACGGGGTCGCTGCTCCGGCGCGAGTACCCGGAGGTGCGGATCGCGGGGGCGCAGAGCGTGAACACGGCCGCGATGAGCCGCTCGCTGGCCGCGGGGGAGGTGACGCACATCGAATCGGTGGCGACGCTCGCCGACGGGCTGGCCGGAGACATCGACGACTTCGCGCTCGACATCGGGCGGCACGCGCTGGACGAGCTGGCGGTGGTGAGCGAGCGGGAGATCGCGGAGGCGATCGCGTTCCTGTCGCGGGAGGAGGGGCTGGTGGTGGAGGGCGCGGGGGCGGCGGGGGTGGCGGCGGTGCTGGTGGGGCGGGTCGTGATGCGGTTCCCGTGTGTGGTGGTGGTGTCCGGGAGGAACATCGATCCGGAGCGGCATGCGGGGGTCTTGAATAAGGCGGAAGGGGCGCGACTGGCGACTAGCTGAAGGGGCGCGACTGGCGACTAGCTGAAGGGGCGCGACTGGCGACTAGCCGAAGGGGCGCGACTGGCGACTGGCGACGATTGAAGAGAGTGGGCGCACCGCTCGCGCTTCTTCCAGGCGCGAGTCGCGCGGTCATCCGGTGTCGCGGTATCTTTCGGTGTGTCCCTCTCGCTCAAGTTCCTCGGCACCTCGGCGGCGCGTCCCACGGTGGAGCGCAACGTCAGCTCCCTCGCGCTCGTGCGCGAGGGGGAGACGCTGCTCATCGACTGCGGCGAGGGGACGCAGCGGCAGATGATGAAGTACGGGATCACCTTCGCGCTCGACGACATCTTCTTCACGCACTTCCACGGCGACCACATCATCGGCGCGATCGGGCTCTTCCGCACGCTCGCGCTGCAGGGGCGCACCGAGCTCATGCGCCTCTGGGGGCCGAAGGGGGCGAAGCGCGCGCTCGGCGACGCGGTGCGCTTCGGCAACGAGCGGATCCCCTTCCCGGTGGAGATCACGGAGGTGGAACCGGGGCAGCCGGTGGCGCGGAAGGGCTACGCGATCGTCCCCTTCGCCGCGGACCACGGCGGCGCGCCGAGCGTGGGCTACGCGATGGTCGAGGAAGCGCGGAAGGGGGAGTTCCATCCCGACGTCGCGCGCGCGCTCAACGTCCCCGAGGGGCCGCTCTGGGGAGCGCTGCACCGCGGCGAGACGATCACGCTCGAGAGCGGGCGGCGCGTGGAGCCGCGCGAGATCGTCGGTCCGCCGCGCCCGGGGCGCACGGTCGTGATCACGGGCGACACGAAGCCGAGCGAGGCGACGGTGGAGATCGCCCGCGGCGCCGACCTGCTCGTGCACGAAGCGACCTTCGCCGAGGAGGAAGCGGCGCGCGCCGCGGAGACCGGGCACGCCACCGCGCGCCAGGCGGCCGAGATCGCGGCGCGGGCCGGGGTGCGGCAGCTGGTGCTGACGCATCTCTCGGCGCGGTACTCGGCGGACCCGGGGCTGCTCGCGCGGGAGGCGAAGGCGGTGTTCGAGAACGTGGCCGTGGCGCGGGACGGGATGGAGATCGAGGTGCCGTTCGCGACCGAGAGCAGCGCGTAGAGCTCGGCGCGGAGAGCGACGGCCGCGCGCGCGCCAGGCGCGGACGGGGCTACACGCCCGCCGTGAGGGGTTTCCGGCCGGCGAAGCCGGCGTCCTTGTCGTGCCAGTGCGATACCGCGGGCTCATCGTACTGCCAGCAGAGATACACGTCGCGTCCCTCGAGCTGCGCCGGGAAGTCCACGAGCCCCGACTCCAGCGGCTGCTTGTACTCCACGCCGAGGGCGGAGAGTTCGCGCAGGCATCCCTCGATCTCCTGCGCGAGGCGCTGGACCTCGCGCGCGGCGGACTCAGCCTGCGGGTCGGGATGCTCGCTCGTGGCGTTCGCCGCGAACACCGCGAAGATCTCCACCCGCTCCTTCCACTCGGGATAGAGCGTGACGATGTCGCGCACGATGCGGCGCACGAGGGGGAGGGTGCGGTTCGCGTCGGCGGCGGAGAAGCGCTTGGCCGCGGTCACGCGTGCTCGCCCTCGGCGGTGCGCTCCTCGAGGCGGCGCCGGCGGCGCTCGGCGGCGGCG
Source organism: Gemmatimonadaceae bacterium (assembly GCA_035524735.1). Lineage (GTDB taxonomy): Bacteria > Gemmatimonadota > Gemmatimonadetes > Gemmatimonadales > Gemmatimonadaceae > DATKOH01. The sequence continues at coordinate 7,497 of DATKOH010000248.1, forward strand.
GCGTAGCGGCGCTTCTCCAGCGGCGTCTCGGGGATCACCGGGGGGACGGGGATCGGGCGCCCGTTCCCATCCACCGCGACGAAGGTCATGTAGCAGGAATTCGTGTGGCGGCGCACGCCGGTGGTGAGGTTCTCGCAGTCCACGCGGATGCCGATCTCGAGCGAGGTGCGGCCGGTGTAGTTCACGCTCGACTTCATCGTCACCAGCTCGCCGAGGTGGATCGGCTCGCGGAAGTCCACGCGGTCGACGCTCACGGTGACGCAGGCGCTTCGTGTGTGGCGGATCGCGCTGACGGCGGCGCAGCGGTCCATCATGGAGAGGACCACGCCGCCGAAGACGTGGCCGAGGTTGTTCGCGTCCTGCGGCATCATGAGCTCGGACATCTCGTTCTGCGAGTCCTTCACGGGCTTGCCCGCGAGCTCGGGCTTCTTGGGGGAGGGGCTCATGGCGGTGCGGGTGTCCTCGGAGTAGAGAGCGGCTTCGTCGAAGGCGCGGGAGAGGGCGGCGCGGGTGGCGCTGTCGACGTCGGTGCCGTCGAGCCAGTAGATGCGGCGCGCGGGCGCGGGGACGGCGCCCACCGGGAAGCGGCGGCCGGCGCTGTCGGCGAGGGAGACCCTGGCCGGCTCGCTGTCGCCGGCATAGTCCACCCACACGGTGTAGGCGCCCTTCTTCCAGTGGTCGCGCGCCGCGTCGGAATCGGGGTCGGCGATGCCGGCGAGCGAGGCGGGCCACCAGCTGGGCGGCGCGACGGGGATCGGCGCGAGCGGCAAGGTGAGTCCGGCCGCGCGGTCCCCGGAGCCGGGGGCGACGAAGCGGATCGCGGGGCCGCCGTCGTGCATGACGAGCTCGAAGCTCGTGGAATCGAAGCGGAAGCCGCCGAGCGCGGCGGCGGCGGCGCGCGCGCGCTGGTCGGGGGAGGCGAGCACGGAGTCGACGGCCTGCCGGAAGAGCGACTCCCCCTTCCGGATCACGTACTCGGCGTTGCGGTCGCCGATGATGTCGGCGATGGCGGCCGGGTGGCCGGCGCGGAGGTCGAGGACGTAACTCCGGGTGAGCCGCTGTTCGTCCCCCTCGCCGAGCTGGATCGTGGCGCTGTAGCTCATCGAGAGGAATCGGCCGTACTGGGCGAGGAGCTGGAGGTCGGAGGTGGCGTTGACGTCGGGCTCGTCGGGGAGGTCGTCGTCGGGGCCGAGGGGGACGGCGGTGGGGTGGTCGCGCAGGTACCAGCGGGCGACGCCGGCGACGAGGGTGTCGTCGAAGACGAGGGTGGAGTCGCCGGTGCTGAGGTCGCGCCGGTAGAGGCGCTGGCCGGTGATGATCGCGTCGGGATAGGAATGGTCGTCGTCGGCGACGTAGAGCTCGTCGAAGCGGCCGTCGATGCGGGAGATGCGCATGGGGACGCCGCGCATGCGCACCCCCTCGGGCCCGGAGCGGATCCAGAAGGAGGAGTCCCCCGCCTCCATGATGAACTCGGCGCGCGGCGGCTTGGGCGCGCGGTCGGCCGGCCGGCAGGCGGCCGGGGCGAGCGCCGCGGCGGCGGCGAGGGCGAGCGGGACAGCGCGGCGGGGCATGGGGCGGATAATATACCCTGTGACGGGACGGGCGCAGCGTCGTGTTGCTCTGCACACGGCGAGGCGCGCGCGCACGGAGCGCGCACTCCGCCGCTCCCCCCGACGTTCGCTCGAGACCCCCGCCGATGCGCACCGCTCTCGCCGCCACCGTGATCGCGCTCGCCGCCTGCCGCGGCGAGCCCCGTTCGGCACTCGCGACGCCGGCGGCGCCGGTGGCGATCGCGCTGCCCGCGCCCGCGCGCGACACGGGGCGCGACTCGCTCAAGGATTCGGCGGCGGCGGCCGTGAAGCGCGCGCATCCCCTGCTCACCGACACGGGGATCGTGCGCGCGCTGTACGTGAACCGGTGGGCGGCGCAGAGCGCGCGGCGGATGCGGGAGCTGATCGCGATCGCGGACAGCACCGAGATCAACGCGCTCGTGATCGACATGAAGGACGAGTTCGGGCTGAACTTCGCGAGCCAGGACACGATGGTGTCGCGGAACGCGGGGAAGGCGGGAAAGGTGCCGCATCTCGCGGCGCTGCTCGACACGCTCAAGGCGCACGGGATCCTGGCGATCGCGCGCGTGGTGGTGTTCAAGGACTCGGTGGCGGCGCGGGTGAACCCGCAGCACGTGATCCGGAAGCCCGACGGCACCCCCTGGCGCGACAAGAAGGGGCTGACGTGGGTGGACCCGTACGACCGCGTGATCTGGGACTACAACATCCGCGTGGCGGAGGAGCTCGCGGCGATGGGCTTCGGCGAGATCCAGTTCGATTACATCCGCTTCCCCGAGCCGTACAAGAGCCTGCCGCCGCAGGTGTTCAAGGATGCGAACGGCGTGCCGAAGGCGAAGGCGCTCGCCCAGTACTTCCGGGCGGCGTGCCCGCGCGTGCACGCGCAGGGGGCGCGCTGCACGGCGGACATCTTCGGGCTCGTGGCGTCACTGCACGAGGCGCTGGAGGTGGGGCAGCAGTGGAGCGAGCTCGCGCCGGTGACGGACGTGCTGGAGCCGATGGTGTACCCCTCGCACTA
>DATKOH010000249.1:0-4137 GCA_035524735.1 Gemmatimonadaceae bacterium
CGTCACCGCGCAGGCGCGGCTCCTGCTCGGCGAGCAGGCCGCGCGCGGCGCCGCCGAGCGCGCCGAGCAGCGCGCCGCCTTCCTCTCGGAGGCGAGCGCCCTGCTCGACCGCTCCCTCGACGCCAGCACGACGCTTGCCACGCTCGCCCGGCTCATCGTTCCCGCGATGGCGGACCTGAGCCTCATCGACGTGCTCCGCCCCGACGGCACGCTGCAGCGCATCGGCGCCGCGCACGGCGACGCGGAGCTCCGGGCCGCCCTCGAGCGCCTGCGGGCGATCCCGCTCGATCCGGAACGCCCCTACATCACCCGCGAGACGCTGCGCACGGGACAGCCGGTGCACGTTCCCGTGGCCGGCGACCAGGACGTGGCCGCGCTCTCGCAGAGCGCGGAGCACCTGGCCGTGGCCCGCGCGATCGATCCCCGCTCCTGGCTCGTGCTCCCGCTCGAGCAGCACGGCCGCGTCCTCGGCGCCATGGCCTTCCTCCGCTGCGGCGCGCCGAAGCCCTTCACCGGCGACGAGATCGAGCTCGCGCGCGCGCTTGCAGAGCGCGCCGCGCAGGCGGTGGAGAACGCGCGCCTCTACGGCGCCGCGCAGGACGCCATCCGCGCGCGCGACGACATGCTCGCCGTCGTCTCGCACGACCTGCGCAGCCCGCTCGCCGCGATCCAGATGTGCGCCGGCACGCTGCTCGAGCGCCCCGAGCTCGACCGCGCCGCCGCACGCGAGATCCTCACGACCATCGTGCAGTCGGTCGAATGGATGAACCGCATCATCCAGGACCTGCTCGACATCGCCAGCATCGACGGCGGCCGCCTCACCATCTATCCGCAGCGCACCAGCGTGGCCGAGCTGCTCGCCGTGGCGCGCCCCTCGCTGGACGCACTCGCGCAGGCGCACGCCTTCACGGTGATCACCACCGCCGAGCGCATGCCCCCGCTCCGCGCCGACGGCGAGCGCGTGGCGCAGGTGCTCACGAACCTCGTGAGCAACGCCGCGAAGTACACGCGCGCCGGCGGCGCCATCACCCTCACCGTGACGCCGGCCGCCGGCGGCGTGCGCTTCTCCGTGCGCGACGAGGGGAGCGGCATCCCCGCCGACCACCTCCCGCACGTCTTCGAACGCTTCTGGCACGAGCGGCGCGACGCCGGCCTCTCCGGCACCGGGCTCGGCCTCGCCATCGCGAAGGGGATCGTCGACGCGCACGGCGGCGAGATCGGCGTCGAGAGCGAACCGGGCAGCGGCGCGTTGTTCTGGTTCGTGCTCCCCGCCGACACCGGCGGCGCGTGAGCCCGTGAGCGCCTCCGCCGCCGCGCTGGCCTCCGTGCTCGCGGTGAGCGCGCTCCCCCTCATCACCGCCGCCATCCTCCCCCGCGACCCCGCGCGACTCGCGCGCGTGGTCGCCGCGCTCGTCGCGCTCGCGGTGGGGGCGATGCTCGCCGGCGCCTTCCTCGAACTGCTGCCGGAGGCCTTCGCCGCCGCCGCGTCGCCCGTGCGCACCGGCGCGATCACCCTCGCCGCCCTGCTCGCGCTCTTCACGCTCGAGAAATTGCTCTCCGAGCGCGCCGCCGGGCGCCGGCGCCGCCGCGCGCACGCGCTCCCCAGCGTGGTCGTGATCAACCTGGTGGGCGACTTCGTGCACAACGCCACCGACGGCATGGCGATCGCCGCCGCCTTCCTCACCAGCCACCCGCTCGGCGTCGCCACCACGATCGCCGTCGCCGCGCACGAGCTGCCCCACGAGCTCGGCGACTACGGCATCCTGTTGCACAGCGGGCTGCCGCTGCGCCGCGCGATGCTCCTCGACCTCCTCACGCAGACGGGCGCGGTGCTCGGCACCCTCGCGGTGCTCGCCATCGCGCCCATCGCCGCGGGACTCGCCCCCGCGCTCCTCCCCGTCGCCGCCGCGAGCTTCATCTACCTCGCGGCCGCCGACCTCATCCCCGAACTCCGCGCCCGCGCCTCGTGGGCGCAGCTCGCGTGGGTCGCGCTCGGCGTGCTGCTCGTCTGGCTCCCCGCGCGCCTCGGCGGCTGAGCGCGCGCGCTCAGCCCTCCCAGTCCTCCCGCTCGTCGCGAGCCGAGTCCGACGCGAAGATGTACGTGCGTGCGGTGAACTTGTGCTCCGCCACCGCCTTCGCCACGTCCAGCGCCGACACGATCCCGACGAGCTTCCCCTCGTCCATCACGAGCACGCGGTGGATCCCGCGGCGGTTCATCGCATCCGCGGCGTGCTCCACCGGCGTCTCGGACGGCAGCGACACGATGTCCGCCGTCATCGCCTCCGACACCGTATGCTCCTCGAGCGGGTTCCACTCGGGGCTCGCGGTGGCATCCATGCGCCCCGACGTCTCGGCGCCCGCGTCGCTCCACAACTCGGTGAAGAACGCCCCCGGCGGCTCGTCCTCCGCCTCCCACTCCGGCGCTTCCTCGTCAGGCTCCTCCTCCGCCTCCTCGCCGCGTCCCGTGGGGACGCCGGGGAGCGCGGCGGCGAGCTGCAGCAGGTCCGTCGCGGAGACGACGCCGAGCACTTCGCCGTTGGCGACCACCGGCGCGCCGCTCACGTGCCGGCGTGCCAGCATCTCCATCGCCTCGCGCAGCGAGAGCTCCGGACTCACGGTGAGCACCTCGCTGGTCATGATGTCGCGCAGCTTGAGCATGCCACCCTCCTCGGCTAGTCCTTCGTCTCGCTGGTGACGCGCGCCGATGCGGCGCGCGCGGCGCGTCCGTAGCGCAGCCGTGCGGCCACGCCGCCGAGCGCGTGCAGTCGATCGCCTCCCACGCCGTCCAGCTCCACGACCGTGGCGCGCTGATCGGCGGCCGTCTTGATCGCGAGGTCCGCGCTCGCCGGGTGCGCCTCCGCCCAGCGGCGCGAGAGCAACAGCTCGCGCGCGCGCCCCTCGCGCAGTGCGCCGATCGCCCCCGACGCGCTCAGCGCCGCGCGCCCGTCCGCCCCCGCGCGCTCGGCGATCTCGTCGAGCAGTCCGGGGTGCGCGAGCAGGAAGCGCCGCGGCGCCACCGCATGCGCCGCCGCCGTGATCCTCGCCGGCGTGGCCGCGTGCGTGAGCACCGGATCGTGCACCAGCCGCGCGCCGAGCAGCGGGTGGAGCGCGGCGAGCGCCGCCTTCACCATCTCCGGCGTCCCTCCCACGAGCACGGGCTCGTCCTTCGCGGCGTGCGCGACCACCGAGAGCGCGAGCTGGCGTACGAGGTCCTCGCGCTCGGTGAGCTTCACGCGCGAGAATTCGTCGGCGCCCGTCTCGCCGCGCGTGCCCGAGTGCGTCTTGCCGGGGCGCGGCCCGCGCGCGCGCGGCTCCGGGCCGGGGTGCGGCGCGGGGGTCATCGTGTCCACGAGCGCGAGCGCGTCCCCCGTCTGCCGGAAGAGACGCGCCTTCTTGCGGTCGAGGATCGCGACGAGCACCGGCTCCACGAGCGCGGTGAGGCGGAGATAGGGCGCGAGGAACGCACCGTCCTGCCAGACCGCGAGCGTGGGCATCTCCACCGGCGAGATCTCGGCGCGGAGCAGGCCGTCGGCGGTGGCGAAGGCCAGCCAGCCGCGCGCGGCGGCGGGGACGAGGCGCGCTTCGTTCGCAATGGCGCGCGCCGCGCTCGCGAACGCTTCGCGCTCGGCGTGGCTCGCGGCGGCGAGTTCCTTCTCGACGGCGGCGAGCGCCCCCTTGAGACGGATGCGCCAGCGATCGCGGACCCCGGGATCGCCGTCCACGCCGGCGAGGTAGACGCTGAGCACCCGGCGCGCACGCAGCGGGCGCTCGAAGGTGGTGAGCTGGCGGAGCGACATCATGGGACGCCTCCTTGGCGTGAGGCTCTATGGATGATGGGTACCCCCCGGGGAGGGGCTGTCAGTCGGCATTTGCCACGCGGGGCTCCGGGGAGTCCTTAGGGGGAACCCGTCGCACGGGAGCCGAGGAGAGGGCGCGTTGTCCGGTGCGCGGTTCGCGCGTTCCGGGAGGGGCGGGAGTAGCGAGAGAGGCGCGGACGGGGCGAGATTGCACGTGGAGGGCTAGACCTAATTGGTAAGGCAGCGGTCTTGAAAACCGCCGGGCGCAAGCCCTTCGGGGTTCGAATCCCCGGCCCTCCGTTGCTCCTCCGTCGGCGAGCGGCTACACTTCGCATCCTTC
>DATKOH010000250.1:0-8819 GCA_035524735.1 Gemmatimonadaceae bacterium
CTCGCCGTCGGCACGCCCAAGGACACCGTGAAATTCGTAATCACGAACATGGCGGGCGACACGGTGGCTACGATGAACGGCCGCGGCGGCGCGGGGATGCACCAGGTGATGTGGAACCTCTCGGCGAAGCCGCCCAAGCCGAAGCCGCTCACGCCGGCCGGGCGCCGCGACAGTCTGATCACCGTGGGGAAGATGGACCACGTCTTCGATTCGCTCGTCGCCGCGGGCACCGTCACGAAGGAGCAGGAGGCGATGATCAAGGAGCGGATCGACAAGGGGACGATCTTCGACCTCTTCCGCGGCGGCGGCGGTGGGCCGGGCGGCCCGGGCGGGCGTCCGAACGACCGTCCGGCGGAGAGTCCGCTGCCGCCGCCGGCGCGCAAGGACACCGCGGCCAAGATGGGCGCGGCCGACACGGCGATGAAGGCCGGTGCGGCCGACACGGGCAAGGCGGGACGCCGCCCCGGCGGCGCTCGGGGCGCGGGCGCCGGTGCACCCGGCGAGGTCGGCCTCGACCAGGATGTGGCGCGCGATGTGTTCGGCGCGCTGCGCGCGGCGAAGGCGCTGCCCGGCGGCGGGTTCGGCGGCCGCCGCGGCGCCGGCAACGTCGAGACGGGGGACTATCTCGTCACGATGACGGTGAACGGCATGACGGAGAAGCGGGTGCTGCGCGTGGAGAACCTCGTGCCGGCGGAGGGCGCGTCCGGCGGCATGGACGAGGGGATGTTCGAGCCGTAGCCCGGCTGGACTTCCGTGCAGCGACGACGGGCCCGCGCGCGAGCGCGGGCCCGTCATCGTTCTGGACGCGATCCTTCTCCGCCGCAAGGTGCGCCGCGCGCGCGCCCCCTGCAGATTATCCACTCCGCCGTCACTCCCCTCCCGCCGCGCCCATGCCCCGCTCCCTTCGCGCCATCCTCGCCGCCGCGCTCTGGATCGCCTGCTCGGAGTTCTTCCGCAACCAGGTCCTGCTCTTGCCCCAGTGGACCGCGCACTACCAGCGGATGGGCCTCGTCTTCCCCGCCGCGCCGGTGAACGGCGCCGTATGGGGGCTCTGGTCCCTCTGCTTCGCGATCGTGATCTTCGTCCTGTCGCGGCGGTTCACGCTCGCGCAGACCGCCGCGCTCGCCTGGTTCACCGGCTTCGGGCTCATGTGGCTCGTGATCGGCAACCTCGGCGTGCTCCCCTGGGGGATCCTCCCCTGGGCCGTGCCGCTCAGCGCCCTCGAGGCCGGCGTCGCGGCCTGGCTCTGCCACCGGCTCGGCTGACCCGCACGCGACGACCTTCACGCGACGACCTTCACGCGACAACGTTCACGCGCCGCCGCTCGTTATGTAGGCGACGGCACGCCGATCCCCCCACCTCGACACCAGAGCATGCGCCGACTCCCCCGCTCGATCCTCTTCGCGCCCCTCGCGCTCCTCGTCCTCGCCGCCGCGCCCGTGCCCCCCGACATGCTCGCCGGGCTCACCTGGCGCAACGTCGGCCCCTTCCGCGGCGGACGCATCTCCGCGGCGTCCGGCGCGATCGGCGTCGTCGGCACCTTCTACGTGGGCACCCCCGCGGGGGGCGTCTGGAAGACCACCAGCGGCGGCTCCACCTGGTTCCCGGTCTTCGACCAGGTGACGTCGGTGTCGTCGATCGGCGCCGTGGCCGTCGCGCCGTCGAGCCCGAACACCGTCTACGTGGGCACGGGGGACCAGGTCACCGGCGGCGTCGCCAACGAGGGGGACGGGCTGTACAAGACGACCGACGGCGGCGCGCACTGGACGCACCTCGGCCTCGACAGCACGCGCCACATCCCCGCCATCCTCGTGGACCCGCGCGACGCGAACGTGCTCCTCGTGGCCGCGAAGGGGGACCGCCACGCGAAGAGCGGCGCGCGCGGCGTGTTCCGCAGCAACGATGGCGGCGCGACCTTCACGCGCACGCTCTACGTGAACGATTCCACCGGCGCGATGATGCTCGCGGCCGCGATCGACCGCCCCGACGTCGTCTACGCCGCCACCGCGGTGCAGTACGCCGCGCCGCCGCCGGCGAGCGGCATCTCTCCGCGCTTCACCCCTTCCCGCCCCGGCGCCTCGAGCGGCGGCGGGCTCTGGAAGTCCATGGACGGCGGCATCACCTGGACCCCGCTCATGGGACGCCTGCCGCGCATCACCGGCCGCACCGGCATCGCCGTCGCCGCCGGCACCGACGCGCGCCGAGTGTACGTGATCACCCCCGAGGGGCTCTACCGCAGCGACGACGGCGGCGGCAGCTGGAAGCAGATGGACAAGGACGACCGCCGCATCCGCAGCGGGCAGGGCGGCTACAACACCGGCGTCTTCGTCGACCCGGACAATGCGGACGTCGTCTACACCTTCAACACCGCCGCGTACAAGTCGACCGATGGCGGGAAGAGCTTCACCGGCTGGAAGGGCGCCCCCGGCGGCGACGACCCGCAGGCGGGATGGATCGACCCCACCAACGGCAAGCGCATCCTCCTCGGCTACGACCAGGGGGCGATCGTGTCGCTCGACGGCGGCGCGACGTGGAGCTCCTGGTACAACCAGAGCACCGAGCAGGTCTACCACATCGCGGCCGACGACGCCTTCCCCTACTGGGTGTACGCCACGCAGCAGGACGCCGGCGCCATCCGCACGCGCACGCGCGGCAACCTCGGCGCCGTCACGCCGCTGGACTGGAGTCCCGTGAACGGATGGGAGTGGGGGACGATCGTCCCCGACCCGCGCGACCCGAACACCGTGTACGCGAGCGGGAACGGGATCATCCGGATCTCGTATCCGAGCGAGCAGTGGATCTCGGTGAGCCCCGCGGCCGATCCGTCGCTGCATCTGCGCACCTCGCAGTCGGAGCCGCTGGCGTTCGCGCCGTGGGACGCGCGCCTGATGATGGCCGGCTTCCAGTTCCTGATGGGCACCACCGACGGCGGCCGCACGTGGAAGAAGATGAGCGGCGACCTCACCTGGCCCGCGGACGTGACGCCCGTGGCCGATGCGGACACCCTCCCCGACGGGCATTATCCGCGCGGGTCGATCGAGACGATCGCCGCGTCACCGACAATGAAGGGGGTCATCTGGACGGGCACGACGAACGGCGTGATCAAGGTCACGCGCGACATGGGGAAGACGTGGGCCGACGCGTCGATCCCCGACCTCCCGCTGCGCGCCTCCGCGCTCATCGAGAAGGTGGAGGCCTCCCCCTTCGACGCGGCGAGCGCGTACGCCGTGGCGGACCTCATCCGCCCCGGCGACTACCGCCCGCTCGTGTACCGCACGCGCGACTGGGGGAAGCACTGGACGCTCATCGTGAACGGGCTGCCCACGCAGGGGGTGAGCAGCGCGCGCGTGATCCGCGCGGACCCCCGGCGCCGCGGGCTGCTCTACGCGGGCACCGAGCGCGGCGTGTACGTCTCCTTCGATGACGGCGATCTCTGGCAGCCGCTCTCGGCGAATCTCCCCACCACGTCCTACCGCGACTTCGCCTTCGCCGGCAACGATCTCCTCGTGGGGAGCTACGGCCGCGGCATCTGGGTGCTCGACGGCTTCTCCGTGCTGCGGCAGATGTCGGACGCGGTGGCGCAGGAGCCCGTGCATCTCTTCCAGCCCGACACGGCGGTGCGCGTGCGGCGGAACGTGGGCTACAACACCCCCTTCCCCCCCGAGGTGCCGCACGGGCTCAATCCGCCGGAGGGGGCGATCGTCTGGTACTGGCTCGCGGCGCAGCCCGCCGGCGAGGTGACGCTCGACGTGCGCGACGCGAAGGGCGCGCTCATCCGGCATCTCTCGAGCATCGCGCCGCCGCCGGTGAAGGAAGCGGCGGAACCGCCGGAGCCGGACTTCTGGATCGCGCCGCCGCAGGCGCTCCCCGCCGCCGCGGGGACGAACCGCTCGTACTGGGACCTGCGCACCGACGCGCCGCCGAGCTTCACGCACAGCTTCGAGATCAACGCCAACCCCGGCGAGACGCCGGCGTCGCCGCTCGGGCCGATGGTCCCCCCCGGCACCTACACCCTCGCGCTCACCGCGAACGGGAAGTCGTACACGCGCACGGTGACGGTGCGGAACGATCCGCGCTCGCGCGCCACCGCGGCCGACCTGCGCGCGCAGATGGCGCTGCAGACGGCGATCATGGACGCGATGCGCGCATCGTACGACGGCGGCACGCAGGCGCAGGCGATGCGCGCGCGGCTCGACGCGATCAAGCTGCCCGACAGCGGATCGGCGGCGGCGAAGGCCGTCGCGGCCTTCCGCGCGCGGCTCGACAGCGTGGGCGGCTCCGCCGCCCCCGGCGGCTTCTTCTTCTTCGCGCAGGGGCGGAAGCCGCCCACGGACTTCCGCGCGCTCAACGGCCGCCTCGGCGGCGAGCTGAACGCCCAGGAGAACGCCGACCTCGCGCCCACGCCGGCGATGCGCGCCGGCTTCGCGGCGCTCTGCAAGGACCTCGCGCAGACCGCGGCGAAGTGGAACGAGATGAACGCCGGCGGGCTCGCCGCGCTCAACGCGGCGCTGGCGCAGGCGGGCGTGGCCGCGCTTCCGCCCGCAGCGGGGGTGAAAGCGCCGAAGTGCTAGCGGAGGTGCCGATGGCGCAGGGCCTACCGCCCATCTCCTCGCGCCGAGAGGACCCGGGAGCAAGGCCGGCGCCCGCGGAGCCGCCGTCGCGCGTAGCGAGAGCCTCGCCGCGCCGTTGCGGCGAGGCTCGAAGCGTGTAAGCGCGCCGGCGGCGAAGCGGGCGCCGGCCGCGCGACGCGCGCGACGCGCGGGCACGGTCTTCCCCGCCGCGTTAAGTTTGTCCCGTGACCCACTCCACCACTCCCGACGAGCGCGTGCGATTCGCGCCCAGTCCCACCGGCTACCTCCACGTGGGCGGCGCGCGCACCGCGCTCTTCAACTGGCTCTACGCCCGCAAGGTCGGCGGCAAGTTCCTCCTCCGCATCGAGGACACCGACAAGGCGCGCTCCACCGAGGCGTCCACCAAGGCGATCTTCGACGGGCTCGCCTGGCTCGGCCTCGACTGGGACGAGGACGTCGTCTTCCAGGGCGCCAACCTCGAGCGCCACCAGCGCGACGCGCGCGCGATGCTCGCCTCCGGCGCCGCCTACCGCTGCTTCTGCACCGCCGCCGAGCTGGAGGCGATGCGCAAGGGCGCCGCCGGCGGCGCCGAGGCCTTCAGGTACGACCGCCGCTGCCTCCGCCTCGATCCCGCCGAGGTCGATCGCCGCGTGGCCGCGGGCATGCCCTTCGTCATCCGCTTCAAGGTGCCCGACGTGCACGGCGAGACCGCGTGGGACGACGCCGTGCACGACCGGATCGCCTTCCCCAACAAGGACATCGAGGACTTCGTCATCCTCCGCTCCGACGGGACGCCGATCTACAACCTCGCCGTGGTGAGCGACGACATCGCGATGCGCATCACGCTCGTGATGCGCGGCGACGACCACATCTCGAACACGCCGAAGCAGATCCTCCTCTACCGCGCCCTCGGCCACGAGCCGCCGCGCTTCGCGCACGTGCCGATGATCCACGGCACCGACGGCAAGAAGCTGAGCAAGCGCCACGGCGCCACCGCGGTGGGCGACTACCAGGGGCAGGGCATCCTCGCCGGCGCGATGGTGAACTTCCTGGCGCTCATCGGCTGGAGCCCCGGGGGGGACCGCGAGGTGATGGCGCTCGACGAGATGGTGTCGCTCTTCTCCCTCGACGGCCTGCAGAAGAAGGCGGGCGTCTTCGACCCGAAGAAGCTCGAGTGGATGAACGGGCAGCACCTGAGCCGCACGCCAGCGGCGGCGCTCGAGCCGCTCATCACCCCCGCGCTCCTCGCGAGCGGGCGCACGAGCGCGGCCGACCTCGCCGCGCGCCGCGCCTGGTACCTCGAGCTGCTGGACCTGCTCAAGGTCCGTGCCCGGCTAATCGACGACATCGTTCGTCAGGCGTTTCCCTATTTCGCCGGGCCGATCGCGTTCGATACTGAGGCGGTAGCGAAGCAGTGGAACGACCGCCCGGTCACCACCGAGCTGTTGGCGGCGGTGCGCTCCCGCCTGGCGGCGATTCCGCAGTGGACGCCCGAGGCGATGGAGTCCGCGCTGCGCGCGCTGGCCGAGGAACGCGGCCTCGCGGGCGGCAAGGTCTTCCAGCCGCTGCGTGTGGCGCTCACCGGCATGGCGGTGAGCCCGGGGATCTTCGAGGTGCTGCAGGCGATGGGCCGGGAGCTCGCGCTCGCGCGCATCGATGGCGCGATCGCCTTCCTGAAGGACGCGCCCACCGGCTGACGGCCGCTCGGTCCGGCACGCGGCGACCTCGGCACATTCGAGGGAGCGCATGCCGAAGAAGCTCACCGAGGTCGAGCAGGGCGTGTACCAGTACCTGATCGACTTCCTCTACGAGCACACGTACCAGCCGAGCGTCCGCGAGATCGGCAAGCATTTCGGCATCAAGAGCACGAAGACCGTCTCGCAGCTCCTCCACTCGATCGCCGCCAAGGGCTACATCGAGCTCGATCCCTCGCGCTCGCGCGGCGTGCGGCTGCTCGGCTTCGCGAGCGCGCGCACGCTGCAGCCGGTGCCGGTGTACGACACGGTGGCGCGCGAGGCGCCGGAGCTGCGGCCGGAGCACCGCGGACGCTTCGTGACGCTCGACCGCTGCTTCGTGCCGGCGGCCGACGTCTTCTTCGTGCGTGCGGCGGACGACGCGATGGCGCCGCGCGGGATCCTGGCCGGCGACCTCGTGCTGGTGCGCCCCGGGGTGCCGGAGGCGGACGGCGCGCTCGTCGCGGCGCGCGCGGGGGACCGCGCGGTGGTGCGCGCGCTCATCGCGCGGGGCGGCGTGAACGCGCTGGTGCCGGCGGCCGGCGGCGTGCCGGAGATGCCGGTGCGCGACAGCGGCGACGGCGTGCTGCTCGGCGAAGTGTGCGGCGTGATGCGTCCGCCGCGGGACGCCGGCCACTAGCGCCGCGCCGCGGGCGCCGGCGTCCGGCGCCGGCGCGCCGCGTCAGGGCGCCTGGAGCGCGATCGGGTCGGTGCGGATCTCCTTGTGCACCGGCGCCTCGAAGGGGATCGCCGCCGACGGCGCCGGCCCCTTCCCCTGCGCGGCGAGCGCCGCCTCGTGCTCGCGCTCCTTCCGCATGCGGATCCGCTTGATCGCCGTCTTGAAATCCTCCGCGTCGAGCGCGCGCCCCGCCTGGTAGTTGATGTCCGCCGTCTGCCGCGCGAGCGCGGCCTGGTCCGGCGTGGCGTAGCCCGTCGGGTGGATCGGGATGAGCGAGAGCAGCGCCGAGGGGATCTTGAAGTCGGCGATGTAGATGTTCTGCCCGTCCACGCCGTACTTCTTCCCCCCCGCCTCGAACACCGTCTTCAGGGCGTCCGCCTGCTTCTTCATCAACGAATCCTGATAGTGCTTGATCGCGAGGCGGGTGGCGCCCGTGTCGAAGAGCTTCGCGTTGTCCGGGCGCGGCACGTAGATCACGGCGCCCGGCGGCAGCCAGACGCGCGGATCGTGCATCTCGGGCTCGATGCCGGGGCCCGCGCCGCCGGCGATCACGGGCGCCGATTCCTCCGCCGCCTCCCCCTTCGACGCCCCCGGCTTCGCATCGGGGGAGGTCGTGGGCACCACCGTGGGCGCGACGAGCCGCTGCGTCGCCACCGCCCCCCCGCGGGGCGCGCGCGCCTTCATCCCAGGCGGCAGCGTCGCGATCGTCGCCCCGGGGGGGATCCGCATGTACACGATGCGCTCCCCCGACGCGAACTCCTGCTTCTTCGGCGCCAGCCACTGCGTGAAGGGCGCAGGGATGGACAGCACCCAGAAGAGCAGCGCGAAGAACGCGACGTGCGCGACGATCGTGATCGCGAAGGTGCCGCGCGGCTTCTCCCGGTTCATGCGACCCCCGCCGCGAACGACGCGAGCACGCGCCCCGCGCGGCGCGCCGCCTCGGCGAGCCGCTCCGGACCCGTGATGAACGAGATGCGGAAGAAGCCTTCCCCCCCCGCGCCGAACGCCGAGCCGGGGAGCACCACCACCCCTTCGTCTTCCATGAGCCGCTCGGCGAAGGCCGCGCTGGGGAGCCCGGCGGGGAGCGGCAGCCAGAGGTACATCGTGGCGCGCGGCGGCGTGCACGGGAAGCCCGCCGCGGAGAACGCCGCGACCGCGGCATCGCGCCGCTCGCGGAAGACCCCGAGGTTGGCCGCCGTCCAGGCGTCGCCCGCATCGAGCGCCGCCGCCCCCGCCGCCTGCACCGCCATGAACGCTCCCGTGTCCACGAAGCTCTTGATCTTCGCCAGCGGCCCCGCGAGCGGCGCGCGCGCCACGGCCCAGCCGCAGCGCCACCCGGTCATGTTGTACGTCTTCGAGAGGGAGTGGAACTCGATCGC
Organism: Gemmatimonadaceae bacterium; assembly: GCA_035524735.1. Lineage (GTDB taxonomy): Bacteria > Gemmatimonadota > Gemmatimonadetes > Gemmatimonadales > Gemmatimonadaceae > DATKOH01. Next base: position 8,363 of record DATKOH010000250.1, read on the forward strand.
CACCTCGTCCGCGCCCTCGATCTCGAAGATGCTCGGCGGCCGGTAGCCGTCGAAGGCGAGCTCGCTGTACGCATTGTCATACACCAGCAGCGCGTCCAGTTCCCGGCAGCGCTTCACGGTGCGCTCGAGGTAATCGCGCGGCGCCACCGCGGCGGTGGGATTGTTCGGATAGTTCAGGTACACGAGCTTCGTGCGCGCGAGCAGTTCCCGCTTCTTCTGCGGGATCGCCGCGAGCGGATACTCGGGCAGTGAGCGGAACCGGGCGGTGAGACGGGGCATGGTTCGCGGTTCGGGAGACGCGCGCCTACGGAGCGCGCACCACGGGGCTGCGCACGACGCTGAGGCCGGTGAGCTCGACCTCCACCGTATCGCCGGGCGCGAGCGGGCCGACCCCCGCGGGCGTCCCGGTGGCGACGAGGTCTCCGGGCTCCAGCGTCATGACAGTTGAAATGTACGC
>DATKOH010000251.1:0-14528 GCA_035524735.1 Gemmatimonadaceae bacterium
CCGCCGCCACGTGGCGCTCTATCGCGCCGCGGTCCTCGGTGATGGCGCCGAGCCGGTCCCACGTCGCGCGCGGGATCGCCCCCTCCGCCACCGCGCGCATCGCGGCGCCCTCCGCGCCGTCGAGGAAGAGGCCGCTCGGGCCGATGAACTTGAGCGCGTTCCACTCGATGGGATTGTGGCTCGCGGTGATCGCGAGCCCGCCGGCGGCGTGGTGGTGCTCCACCGCGAGCTGGATCGTGGGCGTGGGCGCCATGCCGACGTCGATCACGTCCGCTCCCACCGACTGGAGCGCGGCCAGCGTCGCGCGATGAAACATCGGACCCGACACACGTGAGTCGCGGCCGACCACCACGGCGCGGCCGTGCCCGCGCCCGATCGCCCAGGCGCCGAACCCCGCCGCGAACCGTCCGATGACTTCGGGGGTCAGCGCCTCGCCCACCCGGCCGCGGACCCCCGACACGCTCACCATCAAGCCTTCGTGCACGCCGGACCTCCGTCGATGCCGCGAAAGCTACGGGCGCCCACGGCGCAATCAAGGCGCGTGACGAAAGGGCGCGCCCGGTGGTCCTATGGACAGCGTCCTCCCCTCTCACGCCCACCGACTTCGTGCAGCTTCGCTCCGCCCTCTCCCGCCTGCCGCTCCGCTGGAAGATGGCGATCATCAGCGCCGCGGCCGTGCTGGCCACGCTGGTGCTCGTGATGACGCCGGTGTACATCGCGAGCCGCGCCTCGGTCACGCGCCTCAACGCGCGCCGCCTCTCCGGCATCGCGAACACCACCGCCGCCGCGGTCCCCGCCGTGGACGTCGACTCGATCGCGGCCTTCGGCGACCACATCGCCGCCTTCGGCCGCACGCGCCAGCTGCTCGTGCGCATCTGGGACGGCAACGGCGAGGACGTGCACGAGATCACGAACGGCATCGCGATCGTCAGCTCGAACGGCTACCGCTACCTCGTGCACTCCGCCTGGCCCGCGGGGCAGCCGCAGTACCACGAGGTGTGGGAGCCCCCCGCGGTGCTCAAGGACTCGGTGGCCTTCGGCCACGGCGGCGAGAGCGGGCTCATCAACGACGGCGGCCGGCACTACGTGCTCGCCGCGGCGCCGATCAAGGACGCCACCGGCGCCACCTCGGGCTACGTGGTGGTGCAGCTCAACGCCGACGGCTTCCTCGGCGCGCTCAACCGGATCTTCCTCGTGATCGGGTGGGTGCCCGTGGTGATCCTCCTCGCGTCGCTGCTCGTGAGCTTCATCGTGGCGCGCGCGGTCACGCGCGGCATCGGCGACGTGGTGGCGCACGCGCAGTCGGTGGCGCGCGGGAACCTGAGCCGCGACCTCGCCTACCACAGCACCGACGAGATCGGCGACCTCGCCGACGCCTTCCGCACGATGACCCACGGCCTGCGCGCGCTGCTGCGCGACGTGGACTCCGGCGCGAGCGAGGTGGCGGCCACCGCCGACGAGCTCGCCGCGGGCGCCGAGCAGATGAGCGCGAGCACCGAGGAGGTGTCGGGGGCCGCGCAGTCCATCGCCTCCTCCGCCACGCAGCAGACGTCGGGCATCCAGAACATCGTCTCGGTGTCGAGCCGCGTGGCGCAGCGCGCGCAGGACGTGGCGTCGCACGCGCAGCGCGCGCAGCAGGCCGCCGAGACGGTCACGCACAGCGCCAAGCGCGCCGCCGGCGCCGCCGAGGCGGGGCTGCAGAGCATGTCCAACATCTCCGCCGTCACCAGCGAGGCGATGCCCGCGGTGACGGAGCTGTCGGAGAAGTCGCAGCGCATCGGGCAGATCACCGACACCATCGCCGCCATCTCCCGGCAGACGAACCTCCTCGCGCTCAACGCCGCCATCGAGGCGGCGCGCGCCGGGGAGCACGGCCGCGGCTTCGCCGTCGTCGCCGACGAGGTGCGCAAGCTCGCCAAGGAGTCGGGGAAGGCGCTCGAGACCATCCGCACGCTCGCCGACGAGATCCAGCGCGTGTCGTCGCGCATGTCGGAGCGCATCACGGACGTGGGCGCGAGCGTGAGCGCCGGCGAGGCGGTGATCCGCGGCTCCACCGGCACGCTCACGCAGATCGCCGCCGAGATCGAGGGGAGCCGCGACGCCGTCGCGCGCATCGCCGAGTTCGCGCTCGCGCAGCGCCGCGAGGCGGAGACGCTCGCCAAGGAGATCGAGCAGGTGAGCATCGTCGCCGAGCAGAACGCCTCCACCTCCGAGCAGGTGAGCGCCGTGGTGCAGGAGCAGACCGCGTCGATGGAGCACATCACCGAGTCGAGCCAGCACCTCGCCGACATCGCCACGCGCCTCAAGGGGGCGATGACGCGCTTCCAGCTGTGAGCGATCCGCTGGCGCTGGTCCCGCTCGCCGCCTCCGCGCGCGGCGGGCGGATCGACGGGCACGGCGCGCGCGAACTTGCCGCCGCCGGCATCACCCTCCTCCAGCGCTGCGCCCCGCTCGTGCGCGCCCTCGCCGGCAAGCGCGCCGCGGTCCTCCTCCCCACCTCCCCCGCCTTCCTCACCGCCCTCGCCGCATGCGAGGGGCGCGGCGCGGTGCTCGTGAACCCGCTCGCCGCCCCCCCCGAGGTGGCGCACCAGCTGCGCGACGCGAACGTCGGCGCCGCGTTCACGATCGCGGCGCTGCAGGACAAGCTCCCCGCCGGCTTCCCGCGCGTGCTCCTCGACGGCGCCCCCGCGCACGCGCGCTCGATCATCGACGGCGCCGCGCGGGAGATCGACCTCGGCTCGCACACCGGCATCGCGCTCGAAGGGGAGATGGACGCGCCCGGGCGCGACGAGGAGGCGGCGATCGTCTACACCTCCGCCATGGCCGGCACCCCGCTCGGCGCGATCCTCACGCACCGCAACCTCCTCGCGAACGCACGCGCCACCGTGGAGGCGCTCGGCCTGAGCGATCGCAGCGTCGTGCTCGCCGCGCTCCCCTGGGCGCACCTCTTCGGCTTCACCGTCACCCTCGTCGCCCCCCTGCTCGCCGGCGGGCGCGTGGTCACCGTGCCGCGATTCAATCCGCTCAGGGTGCTCGACACCATCGCCGCCGAGCGCGTCACCCTGCTCCTCGCGGTGCCCTCGGTGTTCGCCGGGCTGCTCGCCGCCATCGAGCACCAGGGGGCGCGCTGGAACGCGCCCTCGCTCGAGGCCTGCTTCTGCGGCGGCGCGCCGCTCGCCGCGGAGCTGCAGGCGCGCTGGGAGCGCGTCACCGGGCTCCCCCTCCGCCAGGGCTACGGGCTCACCGAGGCGGGGCCCGCCTGCATCTTCAACCCGCGCTCGCGCCCGAACCGCCCCGGCACGCTCGGCGTGCCCTTCCCCGGCGTGGAGGTCGCGCTGCGGGGCGGCGAGATCTGCGTGCGCGGCGAGAACGTCTTCGCCGGCTACGTGAGCGGCGGCGCGCAGGGGCTGCGCGTGGAGGACGGCTGGCTGCACACCGGCGACGACGGCACGGCGGACGCCGAGGGCTACGTCACCTTCACCGGCGTGCGGAAGGCGATGTTCACGCGCCACGGCTTCAACATCTACCCGCGCGAGCTGGAGCGCGTGATCGGCGCAATGCCCGGCGTGGAGCACGTGGCGGTGCGCGCGATCCCCGAGCCGAGCCGCGAGAACGACATCGCCGTGGAGGTCGCCGGCGCGGTGGCGGAGGAGGACGTGAAGCGCTGGTGCGAAGCGCGGCTGTCGGCGTACAAGCAGCCGAGCCGGATCACCGTGCGCGCGTAGCACGGCGGGCGACGCGGCGAGTGCGTGGCACCGGGCGGCGCGCTATCTTGAGGCACTTCCCTCCCCTCCCCGCATGACCCGCATTCTCGACGACCAGCCGCCCGCCGGCTTCGGCACGCGCGCCATCCACGCGGGGCAGCGCCCCGATCCCCTCGCCGGCGCGATCATGCCGCCGGTGTACCTCACCTCCACCTACGTGCAGGAGGGGCTGGGGCAGCACAAGGGCTACGAGTACGCCCGCACGCAGAACCCCACGCGCGAGGCGCTCGAACGGAACGTCGCCGCGCTCGAGGGCGCGCGCCACGGCTTCGCCTTCGCCAGCGGCGTCGCCTGCGTGGACTCGCTCATGCGCCTCTTCAAGGCCGGCGACCACGTCATCTGCGGCCAGAACGTCTACGGCGGCACCTTCCGCCTCTTCGACAAGATCTACCGGAACTTCGGCGTCGAGTTCTCCTTCGTGGACACGCGCGACGCGCAGCGCATCGCCGACGCCGCCACGCCGAAGACCGTCGCGGTGCTCGTGGAGACCCCCACGAACCCGATGATGCACATCACCGACCTCTCGGCCGCCGCCGAGGCCGCGCACCGCGCGAAGGCGCTCCTGATCGTGGACAACACCTTCGCCACGCCCTACTTCCAGCGCCCCTTCGAGCACGGCGCCGACATCGTCTTCCACTCCACCACCAAGTACCTGAACGGGCACAGCGACATGGTGGGGGGCATCGCGCTGCTGAACGACGACGACCTCGCAACGCGCCTCGCCTTCATCCAGAACTCCGCCGGCGCCGTGCCCGGCCCCTTCGACTGCTGGCTCGCGCTCCGCGGCACCAAGACGCTCCACCTCCGCATGCCGCGCCACGACGCGAACGGCCGCGAGGTGGCGGCGTGGCTCGTGAAGCGCCTCGGCGCCGAGCGCGTGATCTACCCCGGGCTGCCGAGCCATCCGCAGCACGCGCTCGCGAAGAAGCAGATGGGCGGCTTCGGCGGCATGATCTCCGTGGAGACCGGAGGCAAGGACAAGGCCGACGCCGTGCTGCGCCGCGCGCGAATCTTTTCCCTCGCGGAATCGTTGGGAGGGGTGGAGAGCCTGATCAGCCACCCCGCGTCGATGACGCACGCGTCGGTGCCGCCCGAACGGCGCGCCGCGCTCGGCCTCAGCGACGGGCTCGTGCGCCTCTCCTGCGGCGTGGAGGATGTCGCCGATCTCCTGGCCGACGTCGAGCACGCCTTCGCCATCCTCTAGCCGGGAGCGCGCATGACCCCCGCCAAGCCGAGTCCTCGCGCCACGCACGTCCTCACGCAGATCGCGCCGGTGGCGTGGGAGCATCCCGCCGACCGCGCCGCGCTCAACACGCTGCGCGCCATCCCCGGTTTCGACGAGGTCGTGCGCAAGATCATGGGCGCCATCGGCGAGCGCGGCGTGCGCCACCTCTTCACCGCCAACGCCGTGCGCGTGGGCCCGCGCCAGCGCCCCAAGCTCGACCGCCTCTACGGCGAAGTGCTCGCCACGATGGACTGGAGCGAACGCCCCGAGCTGTTCGTCTCGCAGACGCCCTTCGCCAACGCGATGGCCGTCGGCTTCGACAAGCCCTTCATCGTGCTCAACTCCGGCGCCCTCGCCCTCCTCGACGAGGACGAGCGCCGCGTGCTCCTCGGCCACGAGCTCGGCCACGTGATGAGCGGCCACGCCACCTACACCACCATCGCGCTCCTCATCCTCCGCGCCGGCTTCACCGCCCTGCCCGGACTCGGGCTCATCGCCCTCCCCGTGCAGCTCGCGCTGCTCGAGTGGTACCGCAAGGCCGAGCTGTCGTCCGACCGCGCGGGGCTCATCGCCACGCAGGACCCGATCGCGTCGATGCGCCTCTTCCTGCGCCTCGCCGGCGGCGCGTCGAGCGACGACGAGATGAGCCTCGACGAGTTCCTCGTCCAGGCGAAGGAGTACGAGACGGGCGGCAACGTGGTGGACACCGTGCTCAAGGCGCTCAACGTCGCCTTCTCCACGCACCCCTTCGCCACCGTGCGCGCCGCCGAGCTGCAGCGCTGGGTGGAGAGCGGCGCCTACGACCGGATCATCGGCGGCGAGTACCCGCGCCGCGGCGCGGCGAACGCGCGCCCGCTGAGCGAGGACTACGCCGACGCCGCCGCGCACTACCGCGAGGAGACGCGCACCGCCGTCGACCAGGTGGCCGACGCGCTCAAGAGCGTGGGCGACCTCTTCACCGGCGCCTTCCGCGGCGCCGGCGGCCCCGGCGCGCCCGGCGCCCCCGGCGGAGGGCCCGCCGCGAAATGAAGGTGATGCTGGTCGGCGGCGGCGGGCGCGAGCACGCCATCGCCTGGTCCCTCGCGCGCCGTCATCCGTCGATCGAGCTGCTCTCGGCACCGGGCAATCCCGGGCTGGCGCAGCTCGGCCGGTGCGCGGACGTGAAGGCCTCCGACGTCGCGCGCCTCGTCGAACTCGCGCGCGCCGAGCGCCCGGCGCTCGTGGTCGTCGGCCCCGAGGCCCCCCTCGCCGCCGGCCTCGTGGACGCGCTGCGCACCGCCGGCATCCCCGCCTTCGGCCCCACGCGCGACGCCGCGCGCATCGAGTCGTCGAAGGCCTTCGCGAAGCGCCTCATGCTCGACGCCGGCGTCCCCACCGCGCGCGCCGAGCGCCACACCACGCTCGACGGCGCGCTGCACGCCATCCGGGAGTTCGGCGCGCCGGTGGTGATCAAGGCCTCGGGGCTCGCCGCCGGCAAGGGCGTGATCGTCTGCGAGAGCGTGGACGACGCCGACCGCGCCGCCGTCTCGATGCTCACCGGCGGCGCCTTCGGCGACGCGGGCGCCGAGATCCTCGTCGAGGAGTTCATGGAAGGAGAGGAGCTCTCCCTCTTCGCGATCACCGACGGCGCCACCGCCATCCCCATGCTCCCCGTGCAGGACCACAAGCGCCTGCTCGACGGCGACCGCGGCCCCAACACGGGCGGCATGGGCGCGTACGCCCCCGTCTCGATCGGCACGCGCGCCGTGGTGGAGGAGGTGATGGAGCGCGTGATCGCCCCCACGCTCGCCGCGATGCGCATCCTCGGCACCCCCTTCACCGGGCTGCTCTACGCGGGGCTCATGCTCACCGAGCGCGGCCCGCGCGTGGTGGAGTTCAACGCGCGCTTCGGCGACCCGGAGACGGAGGCGATCCTCCCCCTCCTCGAGAGCGACCTGCTCGAGCCGATGCTCGCCGTGGCGCGCGGGCAGCCGCTCGCCGGCGGCGCGCTCCGCTGGCGCGACGCGCACGCAGTGACCACCGTGGTCGCCGCCCCCGGATATCCCGACGCGCCGCGCACCGGCGCGCGCATCGAACTCCCCGCCCCCGCGCCGGACGTCACGATCTTCCACGCGGGCACCGCCCGGGACGCGAGCGGCGCGCTCGTCACCGCGGGCGGGCGCGTGCTCGCCGTCACCGCCACCGCGAACACCCTCGCCGCCGCGCAGCGCGCGAGCGCCGACGCCGCGGCCGCGGTGCGCTTCGAGGGGCGGCAGTTCCGCACCGACATCGGCTGGCGCGAGCTGCGGCGCAATGCCCGAGCTCCCGGAGACTGAGACGATCGCGCGCGGGCTCCACCGCGCCGTCACCGGCGCGCGCATCGCGCGCGTGTCCGTCCCCCGCCCCGATGTCCTGCGCGTGGCCTCCGCCGCCGCGCTCCGCCGCCGCGCCGCCGGCGCCCGCATCGCGCGCGCCTGGCGCCGCGCGAAGATGGTCGTGCTCGACCTCGACTCCGGCGACCGCATCGTCGTGCAGCCGCGCTTCACCGGCGCGCTCCTCGTGGACGACGGCGCCCTCGACGACCTCGAGCGCCGCCGCACCGCCGTCGCCTTCGCCCTCGACGACGGCCGCGTGCTCCGCTACGCCGACGTCCGCCGACTCGGCACCGTCGCGCTCATGACCCCGGCGCACTGGACCGCCGCCGAGCGCGCCCTCGGCCCCGAGCCGCTTGACCCGGGGTTCACCGCGGTGCGATTATCGGGAATTCTTCGGGGGTCCCGGCAGGCGGTGAAGAAGCTCCTCATGGACCAGCGGAAGCTGGCGGGCATCGGGAACATCTACGCCACGGAGGCGCTCTGGCGCGCCGGGCTCGACCCGTCGCGCCCGGGGCGCGGGATCGCCGCCGCGGAGGCCGATCGCCTGCACGAGGCGCTCACGGGCGTGCTGCGCGAGGCCGTGGCGGCCCGCGGCACGAGCTTCCGCGACTACCGCGACGCGGAGGGCAACCGCGGCGAGTTCGCCCCCCGGCTGGCCGCGTACGGGCGCGGCGGGCTCCCCTGCCCGCGCTGCGGCGCGCGGCTCGTCGGCACGCACGCGGTGGACGGCCGCGCGACGGTCTTCTGCCCCCGCTGCCAGCGGTGAGCGCGCGCGCCGACCGCCAGCGCATCGAGGCCGCGGCCGCCGCGCACGCCGCCGCGCTCAAGGCGCACGTGCGCGCGCACTGCGAGGACCGCCCCGGCGTGTACCGCATGCACACCGCCGACGGCGAGGTGCTCTACGTGGGCAAGTCGAAGCGCGTGCGCACGCGGCTGCTCAGCTACTTCCGCCTCCCCTTCCCCGAGGAGAAGGGGGCGCGGCTGGTGCGCGAGGCGGCGCGCATCGATTGGGAGTACGTCCCGAGCGAGTTCGCCGCGCTCCTGCTGGAGCTGCAGCTCGTGAAGCGGCTGCGGCCGCGCTTCAACGTCATGCTCAAGCGCGACGCGCGGCACTTCGCCTTCATCAAGGTGGCGCGCGCGCCCGCGTCGCGGCTGATGGTGGTGCGCGGCGCCAGCGACGATCGCGCCACCTACTACGGCCCCTTCCAGGGGGCGCAGCGCGTGAGCGACGCCGTGCGCGAGCTCTCCGACGTGCTCGGCCTCCGCGACTGCACCCTCGACGCGCGGATGCGCTTCGCCGACCAGGCCGAGCTCTTCCAGCTCACGCCCCGCACGCCGGGATGCATCCGCTACGAGGTGCGGAAGTGCCTGGGCCCGTGCGTGGCCGCGTGCACCGAGCGGCAGTACGACGAGCGCGTCGCGCTCGCGCGCGCCTTCCTCGACGGCGCCGACGACACGCCGCTCGAGTCGCTGCGCATGGAGATGCTGCGCGCCAGCGCCGAGTTGGAGTACGAGCGCGCGGCGGCGATGCGCGACAAGCTCGAGCGCCTCGAGGAACTTCGCGCGCAGTTCGAGCGGCTGCGCTTCGCGGTGGAGTCGCTGTCGTTCCTCTATCTCGTCCCCGGATGGAACGGGGAGGACCGCGTCTACTTCATCCGCCGCGGGCGCGTGCGCGCGGAGGACATCCCGCCCGGCGTGCCGCGCGACCTGCGCCGCCACGCGGCCCTGATCCAGGAGGTCTTCGGCACCGCCGAGCGCGAGGGGGCGCGGCTGCCCACGCACGAGATCGACGAGCTGCTGCTGCTCAGCTGGTGGTTCCGCACGCATCCCGCGGAGATGGCGCGCACCACGCGGGTGGAGCTCACTCCGTCGAAGCGGGTGCGCGTGGTGCCGGGCGCCGACGCGCCCGCGGAGCGGATCGCCTAGCGCGTCCCGCTGTTCTCCTCGTCCGGCGGCATGAAGGTCACCGTCCGCTCGATCCGCACGCGCTGCTTCTCCCCGTCGAAGTCCTCCGGCAGATAGCGCAGCTTCGACAGGTACGTCATCGTCGCCGCCTCGAAGGCGTCGCTCACCGGGTCGAGCAGCACCACGCTCGCGGTGTCCACCAGCCCCGCGGTGTCCACGAGGAATCGCACGCGCACCCGCACGCGCGAGCGCGTGATCGTCTGCTGCACCGGGTACACCGGCTTCGGGTTGTCCGGGTACGGCATCACCGGGCAGCGGACGTGCGACACGAGGAAGTCGCTCCCGTCCGCGCGCCGGCCGAAGGAGATCAGCACGGTGAACGAGTCGGGCATCCCCGGCGGCATCGGGACGAGGTCGGGATCCGACGCGACGAAGCTCGCCGCGCGCTGCGCCGCCATGTCGAAGCCCGCGTGCTCCGAGCCGCGCACCAGCCGCGTGAGCATCACCTGCCCGTCGCGCAGCACGCGCGCCGCGAAGGAGGCGACGCGCACCTGACTGTCGGTCACCGGATGGTCCACCCGCCGCTCGATCGCCTTCGCGAGCTTCGCCAGGTACGCGCTCGCGTCGGGCCCCGGATCGCGCGCATCCGCGGGCAGCACCGCCACCCCCTCGCTCCGCCACGCGGCGCACTCGCGCGTGATCGTCCCCCCCGACGCGAGCGTCACCTCGCGGCGCACGCTGTCCTGCGCGTCGGCCCGAGCCGCCGCGGCCAGGGCGAGAAGGAGGAAGAGGGCCGGTCTCATGCGACGGGAATCATGCGCTCGCCGCGCTCAGACCGCCAGCGGCACGACCTCCACCTCGGCGCGCCCGCCGGCGATCGTCAGCCGCGCCACGCTCGGCGCCAGGTCGAAGCGCCGCGGCCCCGCGGCCCCGGGGTTCACCACCAGCCGCCCCCCCGCGCGCGACACCAGCGCGCGGTGCGTGTGCCCGTACACGACGACGTCCGCGTCGCTGGCCGCGAGCAGCGCCTCCGGCGTGGGGCTCCCCAGCTCGTGCCCGTGGCTCACGTGCAAGCGCACGCCGCCGATCTCGCGCTCGATCCGCGCGGCGAGCCGCGGGTCGCCGGGCGCGTCGGTGTTCCCGAACACCGCCATCACCGGCGCGATCAGCGCCAGCTCGTCGAGCACCGCGCCGCCCCCCACGTCCCCCGCGTGCAGGATGAGCGACACGCCGGCGAGCGCGTCGTGCACGCCGGGGCGCACCAGCCCGTGCGTGTCGGCGATCAGTCCGACGACGTGCCGCTCCACCGCCGCCCGAGCGCGTGCGCCACGCCGAGGTGGTCGAGCGCGCGCGCCACGATGAAGTCCACGAGGTCGTCCACCGCGCGCGGCCGGTGATAGAAACCCGGCGCGGCCGGCATCACCACCGCCCCCGCGCGCGTCACCCGCAGCATGTTCTCCAGGTGGATCGCCGAGAGCGGCGTCTCCCGCGTCACGAGCAGGAGCGGCCGCCGCTCCTTGAGCGCCACGTCCGCCGCGCGCTCCACGAGCGAGCGGCTCGTCCCCGCCGCCACCGCGGCGAGCGTGCCCATCGAGCAGGGGCAGATCACCATCCCCGCGTTCAGCGCGGAGCCCGACGCCGGCTTCGCGCCGCGGTCGCCGTCGTCGTACACCGTCACCCAGCGCTTCCACGCCGCCGCGCCCCCGGTGCGCGCGCGCAGCGCGCCCAGGTCGGCGATCCCCGCCTCGGTGGAGAGCAACCGCCAGCCGTGCGCGCTCACGATGAGCTGCACCGGCCGCTTCGCGCGCACCAGCTGCTCGAGCAACCGCACGGCGTACGGCGCCCCCGACGCGCCGGTGACCGCCATCACCACGGGGAGCGCGTCGCTCACCGCGCGAACACCCGCCCCGCGAGCACGAAGCCGAAGAAGGTCACGCTGATCACGCCGTTCATCGTGAAGAAGGCCGCGTCCAGCCGCGAGAGGTCCCCCGGCCGCACCAGCGAATGCTCGTAGGCGAGCAGCACCGCCACCACGAGCACTCCCGCGAACCACCACCATCCCGCGCCGATCCCCGCCCCCACGAGCGCGAGCGACGCCACCGTGCCCAGGTGCATGAGCCGCGACACCGCGATCCCGCGCGCCTCGCCCAGCAGCGCCGGGATCGAGTGCAGCCGCTGCGCGCGGTCGAACTCCACATCCTGCAGCGCGTACAGGATGTCGAAGCCCCCCACCCAGGTCATCACCGCCGCCGCGAGCAGCACGAGCACCCACCAGGGACGGCTCCATGCGCCCGTCACGGCGAGATAGCCGCCCACCGGCGCGATCCCCGTGCCCAGCCCGAGCGCGAAGTGCGCGAGCTTCGTGAAGCGCTTCGTGTAGCTGTAGAAGAAGACCCACGCCAGCGCCACCGGCGCCAGCGCGAAGCAGAGCGGGTTCAGCCGCCACGCCGCCAGGAAGAAGAGCGCGCTCGCCACCGCCACCGCCGCCGCCCCCTCCGCCGCGCCGATCACCCCCGCGGGGATCTCGCGCTTCGCCGTACGCGGATTGATGGCGTCCAGTTCGCGGTCCACCACGCGGTTGAACCCCATCGCCGCGAAGCGCGCGGCCGTGAACGCCACCGCCACCCACCCCACCTGCGCCCACGTCACCGGATGCGACGCGCTCGCGATCACCACGCCCACCAGCGCGAAGGGGAGCGCGAAGAGCGTGTGCGGCAGCTTCACGAAGTTCACGTAGTGCACGAGCCGCGACCCGCCGGCGAAGGTCTGCCCCTCCCGCGTCACCGCGCCCCCCCGATGCCCAGCTGCGCCCAGATCGCGTCCACCTGCCGCTTCGTCTCCGCGTCCATCTCGATCAGCGGCGGCCATTCGCGCGTGAACCCCTCCTCGGGCAGCTTCCGCGTCGCGTCGAAGCCGATCTTCGACCCGTAGGTGAAGGTGCGGCTCGAGTGGTCGAGCACGTCCACCGGCCCCATCGAGAAGCGCGCGTCGCGCTCCGGGTCGATGTTGTTCAGCGCCACCCACCACGCCTCCCGCGGATCGCGCACGTTCACCCACTTGTCCACCACCACGAGCATCTTCGCCAGCGACATCAGCCCCGCCCCCCAGAGCGCGTTCATCACCTTGAACGCCTGCCCCGGGTACTGCTTGTCGATCGAGACGAAGACGAGGTTGTGGAAGATCCCCTCCGCCGGCATGTGGTAGTCCACGATCTCCGGCACGGTGAGCTTGAGCAGCGGCAGGAAGATCCGCTCCGTGGCGTGCCCCAGGTAATAGTCCTCCATCGGCGGACGCCCGACGATCGTCGTCGCGTACACGGGCGACTTCCGCATCGTCACCGCCGTCACCTTCACGCTCGGATACTGGTCCGCGAGCGAGTAGAAGCCGGTGTGGTCGCCGAAGGGTCCCTCGGTCACCAGCGGCTCGCGCGGGTCGATCACCCCCTCGATCACGATCTCCGCCTCCGCCGGCACCTCGAGGTCGTTCGTCACCGCCTTCACCAGCCGCACCGGCGCCTTCCGCAGGAAGCCCGCGAAGAGGAACTCGTCCACCGTCGGCGGGAGGGGGGCGCTCGCCGAGTACACCGACGCCGGGTCCGCGCCGATCGCGATGTTCACCGGCATCGTCTCCCCGCGCTCCGCCATCTCGCGCCAGTGCGCCGCTCCCACCTTGTGCCGCTGCCAGTGCATCGCCACGCGGTCGCGGCCCATCACCTGCACGCGGTACATCCCCACGTTGCGGATGCCGCGCTTCGGATCCTTCGAGATCACCATCGGCAGCGTGATGTACGGCCCCGCATCCTGCGGCCAGCAGGTGATCACCGGCAGGCGGCGGAGGTCGATCTCGTCGCCGCGCCACACCACCTCCTGGCACGCGCCGCGCCCTCCCGCCGTGCGCGGCGGGAACTTCCCCACCTCGAGCAGCTTCGGCAGCAGCGCGAGCTTCGCGAGGATCCCCTCCGGCACCTGCAGGTGCATGAGCTCGGTGATCCGATCGCCGATCTCATCGAGCCGCGTCACCCCGAGCGCCATCGCCATCCGGCGCATCGACCCGAAGAGGTTGATCGCCACCGGGACCGCCGAGCGCGCGCCGTCGTCGAGCAGCACGTGCTCGAAGAGGAGCGCCGGCCCCCCGCCGGGCGACTTCATGGCGCGGTCGGCGATCTCGCTCAGCTGGAGCTTCGCCCGCACCGGCGCGGCCACGCGCACCAGCTCTCCCGCGCGGTCGAGCGCCGCGATGAATTCCTGCAGCGAGTCGAGGCTCACGCCGCGCGCATCCCCCAGTGGATGGCCGCCGTGCCGAGCGCGAGCCGCCGGAAGCCCACGTCCGTGAGCCCCGCCGCGCGCAGCCGCGCCGCGAGCTCCTCCGGCTGCGGGAAGCTCGCCACCGACACCGGCAGGTAGCGGTACGCCGTGCGGTGCCCGCTCACGAGCCGCCCGATGAGCGGCAGCACGCGGCGGAAGTACAGGTGGTAGAGCGCGCGCACCGCCGCCGACGGCGGCTCCGCGCACTCGAGGATCACGAGCCGCGCCCCCGGCGCGAGCACGCGCGCCAGCTCCCGCAGCCCCGCGTCGAGGTCCTCGAAGTTCCGCACGCCGAAGGCCACCAGCGCGCCGGCGCCCGCCCCCGTGCGCACGGGCAGCCGCAGCGCGTCCGCCACCACCGGGCTCACCTTCGCGCCGTGCGTCTTCGCGAGCCCGCTCCGCAGCATCGGCTCCGCGAAGTCCGCGCACACCACCGCCCCGCGGAACCCCGGCCGCGCCGCGAGCTCGGCGCCCACGTCCATCGTCCCCGCGCACACGTCGAGGAACGTCCCCGCCGGACGCTGCTCCCACCGCAGCGCATCGATCGCCGCGCGCCGCCATCCACGGTCGAGATTCGCGCTCAGCAGATGATTGAGCAGGTCGTAGCTCGGCGCGATCTCCGAGAAGATGCGGCGCACGTACGAGCGCTTCGACGCGCCCCCCGCGGCCGCATCCAGCGCTTCCTCCCGCTCCGCCAATGCCGAGGACATGACGCGAAAGGTGCCGGGGCAGCGGGGCGCATGCAAGGCGCGGAACGGCCAGGGGCGCGTCTAGTCGTGAGCGTTTGGAACGGCGAGGGCGCGTTTGGGCGTGAGCGTTTGGAACGGCGAGGGCGCGTTTTGGCGTGAGCGTTTGGAACGGCGAGGGCGCGTTTGGGCGTGAGCGTTTGGAACGGCGAGGGCGCGTTTGGGCGTGAGCGTTTTGGGGGGCGGGTCGTCGCTGATCGCGCGCAGAGGCGTTGAATGCTGCTGCTGAC
>DATKOH010000252.1:0-6318 GCA_035524735.1 Gemmatimonadaceae bacterium
CGCCCGCTCATCGCGCGCCGGCAGGTCGAGGTCGCCCGCCGCGTCGGTGCCGACGCCCTCGCCCACGGATGCACCGGCAAGGGCAATGATCAAGTGCGCTTCGAGCTCACCTACGCCGCCTTCGCGCCCGAGCTGCCCGTGATCGCCCCCTGGCGCGAATGGGACATCCGGAGCCGCGAGGACGCGCTCGCCTATGCCGCGAAGCACGGCATTCCCGTCGCCGCCACCGCCGCCAAGATCTACTCCCGCGACCGCAACATCTGGCACCTCTCGCACGAGGGCGGGATCCTCGAGGATCCCAACAGCGTGCCCCCCGCCGACCTCTTCCAGCTCACCGCGGATCCGGCCGGCGCCCCCGCACGCGCCGAGGACGTCGTCATCGGCTTCCGTGCCGGCACTCCCGTCTCCGTCAACGGCCAGGAGCTCGACCCGATCGCGCTCCTCACCCAGCTCAACGCGATCGGCGCCCGCCACGGCATCGGCCGCATCGACCTCGTGGAGGACCGTCTCGTCGGCATGAAGTCGCGCGGCGTCTACGAGACGCCGGGCGGCACCCTGCTCTACACCGCGCACAGCGAGCTCGAGCAGCTCGTGCTCGACCGCCGCACCCTCGCCGCCAAGGATCTCATCGCCCCGCGCTACGCCGACCTCGTGTACGAGGGCCGCTGGTGGACCACCGAGCGCGAGGCGTACGACGCCTTCGTCGACGCCACCCAGGCGATGATCACCGGCACCATCACCCTGCGCCTCCTCCGCGGCACCATCACCATCGCCGGCCGCGAGAGCGCGCACGCGCTCTACGACGAGCGCTTCGTCACCTTCGGCGAGGACGACGTCTACCAGCAGAGTGACGCCGCGGGCTTCATCCGCCTCTACGGGCTCTCGCAGCGCGTCCGCGCCATCAAGGACGGGGAGCTCGCCGCCCAGCGGCAGGCCGACACCGAGGGAGCGCCCCCCGCGCTCGCCATCGCGTGAGCGCCCTCAAGCTCGACGGCGCCGTGGCGCACAAGCTCTGGGGCGGCCGCTTCGGCGGTGACTCCGCGCCCGAGCTCGACGCCCTCAACCGTTCGGTCGACGTCGACCTCCGCCTCTGGCCCTTCGACGTCCGCCTCTCCAAGGCCTGGGCCGTCGCCCTCTGGCAGGCCGGCGTCGTCTCCCTCGAGGAGAGCCGCCGCCTCGAACAGGGGCTCGACGCCGTCGCCAAGCGCCTCCAGGACGGCGAGCGACCCATCCCCTCCGATGAGGACGTACACACTCTCATCGACCGGCTCCTCCACGAGGAGGTCGGCGACGTCGCGTCCAAGCTCCACACCGGCCGCAGCCGCAACGACCAGGTCGCCACCGCCGCGCGCCTCTGGACCATCGACGCCATCGGCGCGCTCGACCTCTCCGTGCGCCGCCTGCAGACCGTGATGCTCGAGCACGCCCGCGCCCTGCACGGCGAGCGCGCCATCATGCCCGCGTACACCCACCTCCAGCGCGCGCAGCCGGTCGAGGCCGCGCACTGGATGCTCTCCCATTTCTGGCCGCTCGACCGCGACCGCCAGCGCCTCGCCGGCGCCGCGCGCGCCGCGGCCGCCCTTCCTCTCGGCGCCGGCGCCGTCGCCGGCTGCGCCTATCCGATCTCCCGCGTGCTCCTCCAGGAGACGCTCGGCTTCGCGCGGCGCACCCCCAACAGCATGGACGCCGTGAGCGACCGCGACTTCGTCGCCGATCTCCTCTACGCCTGCGCCATGCTCGGCGTCCACCTCTCGCGCCTCGCCGAGGACGTCATCCTCTTCGGCTCCGCCGAGTTCGGCTTCGTGCAGTTCGGCGAGCGGTACACCACCGGCTCCAGCATGATGCCGCAGAAGCGGAATCCGGACGTCTTCGAACTCGCGCGCGGCGCCGGCAGCCGCATCCTCGGCGATCTCGCCACGCTGCTCGCGACGCTCAAGGGCCTGCCCACCGGCTACAACAAGGACATCCAGGACGACAAGCGCGCGCTCTTCGACGCGACCGACACGCTCCAGCGCGTCCTCGCCGCCGTCACCGGCGCGCTTGCCGAGTGCGGCTTCCGCACCGATCGGATGCGCGCCGCCTGCTCCAGCACGATGATGGCCACCGACCTCGCCGATTACCTCGTCGCCAAGGGGGTCAGTTTCCGCGATGCGCACGGCGCCGTGGGGCGCCTCGTGCGGGAGGCCGAAGGCGCGGGCGTCGAGCTGAACGCGCTCCCCCTCAAGTCCTTCACCGCCGCTCACCCGCAGTTCGCCGCGGATTGCTTCGACGCCCTCTCCCCCATGGCGAGCGTCGAGCGCCGGGAGGTCGATGGCGGCACCGGTCCGCAGGCCGTCGCCGCGCAGCTCGATGCCGCGCAGTCATCGCTCACCGCCGCCCCCGAGCCGCGCGGCAACGCGCTCCGCATCCTGGCCGACGCCGCCGTCTAAGGGGCGGGGTCTCGAAAATGAGAAGGGCGGCACCTCGCGGCGCCGCCCTTCCTTCATCCGTGGAACGCGACCCTTACTTCTTCGTCACGTTCTCCGCCGCGGGACCCTTCTGCCCCTCGACGATGTCGAACTCCACCGCCTCGCCCTCGGCCAGGGTCTTGAAGCCCGACCCCTGGATGGCGCTGTAGTGGACGAAGCAGTCCTTCTGACCGTTGTCCGGGGTGATGAAGCCGAACCCCTTCGCGTCGTTGAACCACTTCACCTTGCCAGTGACACGCATTGCCTACTCCTGAAATTGTTTGTTCAGGGTACGGCATGCGCCTGTCCCTGACCAAGTGATCCGGCGCGCGCGGATTTGCCATCGCGCCCAGCGCACTCGCCTCTCGCAAACTTCAAAGACCCGGGCCAACCTGCCGCCCGGGTCCTCTCAGCGAGATGCGGGTGGTGCCTGCCCGAATATAGGCTGACCCCCCGAAACGGGCAATAGCGCCCAAAGCCCCCAAGTCAAGGGGAGGGCAGCCGCTGGGCCCCCACGGCGAAGTATTCGGTCTCGCCGAAGCAGGTCGTCGGTACCCCCCGGTGCTGCTCGTAGGTGACGTTCACCCGCTGCCCGCTCATCCCGTTCAGGATCCCGGCGATCGAATCGTTCCGGACCGAGAAGGTGAAGATCTGCGGCATCGTGCCGGGAAGATTCGCCATCGCGATCTCTCCCTCCCACGTTTTGCAGAGCCATCCCTTCTGCGAGAACTTCTGCAGGTACCCCGCGCGCTCTCCGCGCGAGTACGTGAACGTGAGCGCCGCCCACGTGTACAGCGCGATGCCCGCGAACGGCGCGAGCACCACCGCCGCCAGGATCCACTTCCACTTCCGCCGCCGCTTGGCGGGCGGCGCGTTCTCCGCGGGCGCATTCGTCGTTCCCATGGTGGCACCGGTCTCCGAGGTTCGCTCCCACCAAGATAGCGCCGCCGCCCGCGCGCGCGAGTCATGCGCCTTCCCGCTGCCCGCCGCGCCCTCCTATCTTTCGCGCATGCCGTTCCCCCCGCGCCGCAGCACCGTCACCACGCGCGTCGGCGCCGTGCCCATCGGTTCCGGGCACCCGGTCGTCGTGCAGTCGATGACCAACACCGACACCTCGGACGCCGACGCGACCGCCGCGCAGGTGCGTGCGCTCGCCGACGCGGGCTCCGAACTCGTTCGCATCACCGTGAACGACGAGGCGGCGGCCGCCGCCGTGCCGGCGATCGCCGAGCGCCTCGCCGACGCCGGCGTCGCCGTGCCCCTCATCGGCGACTTCCACTACAACGGGCATCTCCTCCTCGCCAACCACCCCGCCTGCGCGCGCATCCTCGCCAAGTACCGCATCAACCCCGGCAACGTGGGCGGCAAGCGGCGCGACGAGAATTTCCGCACGATCGTCCGCATCGCGGTCGAGCACGGCAAGCCCGTGCGCATCGGCGTCAACTGGGGCTCCCTCGACCAGGACCTGCTCACCACGCTCATGGACGAGAACGCGCGCCGCGCCGAGCCGCTCGACGCGCGCGAGGTCTACATCGAGGCCATGATCCAGAGCGCGCTCCGCTCCGCGGCGCTCGCCGAGGAGACCGGGCTCGCCCACGACCGGATCATCCTCTCCGCCAAGGTCTCCGGCGTCCAGGATCTCGTGGACGTCTATCGCAACCTCGCCGCGCGCTGCGACTTTCCGCTCCACCTCGGGCTCACCGAGGCCGGGCTCGGCACCAAGGGCATCGTCGCGAGTACCGCCGGTCTCTCGATCCTCCTCGGCGAGGGCATCGGCGACACCATCCGCGTCTCACTCACCCCTCGGCCGGGCGGCGACCGCACGGAGGAAGTGCGCGTCGCGCAGCAGATCCTGCAGTCGCTCGGGCTCCGCAGCTTCGCGCCGCAGGTCACGGCCTGCCCCGGATGCGGGCGCACGACCTCCACTTTCTTCCAGCAGATGGCGGAGGACATCCAGGGCTACGTGCGCGAGCAGATGCCCGTGTGGCGCACGCGCCACCCCGGCGTGGAGACGCTGCGCGTGGCGGTGATGGGCTGCGTCGTCAATGGCCCCGGCGAGTCGAAGCACGCCGACATCGGCATCTCGCTCCCCGGCACCGCCGAAGAGCCGCGCGCGCCCGTGTACGTGGACGGGCGCCTGCACGTCACGCTCAAGGGAGACGCGATCGTGCCCGAGTTCCTCGCCATCCTCGAGGACTACGTGGCCCGGCGCTACCCGGCGTGAGTCAGCCCCGGTAGCGTTCGAGCTCGGCGACGGTCGCGTCGAACTCCGACATGATCGGCGCCTCGAATCCGATGTCATGCAGCCGGCGGCGCGCGGCCCCGAACCAGGCGATCGTCCCCTCGCGCCCCGCGGCGTAGCGCCCCCACACCGATTCCGGGAACTGCGTGCGGCGCAGGTTCGCCAGCAGCGTCCCGGCCGCGTGCAGATGCGCAGCGGTGAACACCCAGCGCGCCTGCGCCCTGGCATTCGAAAGGCGGGCGAGCAGGTCCTCCCGGCGTTCGTCCGCCGTGAGCTCCACGCCGTCGTCGTCCGAGCGCCGTTCCACCGTGGCCAGCGCGCCCTCGAGCACCGATGCGCCGAACTTCTCGCCGATCCGGTTCTGCAGCATCTCCGCGGTGTACCCATCCCGCAGGAAATCCTCCACCGCATCACGCACGATGCCGGTGACCACCGTGTCCTCGTCCTGTCCGTATCGCGCCAGGATCACCGCCACGTTGGGAGCCGACGTGAGGTACGGCAGGCGCGTGCCTTTTCGCACTTCCTGGTCATGGTGCTTGGCCGCGAAGGCGAGCGCGTGGTTGACAGCGTCCGAGTAGCCGGTCATGGAGGGCGCAAACATATCCCCTCGGGCCCTACGGGGAAGTACTGGGAACTCCTACGCCGGACCGAATGATGTGGGGTGGAGCGGAAATTTGTTTCGGAACCGTGCCAGTTTGTAGCGCATAATGAGGCACCGGGATGCACTCGGCGTCCCAATCAGGTCATAATGCCATGATACAGTCGGTCATAATTGGAACGATTTCATGCATAGCAGCGCAATCGATCACTCGAGCACAAGCTCAGGTATCTAATAATTGTAAGAATTTGACAATCACTCCTGACTGTCAGTCTTTCCCTCAAGGTCGGCTGTAAATAATTGTTTCCAGTGCACTTGATTCACGTCCCGGCGCACGGTTCCTGCACTAGTACCCCCCGCACTCGATCCACGCGTCTTTCTAATCTCCGCGGGACTTACCGACTCATGGCTCAGCCCGGTTGCTCCACTGCTGTCGTCCCGCGCGCGCGGCGCCGTTCCGGCGTCACGCTGATCGAGCTGCTCATCGTATTGACCATCGTGTCGATCCTGATCGGCATCGTGTTCT
This sequence comes from Gemmatimonadaceae bacterium, assembly GCA_035524735.1. Taxonomy (GTDB): domain Bacteria; phylum Gemmatimonadota; class Gemmatimonadetes; order Gemmatimonadales; family Gemmatimonadaceae; genus DATKOH01. The sequence goes on from DATKOH010000252.1 coordinate 5,814, forward strand.
GGAAGATCGATGTGGCGCGCTACCAGATCAACGGCGACCAGCAGGTCGTGGGTACCGCGCTCATCGCGGCGCAGCGCCAGGCGATCGCGAAGCAGCACAACATGGTCGTGGTATTCGATGATGCGAACCATGAGATGCGCATCATCTCCGACGCCAACAACAACGGGCAGGCCGACGCGGGTGAGAACGTCCGCTCCATCTCCCTCGGCGACCGCGTCCGCTACGGGCTGGGCACCGCGCCCCCGATGTCATGGGGCTCCAGCGCCATCAGCTTCACCGTGCTCGAGGGGGCCACGGGCCTTCCGTGCGTGATCTTCTATCGGAACGGCAGCGCGAGCGAATCGCGCGGGGTCTACCTGTCGTCCACGCGGGCCCAGAGCGATCCGGCGTTCGTGCGTGACGTCCGCGCCATCCACGTCGAGCGCGCCACCGGCCGGGCCGAGTGGTGGCACTACGACGGCACCAACTGGGTCCGGGGGTTCTGATGCGCACGCGCCATCCCCGT
>DATKOH010000253.1:0-9609 GCA_035524735.1 Gemmatimonadaceae bacterium
CGCGCGCGCCGATGTACACGGCGCCGCCGTCGATCGCGGGAGAGGACTGGATCGAGCGGCGGTCGTAACCGAACTTGCCGCTCTCGAGCGACGCGCCCGCGGTCGCGAAGCGCCACCGCTCGGCGCCGGTGCGCAGCGAGAAGCAGTAGACGATGCCGTCGTACGAGCCGACCACCACCCGGCCGCCGCTCACGGCGGGGGAGGAGCGGATGCGGCCGCCGGTGCGCGCCCGCCAGCGCACCTCGCCGGTGGCGGCGTCCAGCGCGTACACGACGCCGTCGCCGCCGCCGAAGATCACCGTCCCGCCGACGACCACGGGCGAGGAGAGGTAGTGGTCACCGCTCTCGTGCCCCCAGGGGAGCGGCAGGTCGGCGCCCGTGCGGAAGGACCAGACGCGGCGCCCCGAGGCCGCGTCCGCGGCGGCGTAGATGCCGTTGCGCGCGCCGAAGTACACGCGCCCGCGCGACACGGCGGGGGTGGTCGCCACCGCGCTCCCCGCCTCGTAGACCCAGCGGCGGGCGCCGGTGGCCGCGTCGAGCGCGTAGAGCCGTCCGTCGCCGCTGCCGACGTACGCGACTCCGCCCACGACGGTGGCGGACGAGACGACGTCGCCGCCCGTCTGCACGCGCCATTCGATGCCGGCGAGCGCGCCGTGCGCCGTCGGCGCGTACACGCCCTCGTGCGCGGGCCCGCCGCGGAATCCGCCGGTGCCCGGCGCCGGCGCCGGACGCGCCGCGGGGAGCGCCGCGAGCAGGGTCGCCGCCGCGGTGGTGAGGAGTCTCATCTCACAATCCTGTCGCCACCCGGCGGCGTTGGCCAGCCCTCCGCCTCGGCCACCGCCTCACTCCTCCCGCAGCGCCTCGGTGGGGTGGATGGCCGCCGCGCGCAGCGCCGGGATCGCGCTGGCGACGAGCACCGCGGCGCCGAGCACCGCGACGATCGAGAGGAGCGTGACCGGGTCCGATGGACCGATGCCGAAGAGCTGCGAGCGCAGCAGGCGCGCGGCCGCCACCGCGCCCACCACGCCGATGCCGGTGCCGATCATGGCCAGCCGCGCCCCCTGCCCCACGATCAGCCGCAGCACGTCGCGCCGGCTGGCGCCGAGCGCCACGCGCACGCCGATCTCGCGCGTGCGCTGCGTCACGGTGTACGCCATGACGCCGTAGATGCCGAGCGACGCGAGCAGGAGGGCGAGCGCGGCGAAGCTGCCGATGAGCACCGCCGAGAGACGGCGCCGCCCCAGCGACCGGTCCACCAGCGACTCCAGCGTCGCGGGCTGCGCGATGGGCATGTCCCGGTCCACGTCGAGCACGGCGCTGCGCACCGCCCCCAGCGAGCCCATCGGATCGCCGGCGGTGCGCACCGCGACGCTGAGGAAGTTCACCTGGAAGGGCGACTGGTCGATCGCGAAGTAGACCTGCACGCGCGGGTCCGCGTCGAGCCCCTCGTGCTTCGTGTGCCCCACCACGCCGACGATGGTGATGTACTGCGTCTGCGCGTTCGGCTGGCGGGATCCGAAGTAGATCCGGCGCCCGAGCGCCGCCTCGGCGCTCGGATAGAAGCGCCGCACCAGCTCGGCATCCACCACGGCCGCCTGCGGCGCGGCGCGGTCGTCCCGCGGCTCGAGGTAGCGGCCGGCGAGGAGCGGGATCTTCAGCGCGGCGAAGAATCCCGGCGTCACCAGGCGGATGTCCCCCCACGGGCTGTCGCCGTTCGCCGGCGGCACGTAACCCTCCACGTTGAAGCTCGCGGTGCTCCAGCTCCCGCCGAAGGGGAGCACCGACGTCCCTCCCGCCGCGAGCACGCCGGGCACCTCGGCGAGACGCGGCATCAGCCGCGCGTAGAAGGCGGCCGACGCCGTGTCGGTGGGATAGCGCGACTTCGGGAGCGACACGTTGAAGGTGAGCACGTGGCGCGGGTCGAATCCGGGGTCCACGTCGGTGAGCCGCGCGAAGCTGCGCAGGAGGAGCCCGGCGCCGGTGAGCAGCGTGAGCGCCATCGCGATCTCCCCCACCACGAGCGCGCGGCGCACCCGCTGCCCCGCACGGTCGATGGTGCCGCCGCGACCCCCCTCCTTGAGCGTCGCGTGCAGGTCCGTGCGCGACACCTGGAGCGCCGGGACGAGGCCGAAGAGCACGCCGGTGGCGAGCGCGACCACCGCGGTGAAGGCGACCACCGTGCCATCGATGTGGAGATCCGCCGCTCCGGGGACGCTCCCCGGGTCGAAGGCGGCGAGCGTGCCCACCGCAAGGTCGGCCACGAGGAGGCCGAGCGCGCCGCCCGCCGCGGCGAGCATCACGCTCTCCACGAGCAGCTGCCGGGCCAGCGCCCAGCGCTCGGCGCCCAGCGCCGTGCGGATCGCCACCTCGCGCTGCCGCGACGCCGCGCGCGCGAGGAGGAGGTTCGCGACGTTCGCGCAGGCGATGAGCAGCACCACCCCCACCGCCACCAGCAGGATGATCAGCGCCGGGCGCACGTTCCCCGTCTTCGCGAACGCGAGCGTCGTGAGACGCAGCGTCCACGTGGGGGAGAACTGGTTCGGGTAGCGCTGCTTCAGCCGCTCGGCGAACGCGGCCAGGTCGCGCTGCGCCTGGTCGACGCTCACCCCCGGCTTGAGCCGCGCGACCATCTGCATGAACTCGTTCGTGAAGTTCGACGGATCGAAGCGCCCCGCGGCGAAGCCGAACGGGCTCCAGATCTCCGTGTTCGCCTGCCAGGGATCGACGAACTCCGGCGGCATGACGCCGATCACCGTGTACGGCTCGCCGTTCAGCGAGATCTGGCGCCCCACCATGTCCGGCGCCGCGCCGAAGACGCCGCGCCAGAGCCCGGCGCCGATCACCACCTCGTGCTCGTGTCCCGGCTCATCCTCGTCGGGACGGAAGGTGCGGCCCATCATCGCCGGCACGCCGAGCGCGCGGAAGAAATCGCCGCTCACCTGGCGGCCGTTCAGCCGCACCGGATCGCCCGCACCGGTGAGGTTCACCCCCCAGCCCGATGACGCGCCCACGGACTCGAAGAGCTGTGCCTCGTCACGGTACGCGCGCAACCCCGGCACGGAGACGCCGGCGTGCAGCTTGATCTCGGGATACCAGTGGAAGACCTCCACGAGCCGGTCCGGCTCGCGGTACCGCATCGGCCGCAGCAGCACGGTGTCGACCACCGAGAAGATCGCGGAGTTCGCGCCGATCCCCAGGGCGAGCGTGAGCACGACGACGCTCGTGAAGAGCGGCGTGCGGCGCAGCCGGCGGGCCGCGTACCGGATGTCGAACATGAGACCCTGCATGGTCGCCTCCACTGCGGGTGGTCCCGGTTGGACCGCCGCGGACGATGGAACGTTGGAGCGCCGGGCGCTGTTCGCGTCCGGACGGCGCCATCCCGGAAGCGGACGCCGGCCCGGCCGCCGCCGCGAGGATCAGCGTCCCGCGGCCCGATGACCCATCGTGCAGGATGCGTGCCGCCGAACCGTGGTCGCGGCGGTCACGCGGCGCCGGCGTCCGCCGCCAGCGGCAGCACGAGCCGCGCCTCGCAACCGCGTGCCCCATGGCGGTTGGCCAGTGTGACCGTGCCGCCGTGCGCCTCCGCGATCTGGCGCGAGAGCACGAGCCCGATGCCGCTGCCGCCGGGCTTCGTCGAGAAGAAGGGAACGAAGAGGTTCGCGGAGTCGGGGAGCCCCGGGCCGTCGTCGATCACGGCGAGCTCGAGGCGGCCGTCCACGCGCCGCCACGAGACGTGCACGCCTCCGCCGGTCGCCATCGCGGCATCCACGGCGTTCGCGACGAGGTTGATGAGCAGCTGGTCGAGCTGGTCGCCGTCCGCCGACAGGACGAGATCCGGGCCGGGGTCCACGGCGACAGGGAGCCGCGTCTCGAGGCGCGCCACCCGCTGCACCCACGCGCGCACGGGCACGGGGGCGAGCCGCGGGCGCGGCAGCTTCGCGAGCCGCGTGTAGCTCTCCAGGAAGCGCGCGAGCCCCTGCGACCGCGTGGCGATCACCGCGAGCCCCTTCTGCAGGTCGTCGCGCAGCGCGCCCACCGGGGGCGCGCGCTGCAGGAGCAGCTGCAGCCGCTCGGCGAGCGAGTTGATCGGCGTGATGGAGTTGTTGATCTCGTGCCCGAGCACGCGGATGATCCGCTGCCAGGCGAGACGCTCCTCCTCGCGGAGCGTGCGGCTCACGTCGGCGAGGACGATGAAGCGGTGCGGCCGCCCGTCCTGGCGGAAGGTGCCGCGCCGCACCTCCCAGCGGCCGGAGCGCGTGTCGAGGGCGAGGTCGAGCAGGCGCGGTACGTCGCCCTCGAGGCACTCCGCGAGGCCGAGGTCCTCCGCGCTCCGCCCGAGCAGCCGCTCGGCGGGCTGGCCGAGCACGGCCTCGCCGAGCGGATTCACGAGCCGCAGCGCGCCCGTGTCGTCGAAGGCGAGCACGGCGACGTCGATCTCCTCCATCACGCGGCGCAGGAGGGTGGTGGCCTCGAGCGCGCCGAGGCGGCGCTCGCGGAGCTCCGTCATGAGCGCGTTGAGCTCGAACATCGCCAGCCCGAGCGCGTCGTCCGGGTCGGCGCGGCGCGCGCGCAGGGAGTAGTCCTGCTCGCGAACGGCGGCGAGCATGTTCGAGATCGTCTGGAGCGGGCGCACGACGCGCTCTCGGACGGCGATCACGCCGGCGAGGAGCGCGAGGACCACCACCAGCGTGAGGGTCCACTTGGTGCGCCCGGCGAAGTCGCCGCTCCAGAGCAGCGCGAGCGCGAGGGAGAGCGCGGGGAGCGCGGAGAGGAGGACGAGCCAGGTGAGGCGGCGCTCGTGCGCGGCCATCGGCGCGCCTAGAGCCCGTGGCGCTGCAGCCGCCGGTAGAGCGCGCTGCGGGAGAGGCCGAGCGCCTGCGCGGCGAGCGTGACATTGCCGCCGTGGCGCGCGAGCGCCTTCTCCACCAGGACGCGCTCCACCTCCTCGAGGGACATCTCCTCCAGGCGCGGCGCGATCTCGCTCACCGGGCGGAAGTTGAGGTCGGGCGGCGTCACCTGGTCGCCCTCGGCGAGGAGCACGGCGCGCTCCACGGCGTGCGCCAGCTCGCGCACGTTGCCCGGCCAGGCGTACGCGAGGAGGGCGCGCATCGCCTCGGGGGTGAACGCGACGACGCGGCGGCGGTAGCGCGCCGCGCTCTGCGCGAGGAAGTGCGCGGCGAGGAGGGGGATGTCCTCGCGCCGCTCTCGCAGCGGCGGGAGGTGGATCTCCACCGTGTTGAGCCGGAAGAAGAGGTCCTCGCGGAAGCGGCCGGCGGCGACCTCGGCGCGCAGGTCGGCGTTCGTGGCGGCGATGATGCGCACGTCCACGCGCCGCGTCTTGGAGCTGCCCACGCGCTCGAACTCCCCCGACTGCAGCACGCGGAGCATCTTCGCCTGCTGGGTGAGGGAGAGGTTCGCGATCTCGTCGAGGAAGAGCGTCCCCTGGTCGGCGAGCTCGAAGCGGCCGGCGCGGTCGGATTTCGCGTCGGTGAACGCGCCCTTGGTGTGGCCGAACATCTCGCTCTCGAACACCCCCTCGGCGAGGCCGCCGAGGTTCACCGTGACCATCGCGCGCGGCGCGCGGGGGGACGCGGCGTGCAGCCAGCCGGCCACCACCTCCTTGCCCGTGCCGTGCTCGCCGGTGATGAGCGCGCTGGCATCCGAGGCGCCGACGCGCTCCATGAGGCGGAGCACCGGCTGCATGGCGGGGGACGCGGCGATGAGCGTGGGCGCGCCGCCCGGACGGAGCGCGAGGTTCTCGCTCTCGAGGCGCTGCGTGCGGCGGAGCGCCCGGCCGAGCTCCACCTGCGTGCGGATGATGTGGAGGAGCCGCTCGTTGTCGAACGGCTTCTGGACGTAATCGCGCGCGCCGCGCCGCAGCGCCTCCACGGCGCCCTGGATGCTCCCCCAGGCGGTCATCACGACCACGGGCAGCGTGGCGTCGAGCTGCTGGAGGCGCCCGAGGAGGTCGAGCCCCTCGACGCCGCTCGTCGTGTCGCGCATGTAGTTCATGTCCATCAGCAGCGCGTCGAAGTCGCGCTCGCCGACGGCCGAGATCACCGCGAGCGGGGAGAGCGCGGTCTCGACCTCGTAGCCCTCGCTGCGGAAGAGAATCTCGAGGGCGTCGAGGATGTCGCGGGCGTCGTCGGCCACCAGCAGGCGGGCCTGGGCGGGGCTCATGGGTGAAACTTACTGCGGGTCTCGGCGCTCGGCGCTCGGGTGGAGACGGGCTGGGCGTCACTCCTCGCGCAGCGCCTCCAGCGGATCGGCGCGCGACGCGCGGCGTGCCGGCAGGTAGCTCGCGAGCAGCGCGACGAGGATGACCATCCCGCCGACGGTGCCGAAGGTGGCCGGATCGCGCGGCTCCACGGCGTAGAGCATCTGCTGCAGCACCGGGGCCAGGAGCACCGCTGCGGCAAGGCCCGCCGCCACGCCCGCCGCCGCCATGAGCACGCCGTCGCGCACCACGAGCCGTACGACATCCCCCGGCAGCGCGCCGAGGGCGACGCGCACTCCCATCTCGCGCGTGCGCTGCGCCACCCCGTAGGCGATCACGCCGTAGACACCGACCGCCGCGAGCAGCAACGCGATGGAGGTGAAGAGCCCGATCAGCGTGAGCGTGAACTTCCGCGCCGCCAGCGAGCGCGAGACGACCTCGTCCATCGTGCGCACGGCATAGACCGCCTGGTCCGCATCCACGGCGTGGATCTTCGCTTCGACCGGCGCCGTCATCGCTGCCGCGCTGCCGTTCCCGCGCACCGTGAGCGTGAAGTTCGCCCACGGATCCTGCCCGTACGGCAGGTAGACCGCGGGGATCGGCTTCCGGTCCAGCTCGTGCTGCCGCACATCGGCCACCACGCCCACGATCGTGCGCCAGCGGTCGTCGCGGACCTGGATGCGCTTCCCCAGCACATCGGTCGTGCCGAAGTACCTCTGCGCCGTCACCGCGCTCACGATCGCCACCTGCGGCGCGTCCATCATGTCGCGCAGGTCGAAATCGCGCCCGGCGATGAACGGGATCGAGAGCGTCTTGAAGTAACCCTCCGACGCCACAAGGTAATCGGGATTCGGATCGTCGGGACGCGGCGTGCGCCCTTCCACCTTGAGATCGCTGCGGCTCGAGCCCGGATTGAGCGGCAGGCGGCTGATCACGCCGGCCGACGTCACCTGCGGCAGCGTGCCGATCCCCATCAGCATCTCGCGCACGAAGGTCGCCCGGCGTTCCGTGTCCGGGTACTTCACCTGCGGCAGCGCGAGCGCCATCGTGACCACGCCGCGCGCCTCGAAGCCCTCCGGCACCTGCTGCACCTTCACGAAGGCCTTCACGAGGAGCCCCGCACCCACCGCGAGCACGCATGCGAGCGCCACCTCGCTCACCGCGAGCCCGTTCCGCACGCGGCGCCGCGCGCGCGAGTCCACCGCGCCGCGACCGCCCTCGCGCATGCCGGTCGCGAGCTCGCCGCGTCCGCTCTGGAGCGCGGGTCCCACGCCGAACGCCAGTCCGGTCACGATCGCCACGGTCATCGTGAACGCCACCACGCGCCAGTCGGGCGACGCATCGATGAGCGACTGCAGCTCGGCCGGCGCGAGGGCGCGAAGCGACGCCACGCCCCACGTGGCCACGAGCAGCCCCACCCCGCCGCCCAGGAGCGACAGCAGGAGGCTCTCGATGAGCTGCTCCTTCGCGAGCTGCCAGCGCCCCGCGCCCAATGCCGAGCGCACGAGCCATTCGCGCGAGCGCGACGCGGCGCGCGCCAGGAGCAGGTTCGCGAGATTCACGCTCGCGATGAGGAGCAGGACGCCCGCGGATCCGAGCAGCAGCAGCAGCGCCGGCCGGCTCTCCCCCACGCGGTCCTCGTGCACGGTGATGAGCGATGCGCCGTCGAATTCCGGCTTGCCGTTCTCGATCCGCGCGTTGCGATGCATGATCGCGCTCGCCTCCGCGCGCGCGGCGGTGACCGACACATCCGCGGGCACCCGGCCGATCACCTCGAAATAGTGCGTGTCCGGCTCGTTCGACGTGTCCACCGTGGGACGCAGCGGCGTCGGCGGCACCGCGAAGGGCGACGGCCGCCAGATCTGCACGTCCGCGGGAATGTCGTAGCCGCGCGGCATCACGCCCACCACGCTCACCGGCTCGCCGTTCAGGTCGATCACTTTGCCGATGATGTCGGCGCGCCCGCCGAAGTTCGTGCGCCAGTAGCCGTCGCCGATCACGACCTCGCTCGTGGAGCGATGACCCGGGCTCGTCTCCTCGGGCAGGCGGCCGAGCGCGGGCGCCACCCCCACCACCTTGAAGAAGTCGGCGGTCACGATCACCCCGTTCGCCTTCTCGGGGCGCTCCCCCGCGCTCACGTTGAACGTCCACTCGCGGTACGCCGCCACCGGCGCCACGAGCCGGCTCTCCCGCTGGAAGCTGATGAAGTCCCTGGGCGAGAGGCTCTCCTCGCCGTCCGCATCCTTCGCGTACACCGCCATCAGCTTCCCTTCATCCGGATACGGCAGCGGCCGGATCAGCACCCCGTTCACCACGCTGAACACCGCGCTGTTGGCGCCGATGCCGAGCGCGAGGGTGAGCACGGCCACGGTGGTGAAGAGCGGCGCGTGGAGCAGCCTGCGGAGCGCGAGCCGGACGTCGTTCATGGGATGTCCGGTGGGAGGCCGATCGCACGGCGGGTCGTCATACCAGCCAGCCGTCCTTCAGATTGATGATCCGATTCCCGTACCGCGCGTTCTCCTCCGAGTGCGTCACCTGCACGATCGTCGTCCCGCGCGCGTTTAGCTGCTTGAACAGCTCCATGATCTCGCGCCCCTGCGCCGAATGCAGGTTGCCGGTGGGCTCGTCGGCGAGGAGGAGCGATGGGTTGTGGATCACGGAGCGCGCGACCGCCACGAGCTGCTGCTGGCCGCCGGAGAGCTGCGTGGGATAGAGGTCCTTCTTGGCCACGATGCCGAAGCGGTCGAGCGTGTCGGCCACGATGGCCTCGCGCTCGCTCTTCTTGATGTCGCGGTACGACAGCGGCATGTCGAGGTTCTCGGCCACCGTCAGGTCGTCGAGCAGGTGGTACTGCTGGAAGACGAAGCCCACGTGCTGCTTGTGCAGCGCGACGCGTTTCCGGTTGTCGAGCCTGTGCACGTCGGTGCCGAGCAGCCGGTACTCGCCGGTCCAGGCGCCGTCGAGCATGCCGAGGATCGCGAGCAGCGTCGACTTCCCCGCCCCGGACGGGCCCATGATGGTCACGAACTCTCCCTGCCGGATGTCCAGCGTGATCTGGCGCAGCACGAACACACGGCCGCCGGCGATCGGATAGCTCTTCTCGACGTTCCGCAACTCGATCATCTACTCGGTCCTCAGGGCGATCATGGGATCGACGCGCGCCGCGCGGCGCGCGGGGAGCCAGGTGGCGAGCAGGGCGACGGCGGCGAGCAGCAACGGCACCGCGATGAAGGTGAGCGGATCCGCGGCGCCGACGCCGTACAGTTGGCTGCGCAGCAGGCGGGCGGCCGCGAACGCGGCCGCCATCCCCGCCCCGAGCGCGATGGCGATCACCACGGCGCCGCGGCCGAGCACGAGCCCGACGATGGCCGAGCGCCGAGCGCCGAGCGCCAG
>DATKOH010000254.1:0-12590 GCA_035524735.1 Gemmatimonadaceae bacterium
CTCGTAGCCGAGTTCGCCGCGGGGCCGGGGCGGCACGCCATCGCCATGGCGCGCGCCGGGCTCCGCGTGGTGGCGCTCGACTTCTCGGAGGTCGCCCTGCGCCACGCGCGGCGGCACGCCGGCGCGCTCCCGGTGCACTGCGTGGCGGCCGACGTGCTCGCGCTCCCGCTCCGCGAGGGCGCGTGCGACGCCATCGTCTGCGTGAACTTCCTCGACCGCTCGCTCTTCCCGACGCTGCATCGCTGGCTCCGCCCGGGCGGGCGCCTGATCCTCGAGACGTACACGGTGGACCAGCTGACCCTCCCCCACGGGCCGCGGAACCGCGCCCATCTCCTTGCGCGGGGCGAGCTTCCGGGACTGGTGGGTCCGCTCCGCATCGAGGCGGCGAGGGAGACCCTCGCCCGCGATGCGGCCGGGGAACGCTATGTCGGGAGCGTCATGGCCGTCAATGCAGGGAGCCCCTGATTGGCTTCCCCTTCCCGCCCGGTCTAAGTTTCGCCTCATGCCAACCTACGGCAACGGACGGCGCGTGGCGGTGGTCGCGGGGCTGCGCACGCCGTTCACGCGCTCCGGCACCACGATGCGCACGGCGACCGCGGAGGACCTGGGCCGCGCCGTGGTCTCGGAGCTGGTCGCGCGCACCGGGCTCGACGGCGCGCAGCTCGACCTGCTCGTCTTCGGCACGGTGGTGCCGAACGTCCTCGCGCCGAACATCGCGCGCGAGGTCGCGCTCATCCCCGCGCTGCCGAAGAGCGTGCAGGCCTGGTCGGTGAGCCGCGCCTGCGCGAGCGCGAACCAGGCGATCACCGACGCCGCGGACCAGATCGCCCTCGGCCACGCCGACGTCGCCATCGCCGGCGGCGCGGAATCGCTCTCGAACGTGCCGATCCTGCATTCGCGCGGCTTCTCCGACGTGCTCGTCGCGGCGTCCAAGGCGAAGTCGCTCGGCGCGCGCCTCGGCGCGTTCGCGAAGCTCCGGCCGCGCGACTTCATCCCCGTCACCCCCGCGATCGCGGAGCCGAGCACGGGGGAGACGATGGGGCAGAGCGCGGAGAAGATGGCGAAGCTGAACGGCATCCCGCGCGACGAGCAGGACCAGTTCGCGCTGCGCTCGCACCGCCTCGCCGCCGCCGGCACGCAGGACGGGCGGCTCACGGCGGAGATCATGCCGTACTACGCGCCGCCGAAGTACGAGAAGTGGGAGACCAGCGACAACGGCATCCGCACCGACACGAGCCTCGAGCAGCTGGCGGCGCTCAAGCCGGTGTTCGACCGCCGCTACGGCAGCGTGACCGCGGGGAACTCGAGCCCGCTCACCGACGGCGCGGCGGCCGTCATCTTGATGAGCGAGGAGAAGGCGCGCGCGCTCGGCTACAAGCCGATCGCGTTCATCCGCAGCTACGCATATGCGGCGCTCGATCCCGGCGAGCAGCTGCTGCAGGCGCCGGTGCTCGCGGCGCCGGTCGCGCTCAAGCGCGCGGGGCTCTCGCTCAAGGACATCGACGTGGTGGAGATGCACGAGGCCTTCGCCGCGCAGGTGCTCAGCAACCTCAAGGGGTTCGAGAGCAAGGCGTGGGCGGAGCGCGCGGGGTTCCGCGAGCCCGTGGGCACGGTGGACCGCTCGAAGCTGAACGTGATGGGCGGGTCGATCGCGATCGGGCACCCGTTCGGCGCGACCGGCGCGCGCATCGTCACCACGCTCTCCAACGAGCTGCACCGCCGCGGCGCGCAGTTCGGCATGCTCACCGTGTGCGCGGCCGGCGGGCTCGGCTGCGTGATGATCCTGGAGAACGCCGCATGAGCGCCGACGCGCAGGGCCCCGCGCTCCGGGTCGACGTCGAGGACGGCGTGGCCGTCATCACCTTCGACCTCCCCGGCGAGAGCGTGAACAAGTTCTCGGCCGGCGTGGTGGAGGAGTTCGCCGCCGTGATCGACCGGCTGCAGCGCGACGCCGACATCCGCGCCGCGGTGCTGATCTCGGGCAAGCCCGACGGGTTCATCGCCGGCGCCGACATCGAGGAGTTCCTCACGATCAAGACGGCCGCCGACGGCGAGGCGATGAGCGCCGCGGGGCAGATGATGATGGACCGCATCGCGAAGCTGCGGACGCCGCTCGTGGCGGCGATCCACGGCGCGTGCATGGGCGGCGGGCTCGAGGCGTCGCTCGCCTGCGCCTACCGCATCTGCACCGACCACCCGAAGACGGTGCTCGCGCTCCCCGAGGTGATGCTCGGCATCATCCCCGGCGCCGGCGGCACGCAGCGGCTGCCGCGCACGGTGGGGCTGCGCAACGCGCTCGACATGATCCTCACCGGCAAGAACATCCGCGCGAAGAAGGCGCTGCAGATGGGGCTCGTGGACGAGATGGTGCACCCGGCGATCCTCCGCCAGATCGCGGTGGACCGGGCGCGCAAGCTCGGCGCCGGCGCCCTGCGCCGCTCGCGCGGCGCGAAGAAGGGGGGCCTCGCGAACCTGCTCCTCGAGCGCAACCCGCTCGGCCGCGCGCTGGTCTTCCGGCAGGCGCACGCGAGCGTGATGGAGAAGACGCACGGCAACTACCCGGCGCCGCTCGCCGCGCTCGACGCGGTGCGCGCCGGCGTGTCGCACGGCACGCTGCGCGGCTTCCAGGAGGAGGCGCGCCGCTTCGGCGAGATGGCCGTCACGCCGCAGAGCCGGGAACTCACCTTCCTCTTCTTCGCGACCACGGCGCTCAAGAAGGACCCGGGCACCGACGTGCCGGCGGAGGCGCTGCCCGTGCGCACGCTCGGCGTGCTCGGCGCGGGCTTCATGGGCGCCGGCGTCGCCTCCGTCGCCGCCATGCAGCGCACCGTGGTGCGCATGAAGGACGCCGCGCACGACCGCGTGGCCGCCGGCCTGCGGGCGGTGAGCGGCGTGCTCCGCGAGCGGCTCGTGCGCAAGCAGATCACCAAGCGCGAGTTCGCCGACCAGATGTCGCTCGTGGGCGGCACCACCGACTACGCCGGCTTCCAGCACGCCGACCTCGTGATCGAGGCGGTGTTCGAGGACCTCGCGCTCAAGCACAAGGTGCTCAAGGAGACGGAGGCCGTGGTCCCCGGCGACGCGATCTACGCGTCGAACACGAGCACGATCCCGATCACGCGCATCGCCGAGGCGTCGCAGCGGGCCGAGCAGGTGCTGGGGATGCACTTCTTCAGCCCCGTGCACAAGATGCCGCTGCTCGAGGTGATCGTCACGCGGCGGACCTCCCCCGTCGCGACCGCGACGGCGGTGGCGTACGGCAAGAAGCTGGGGAAGCACGTCATCGTCGTGAACGACGGCCCCGGCTTCTACACCACGCGCACCCTCTCCGCGTACATGAACGAGGCGGGCTACCTGCTCGACGAGGGAGTGGCGATCGACGCGCTCGACCACGCGATGGTGGACATGGGCTTCCCCGTGGGGCCGATCACGCTCATGGACGAGGTGGGGCTCGACGTGGGCGGCAAGGTGGGGCACGTGATCTACGACGCGTTCGGCGAGCGGCTCAAGCCGAGCGCGTCGCTGGCGAAGGTGGTCGCCGACGGGCGCACCGGGCGCAAGGGCGGCCGCGGCTTCTACCGCTACGAAGGGGGGAAGAAGCGCGGCGTGGACGAGAGCGTCTACGCGCTCCTCCCCACCGGCGCCACGCGCAAGGAGATGCCGGCCGCCGAGATGCAGCAGCGCTGCATGCTCGCGCTGCTGAACGAGGCGGCGCTCTGCCTGGAGGAGGGGATCCTCCGCTCGCCGCGCGACGGCGACGTGGGCGCCGTGTTCGGCATCGGCTTCCCGCCCTTCCTGGGCGGTCCCTTCCGGCACATCGACGCGGAAGGGGCGGCGAGCATCGTGCGCCAGCTCGAGACGCTGCACCAGCGCTTCGCCCCCCGCTTCGCGCCGTGCAAGCTGCTCGTGGGGATGGCGCAGACGAAGGCGCGCTTCTACCCCGAGAGCGGCAACCCGCTGGGATGACGTCGCCCGCGCCGGAGTTCGCCGAGCTCGCCTCGGCACTCTCTGGTCAATACGACCTCCAGCGCGAGATCGGCCGCGGCGGGATGGGCGTGGTGTACCTCGCCCGCGATGTGCGCCTCGACCGGCTCGTGGCGATCAAGACCCTGCCGCGCCACCTGACCGACGCGGTGACGCGCGAACGCTTCCTGCGCGAGGCGCGCACGGCGGCGTCGCTCTCGCATCCGAACATCGTTCCCATCCATCGCGCGGACGAAGCCGGCGGCTTCGTGTACTTCGTCATGGCCTACGTCGAGGGCCAGTCGCTGGCCGAGCGCGTGCGGGAACACGGGCCACTCGGTGCGCGCGAGGCGGCGGGGTATCTGCGGGATGTCGCGCTCGGGCTCGGCTACGCGCATGCGCACGGCGTGATCCACCGCGACGTCAAGGCCGAGAACATCCTGATCGACCGCGCGAGCGGGCACGCCATGGTCACCGACTTCGGGATCGCGCGCGTGCAGGCGGCGGCGCCGCTCACGGCCACCGGGCACGTGCTCGGCACCGTCCACTACATGAGCCCGGAACAGGTGGCGGGCGAGCAGCTCGACGGCCGCACCGACCTCTACGCGCTCGGCGTCGCCGGATTCCTCGCGGTGAGCGGCGTCTTCCCCTTCGATCACGAGACGGCGAGCGCGGTGCTCGTGGCACACGTCACGAAGCGGGCGCCATCGGTGAGCGCCGCGGCGCCCGGCACGCCGCCGGCGCTCGCGGCGGTGATCGACCGCTGCCTGATGCGTGAGCCGTCGCAGCGCTACGCCACCGGCGAGGACCTGGCGCGCGCGCTGGAGAAGGTGCTCGCGGACCCGGCGATCGACGAAGCTCCCGCCGCGCCGCGCGTCCTCTCCGAGGCGCAGGCGAAGGCCGTCTGGCAGCGCGCGTCCGAGTTGCAGGCGCTCACCGGCGTGCAGGCGCCGCCGCCGCTGCCCGAGGTGCCGGTCGCGCCGGCGGATCCGTCCCGGACCACCGGCTATGCGCTCGCGACCGTGAAGGAATCGGCGCTCGAGGCGGGGATCAGCGAGCAGTTCGTGGTGAAGGCGCTCCAGGAGCTCGGCTACGCACCGGCCGCGAACGCGTCGTCGGCCCCGCACGCGTTGGTGCCCGTCACGTCGCTCTCGCCGGCCGCGGGGTTCTGGGCGGGGGCGCCGATGCACGTGTCGTACGAAGCGAAGGTGGAGGGGCGCATCAGCGAGGACGATTACGACGTGCTCGTGGAAGTGATCCGCCGCCAGCTGGGCGACGTGGGCCACGTGAGCACGCTCGGCCGGTCGCTCACCTGGACCGCGGCGAACGCCCGGCGCCAGGTGTCGGTGACCGTGGTGCCGCGCGGCGGGCAGACGACCATCCGCGTGGAGGAGCGCTTCTCGCAGCTCGCGGGCGGCGTGTTCGGCGGGATCGTCGGCGGCGGCGGCGGCGGGTTCGGCGGACCCACGATCGGCGGGATGATGGCCTCGACGCGTTCACCCCTGCTCGCCATCGCGGCGGCGGCGGGGATCGTCGCGACGGCCTACGGGGTGGCGCGCACGGTGTTCCGGAGCATCGTGCGCGGGCGCGCCGAGGAGATGCGCGCGCTCACCCAGCGGCTGGCCGACGCCGTGGCCGAGAGCGTGGGGAACCCGCGCCGCTAGCGGTAGCGCTCCTTCAGGATCGCCAGGTGGTGCCGCTCGTGCCCCGCGGTGATGTACGCGAGGGCGCGCACGCTGATCGGCTTCCCGCTCGCCGTGCCGCTGCGCTTCCACGCGGCGTCGTCGAAGGTGCGGAAGAGCCGCACCGTGGCCGCGCGCACCGCGGCCATCTCGTCGAGCAGGTCGGACACGCTCCGCGCATCGGCGCCCGAGAGGGGCACGTAGGCGTTCTCGTCGAAGCTGGCGAGCGGCGTCTGGTCGCCGCGCGCGATGCGGAGCGCGCGGTAGGCGAAGATCCGCTCGGCGTCGGCCATGTGGCAGATCACTTCCTTGGGGCTCCACTTGCCGGGCGCGTAGCGCGAAGCGGCCCAGGCGTCGCCGCGCGACCGGATGAACGCGGCCGTCTCGGCGCCCTGCGTCTCGAGGAGGGCGCGCACGTCGCCGTCGGGAACGAGGGCGATGTAGGCGGCGTAGAAGGCGTTGTACTCGTCGGGCGCGGGACGCGCGGGGGCGGTGGGGGGCATGCGTCGAAGGTAGCGCGCCCCCGGCCGCGCGAACAAGTCCGCGCACGGCACGTCGCCGCGGGGCGGGAACGGGCGCCGCGACTGCTGGCCGTGCCCGCGCCCGGCGGATAGACTTTCAGCCTCCACCATCCGCACGCCGGAGCCGTCATGCGACTCGCCATTCGCGCCGTCTGCCTTCTCGCCGCCCTCCCGCTCGCCGCGCAGCAGCCTGCCGCGCCGGCGGCCCCGGGCACGCCGCCCGACCTCACGATCGAGAACATCTTCGCGCGCGGCCGCTTCGACGGCGAGACGATGCCCGACGTCACCTGGCTCCCCGACGGCAGCGCGTGGGTCGCGCTCCGCGCGAACGCGTCGGGCGGCAGCGACATCGTGCGCGTGGATGCCGCCTCCGGCGACACCACCGTGCTCGCCGACGCCGCGATCCTCGTCGATTCCGCCGGGCACCGCCTCGCGGTAGAGGACATCACACTCTCCGCCGACGGCAAGAAGGCGCTCCTCTACCACAACAGCGTGCGCGTCTGGCGGCTGAACACGAAGGGCTACTACGACGTCGTGGACTTCGTCACGAAGCGGGTGATGCCCCTCTCCACGCAGCCCGGCCTCCAGATGTTCGCGAAGTTCTCCCCCGACGGCGGCTACGCCGCCTTCGTGCGCGACAACAACCTCTGGGTCACCGATCTCGCCAGCGGCCACGAGCGGCAGCTCACCCTCGACGGCAGCGACGTGATCGTCAACGGCACGAGCGACTGGGTGTACGAGGAGGAGCTGAACCTCCGCGACGCCTTCCGCTGGGCCCCCGACTCGAAGCGCATCGCCTTCTGGCGCTTCGACCAGTCGCCGGAGCCGACGCACCCGATCATGGACCAGGCCTCCGTGCACGCGCGCGCCAACTTCATGCGCTACCCGCAGCCCGGCGACGCGAACGCGCGCGTGCGCATCGGCGTGGTGGACATCGTCGCCGACCACACGATCTGGCTGAACCTCGACGCCGACTCCTCCTACATCGCCACCATGGAGTGGGCCGGCGGTGACTCGCTCGCCATCCAGCGCCTCAACCGCCTGCAGGACCGGATCGACCTCCTGATGGCGAGCGCCTCGTCGGGCGCGTACCGGCGCGTGCTCGTCGAGACCGACCGCGCGTGGGTGGACGTGGACGACGGCGCGCCCTACTGGCTCCCCGGCGGGAAGATGTTCCTCTGGCCGAGCGAGCGCGGCGGCTGGCGCCGCTACTGGCTCTACGAGCGCGACGGCACGCCGGTGCGCGCGCTCACCCCCGACAGCTCGGACGCCGAGTCGGTGGCGGGGATCGCGAAGAACGGGATGATCTACATCGCCGAGGCGCGGCCGAGCCCGCTCGAGCGGCAGGTGTTCAGCTACTCGCTCACGCGGAAGCCGGAGGGGGCGCGCGTCACGACGGAGCCGGGCTGGCACCGCGTGAGCGTCGCGCCCGGCGGGCGCTTCTTCATCGACATCTGGTCGAGCATCGCCGCGCCGTCGCAGGCGGTGCTCCGCGACGCCGCCACGCTCCAGCCCCGGCGCACGCTCGCCGCGAACAAGGAGCTGCGCGACCGGCTCGCCGCGCTCGTGCGCCCCCCCGAATTCTTCCAGATCCCGATGGCCGACGGCACGAAGCTCAACGCCTGGCGAATGACGGCCCCGGGCTTCGACAGCACGAAGGCGCACCCGGTGGTGATGTACGTCTACGGCGGGCCGGGCTCGCAGACGGTGATGGATGCCTGGAACGGCCGCCGCGGCCTCTGGCACCAGTTCCTCGCCCGGAAGGGCTACGTGGTGGTGAGCGTGGACAACCGCGGCACCGGCGCGCGCGGCAGCGCGTTCAAGAAGATGACGTACCTCCACACCGGGCTGCAGGAGTCGTCGGACCAGATCGAGGCGGCGAAGTGGCTGGCGAAGCGCCCCTGGGCGGACTCGGCGCGCCTCGCGATCTGGGGATGGAGCGGCGGCGGCTACATGACCGCGCTCACGCTCAGCCGCGGCGGCGCCGTCTTCCGCAGCGGGATCGCGGTGGCGCCGGTGATCGACTGGCGCCTCTACGACGACATCTACACCGAGCGCTTCATGCGCACGCCGGCCGAGAACCCCGACGGCTACAAGCAGACCTCCGTGCTCACGTACGCGGGCGGGCTCACCGCGCGGCTGCTCATCGTGCACGGCACCGCCGACGACAACGTGCACCCGCAGAACACCTTCTGGATGGTGAACGCGCTCCAGGCGCGCGGCATGCAGTTCGAGATGATGATGTACCCGGGGCGCACGCACTCGATCAGCGGCGGCCTCACGCAGTTCCACCTCTTCACGATGATGACCGACTTCCTCGACCGCACGCTGGCGCCGGCGCCGGCCGCGGGGGGCAAGTGAGGCGCGCCGCGCGCGCGGCGGCGCTCGCGCTCCTCGCCGCCTGCTCGAGCGCGAAGCCCGCCGCGGGGCCGGCCCCCGCCGCGCTCCCGAAAACGCGCGCCGAGTCGAGCGGCTACACCGAGACGTCGCACTACATGGACGTCATCGCCTTCCTCGACTCGCTCCAGAAGCTGAAGGTCCCGATGTACCGCACCGTGCTCGGCACGAGCACGGAGGGACGCGAGATCCCCGTCGTCATCCTGTCGCGCCCGCAGGTGCGCTCGGCGGCGGAGGCGAAGGCGCTCCACCGGCCCATCGTCTGGGTGCAGGGGAACATCCACTCCAACGAGGTGGAGGGGAAGGAAGCGCTGCAGGCGCTCATCCGCGACCTCGCGACGCACGCCGGCCCGAACGTGCTCGACTCGATCGTGCTCATCGCCGTGCCGATCTACAACCCGGATGGCAACGAGAAGTTCGCGGTGCAGGCGGTGAACCGCCCCGAGCAGAACGGCCCCGAGATGATCGGCGAGGGGACCAACGGGCAGGGGCTCAACCTCAACCGCGACTACATGAAGCAGGAGGCGCCGGAGACGCGCGCCGAGTTCGCGCTCTTCGACTCGTGGGGCGCCGACGTCTTCATGGACCTGCACACCACCGACGGCTCCTTCCACGGCTACGCGCTCACCTACGCGCCGTCGCTCAGCCCCGATGCCTTCTTCACCGCCCCGTACACGCGCGACTCCGTGCTCCCATGGCTGCGCGCCGTGATGAAGTCGCGCCACGGCTACCTCACCTACGACTACGGCAACTTCTCCACCGAGTACAACGGCGACCGGCTCACCGACACCATCAAGGCCGGATGGTTCACCTACGACGCGCGCCCGCGCTTCGGCACGAACTACTTCGGCGTGGCCGGCCGCGTGACGGTGCTCGCCGAGGGCTACTCGCATGATCCCTTCGACGTGCGCGTGAGCTCGATGTACGCCTTCGTGTCGGAGGTGCTCTCGTACGTGGGCGCGCACGGCGCGCAGATCACCGCGCTCTCGCGCCGCGCCGATTCCACCGTCACCGCGTGGGGCGCGAACCCGGCGTCCGCGCCGCCGATCGCGCTGCGCTCCGCCCTCGCGCGCTCGCCGGTGGACGACACCGTGATCGCCGAGGACCTCGTCGCCACCGGCGACTCCTCCCTCACGCAGCCCGGCGTCCCGCGCGGGCTCAAGCGCACCGGGCACTACCGCGCGCAGGTGATGCCGGTGTGGGTCGCCTTCAAGCCGGTGGCGACGAACACGCTCCCTTACGCCTACGCCGTCCCGGCCGCCGACACCGCGGTGGTGCGCGTGCTGCGCGGGCACGGCATCCGCATCGAGCCGCTGCCGCAGCGCTGGGTCACGGTGGTGCAGCGCTACCTGGTGGACTCCGTGCGCCACGCCGAGCGCCCCTTCCAGGGGCACCACGAGACCACGATCCATGGCCGCTGGACCGAAGCGCTCGACACCCTCCCGGCCGGCACGGTGCTCGTGGAGACCGCGCAGCCCCTCGGCCTCGTCGCCTTCTATCTGCTCGAGCCGCAGGCGGACGACGGGCTCGTCGACTGGAACTTCTTCGACGCGTGGCTCGCGCCGGGGAAGCCGTATCCGGTGGCGCGCATCCCGGGCGCGATCGGCACGTTGAAGGAACCGCGATGACCGCGCTAGCTTCCCTGCGCCCCGCCCGCGCCCTCTCCTCTCACCGCGACCGCTGATGCTGCGCAAGACGTTCCTCTGGCTCTCCGACCAGCCCACGATCTTCAAGTTCGTGCGGAACAACGGGCTCGCGAAGAAGTTCGCGGGACGCTTCGTCGCCGGCGAGACGCTCGACACGGCCGTCGCCGCGGTGCGGGAGCTCAACGCGCGCAGGATCTCGGCGTCGCTCGACCTGCTGGGGGAGAGCGTCACCAACGACGCCGAGGCGCGCGCCGCGGGCGCGGAGTACCTCGCGATGCTCGACCGCATCGCCGCCGAGAAGCTCGACGCGAACGTGAGCCTGAAGCTCACGCAGATGGGGCTCGACATCTCGGAGTCGCTCTGCGTGGAGATCGTGCGCGGCGTCCTCACGCGCGCGAAGCAGTACGGCACCTTCGTGCGGCTCGACATGGAGAGCAGCGCGTACACGGAGCGCACGCTCAAGCTGTTCGAGCAGAAGCTCTACCCGGGCTTCGAGAAGAACGTCGGCATCGTGCTGCAGAGCTACCTCATGCGCACCGAGGGGGACGTGAAGCGCGCGATCGCGCTCGGCGCGCGCGTGCGGCTCTGCAAGGGGGCGTACAAGGAGCCGCCGACGGTGGCCTTCCCGGACAAGCGCGACGTGGACGCCAACTACGTGCGGTGCATGCGGCAGCTGATGCAGGAGGGCAACTACCCGGGGCTCGCCACGCACGACGAGAGCATCATCGAGACCGCGAAAGCGTGGGCGAAGGAGCAGGGGATCGAGGCGAAGCGCTTCGAGTTCCAGATGCTCTACGGCATCCGCCGCGACCTGCAGGACGCGATCGTGCGCGAGGGCTTCAACATGCGCGTGTACGTCCCCTTCGGCACGCAGTGGTACCCGTACCTCATGCGCCGGCTCGCCGAGCGGCCGGCCAACGTCGCGTTCATCACCGGCAGCGTGATGCGCGAAGCGTTCCGGCGCCGGTAGCGCGTGGGCCAGTTCCTCCCCCCGGACCATTCCAAGGGCGACGAGAGGACGATCGGCGGCTACCAGGCGGTGCACGCGCGCCCCGCGGCGTTCGAGGGGAGCGACGGCCTGAGCTACAGCGTGGAGATCGACGTGGACGCCACCGAGGATGCGGCGGCGCCCTTCGCGGCCTTCCTCGTCTTCGTGCGCTGGAGCGCGGGAGAGCCGCGCGTGACCGGGCACGTCGAAACGGACTACCTCGTGCGCGGCGTGAGCCCGGCGGAGGCGTCGGCCCGGCTCGGCGCGATGCCGCTCGAGGAGGCGAAGCGGATCCTGGACGCCGAGATCGCGGCGCGGAGCGCGGGCGCGTGAGCGCGGCGGCGGTGGTGCTCTCGGGCACGGGCGGCGTGTGGCGCGTGCGCGAGGCCGACGGCACCGAGCACGACGCGTCCATGCGCGGGCGGCTCAAGCTCCCCGGCGGGCTCAAGCTCGCGGTGGGCGACGAGGTGATGCTCGAGCACGACGGCGCCGCGACGATCGCCGAGGTGCTCCCCCGCCGCTCGACGCTCGTGCGCCGCGCGCCGGGGAACCGGTACGACTCGCGCGTGGTGGTGGCGAACGTCGATCAGGTGGTGGTGGTGTTCGCGGTGGTGAAGCCCGAGCCGCACCGGCGGATGCTCGACCGCTTCCTGGTGGTGGCCGAGTCGAACGAGATCCCGGCGCGGATCGTGGTGAACAAGGTGGATCTCGACCCGCGCGCGAACGAGCAGTTCGCGGACTACGAGCGGGCGGGATATCCGGTGCACTACACGAGCGTGAAGAAGGCGCTCGGGTTGCAAGAGCTCGGCGCGGTGCTCGCGGGTCGCGTGAGCGCGCTCACGGGGCCGAGCGGGGTGGGGAAGTCCTCGCTGCTGAACGCGATCTATCCGGGGCTGAATCTGCGCGTGGGGGAGATCAGCGAGTCGGTGAACAAGGGGCGGCACACGACGGTGGGCGCGCTCATGCATCCGCTGCCGGATGGCGGGGACGTCGTGGACACGCCGGGGCTGCGCGAGGTGGGCGTGTGGGGGGTGGACGCCGCGTCGCTGGCGGAATGCTTCCCGGAGTTCGGGGCGGGGCTGGGGGCGTGCAAGTTCCGCGACTGCCGGCACGTGGCGGAGCCGGGGTGCGCGGTGCGGGCGCTCGTGTCGTCGGGCGCGGTGAGCGCGGAGCGGTACGACAGCTACTTGAGGCTGCTGGCGGAAGTCGAGGGGGGCGAGAGTTAGCGCGTGTCCCGTTCCCTCCGCGCCGCCGCGGCCATCATCCGTGCTTCCCGCACCGCGCGCAGGCCGGTGACATCCAGGTCGGCGACGGTCGCATCCACCGCTGAGCTGCCGGTGTAGCACGCATCATCGCCGGTCACCTCAATCTCCACCCTGCCCCCCGCATGCCC
>DATKOH010000255.1:0-9434 GCA_035524735.1 Gemmatimonadaceae bacterium
TGGCTCTCTGGATGTCCGTCTCGGTCGCCGAGCGGACCGTCCCCGCGCATTGCCCCGAGCACGATCCGCTCGCGGCCGCCATGGCCACCATGGCGCATCACGGCCCGGGTGGGCACGCGCCCGGCGGTGGGCACCACTGCACCTGCCTCGAGGACTGCTGCGGTGCGGCGGCGATGCTCGTGCCGGCCGCCGGAGTCCGGCACGACGTCCCCCTGCCGCTGCTGGCCGCGCCGCCGGCCGTGGACCGGGGCGAACCCGCCCCCGCACGCTCCGGCACACGCCTTCCGTTCGCGAACGGCCCTCCGCACGCGCTCGCCGCGTAGCCCGTTCGCGCTCCGTCACACCCACAACTGCCGGCCGCTCCCGTTGCCCCCGCGGAGGGGGGACCCTCATGCATCCGCTCCCGACCATCCGGCGCGCCCGCCCCCTCGGCGCCGCGCTCCTCATCGCCGCCTGCTCGATCGCCGCGCGCGCCCAGCAGGGCGGATGCGGCGCCGACAGCACCCGCAAGACCGCCGATTCCACCGGCCACCAAGAGCACGAGACCGTGCTCCCCTGCGTGCGCGTCGTCGCGTCGCCGTCCAAGCGCGCCGACGCCGCGACCACCGTCGTCATCCCGCCCACCGTGATCCGCTCCGTCCCCGCCACCGACGCCTGGGACATGGTGCGCCAGGCCGCCGGCATGCAGGTGCACCTCCAGGGACAGGGCCCCGGCTTCGCCTCCGACGCCGCCGTCCGCGGCTTCATGTCCGACCATTCGACGGACGTCTCGCTCTCGATCGACGGCGTCCCGGTGAACGAGACGGTGAGCGGGCACGCCGAGGGCTATTCGGACTGGAACGCGATGATGCCCGAGGCCGTCGCCAACGTGGACATCACGTACGGGCCCGTCTCCCCATGGGCGGGCAACTTCTCCATGGGCGGCAACGTGGACGTGAAGACGAAGCCGGTGGCCGTCGGCACGGAATGGAGCGCGCGCTTCGGCAGCTACGGCGACGTGCGCCTCGCGCTCCTCACCGGCGACGCGCACGAGGACGGCGGCTGGATGCTCGCCGCCGATGCGCAGCGCGCCGACGGCTGGCAGCAGAACAGCCAGGAGGCCCTCGGCCACCTGATGTTCAACAAGGTGTGGATCGGCAGCGGCGGCCGCACGTGGACCCTCGCCGCGAGCACCTACGGCGGCAAGTGGAATTCGCCGGGCTACCTCGACACCGCGCAGTACAACGCCGGCGACCTCACCGCCGCGCAGGACACCTCGAACGGCGGCACCGAGATGTTCGGCACGGTGCGCGGATCGCTCTCCCTCCCCGCGTGGGGGGGCACCCTCGCGACCTCGCTCTACGCGCACGCCGGCTGGTGGAACATCTTCCTCACCATCCCGCCGGAGGGCTCGAGCGGCGAGGGGGTGGGACAGCAGACGCAGGAGACCGACCAGCGCTACGAGCTGGGCGGGGAGACGCGGTGGACGAAGAGCCTGAGCGATGCCGTGCATCTGATCGCCGGCCTGC
The DNA here is from genome assembly GCA_035524735.1 of Gemmatimonadaceae bacterium. GTDB lineage: Bacteria > Gemmatimonadota > Gemmatimonadetes > Gemmatimonadales > Gemmatimonadaceae > DATKOH01. Next base: position 1,509 of record DATKOH010000255.1, read on the forward strand.
AGTACCGCTCGGTCACCGCCGAGTACCAGCGCTGGCTCACGACGGACCGGCAGCGCGACGATCCGGATGAGCTCGTGCAGGCGCTGTACGGTGGCGTGGCGCCGGTGGTGGAGGCGCACTGGGATCCATCGGCGCAGTGGAGCCTCGGGCTGGGCGCGCGCGTCGACTGGGTGTTCTACGCGACGCAGCAGATCGGCGGCGGCGAGTACTCCGACTTCACGCGCACGCTGCTCACGCCGAAGGTGAGCGCGGTCTACCACGTGACGCCGGAGTTCTCGGCCTATGCGACGTTCAACGGCGGGTGGCGGTCATCCGACGGCGTCATCACCGAGCCTTCGCTCGCGCCGATCCTCGAGAACACGGGGGAGGTGGGGGTGAAGTACGCCTCGCCCACCTTCGAAGGCTCGCTGGGGCTGTTCCTGATCGACGTGCACAACCAGCAGACGATCGATCCCATCACGCTGCAGCCGTCGAACGGCGGCACGACGCGCCAGCAGGGGATGGACCTCTCGGCGCGCGCCGGCCTCGAACGGTGGCTCGCCGCGTTCGTGCACGTCGTCGTGAACAACTCGCACTACGTGAACCTGATCACCGACAGCGGGGACACGCTCTCGGGGAAGCCCGTGTACCAGGTGGCGAAGTACACCGGCGAGTTCGGCTTCGATGTGGACTGGAAGGGGATCAGCGGATCGCTGTGGGCCGCGTACATGGGGTCGTGGGTGCCGGTGGACGAGCCGGGGGTGTACACGAAGCCCTACACGCTGCTCAATCTGCGGGCGGTGTTCCCGATCTCCGGCCCCTGGTCGGGGGTGGTCGGGATGCAGAACATCCTGGACCAGAAGTACGTGGAGGTGCAGTCCAGCGGTTTCCTGAGCCCGGGGGCGCCTCGGCAGCTGCTCGTGACGGTGCGGCACGGGATCTAGGGTCTAGTCACCAAGCGGTGACTTAGCCTTCCGGGGCGCCGAGGAGGGCTTCGACCGTCCGGCGGAGCGCGCGCTCGGCGCGCAGCCAGTCGTCGTTGCGCCGGAGGTCGAGCTCGCCGCCGGCGGGGGGCGCGGCGCCCTGGAGGGCGGCGTGCACCGCGGCGCCGGCGAGCACGGCGAGGATGGCGTCGAGGTCGAGGAAGGGGGGGACCCGGTGGCGCGCGCGCAGCGCGGCGGCGATCGCGCGCATCTGCGCGGCGCGCGCGGCCGAGATCTCGCGCGCGAATTCATCCCGCTCGGCGAGCTGCCAGGCCGCGGCGCGGCGCGCGAGCGGGTTCTCCCGCAGCGCGCGCGCGAGGGCGAGCAGGAGGGCGGCCACATCGCCGGCGAGCGTGGCGTCGCCGTCGGCGGCCGCGGGGACTTCGAGCGCCGGCCACACGGCGCGTTCGCGCGCCAGCGCGCGCAGGAGTTGCGTGCGTCCGCCGAAGTAGCGGTAGAGGAGCACCTTGTCCACGCCGGCGGCCTCGGCCACGGCGTTGATCCCCGCGGCGGCCACGCCGTCGCGCGCGATGAGCGTCTGGGCGGCGTCGAGGATGCGGGCGGTGGTACTCGCTCGGTCACGCGGCATGGGGGCGAATGTAAGTCACTATTGAGTGACTTACCAGTGGCGGCGCAGATCGCGCTTGCCGACCCTCCCCGAACCCCCCATTATCTGGCGCGCCGGCATCACGTCAACCGCGTCGCCCCGTGCCGTTGCGTTCCGGGGGGTCGTGCGGTCCTTAGCTGTACATGCTGGAGACACCCATCCGCCACGCCACGCCGACCGCCCCGTGACGCATCCCACGGTCACGCCCGCCATGGGCGTTCCGGCCACCGCGCCCACCGGCACGCTGGACAAGCGCCTCGTCGACTTCCTCCTGGACTTCGGCGTCGCGGTGCAGAAGCACGCCATCTATCCGCCCGGGCACCCGCAGCTCACCGCCGCGGTGGAGCGCGTGATGAAGCGGCTGGACGCGGCGATGGTGAACAACCGCCCCATCTCGCTCGGCATCGCGCGCACGCAGGTGGTGGTGGAGGGGGTGGCCACCGACCCGAACAACGCGCTGATGAAGGAGCTGGCGCAGCGCTTCCACCGCCACCGGCTCGGCTCGATCACGATCCACCCCGAGGTGCTGCGCGACGAGCTCGCCGACTTCCTCGTCGCGTCGTCGAAGGAGGAGCACGAGGGGCCGCAGATCGCGCTCGCCGCGCAGACGGAGCGCTGGCCGCACATCGGGCTCACGACGGTCGTCTACGACAAGCTCGAGTTGATGGGGGAGGACAGCGGCCTCACCGAGGACGAGGCGAAGAAGGCCGGCGCGAAGCTCATCTGGATCGCGCTCGCCCGTGCCACGCTGCTCCTGGGGCAGGGGGAGCTCGGCGATGATCTGCTCGACCCGATGCTCCTCGCCAACGCGCTGAACAAGGAGAAGGACGATCCCGCGTACGACCAGACGGTCGTGAACGCGCTGATGGAGATCACCGAGGCGCTCAAGGGCGCGCAGGGGGAGGAGGCGGCGGAGACCGCCGGCCGGATGGCCGACCTCCTCCGCTCGCTGCAGCCCGAGACGCTCGAGCGCCTGATGGAGATGGGCGGCGACGTGGACAAGCGCCGGAAGTTCGTGCTCGATTCCTCGCAGACGCTGGCCGCCGAGGCCGTGCTCGTGCTCGTGCAGGCCGCGGCGAAGGCGTCGAAGCAGACGATCTCGCACACGATGCTGCGGCTGATCGGCAAGCTGGCGCTGCAGGCGGAGAAGGGGGGGTCGGTGATGCGCGCCGGCGCGAGCCGCGCGCTCAAGGACCAGGTGGAGGCGCTCGCCGACGACTGGGACCCGCGGCGCCTCAATCCCGAGAGCTACCAGGACGCGCTCGACCGCATGGCGCAGCGCCGCGTCTTCACGCTCATGCAGCAGCGGCAGCACCCGTGCGAGCCCAAGCGCCTCGTGGCCACCGCGCTCGAGACGGACACGCTCGGCGCGCCGGTCTGGCTGGCGGTGAACCAGCTGATCTCGCACGGCGGCATCGCGATGCTGCTCGACCTGCTCGACCGCGCCCCGCAGGGGAACAAGGTGGCCGAGGAGCTCTGGCCGCTGGTGGCGACGCCGGAGAACATCCGCCACCTGCTGCGCGAGGAGCAGATCGACCCGAAGCTCCTCGAGCGCATCACCTCGCGCATGGGGCTCGACGTGGTCGATCTGCTCCTCGAGGGGCTCGAGACGAGCGAGACGCGCACCATGCGCCGCAAGCTGCTCGACCTGCTCGCGAAGTTCGGCTCGGACGTGGGCCCGATGGTGGTCAAGCGCCTGGCCGACGAGGACCAGCCGTGGTACGTGCAGCGCAACCTGCTCACGCTCCTCCAGATGCTCCCGGCGATCCCGGCGGACTTCCAGGCGCAGCGCTACATGACGCACGGCGACGAGCGCGTGCGGCGCGAGGCGCTCAAGCTGCTGCTCCGCACCCCCGCCACGCGCACGCAGACGCTCATCGCCGCCCTCGGCGACCGCGACGACGGCATCGTGAAGCTCGCCATGCAGGCGGCGCTCGACGATTGCCCGAAGGCCGCCGTGCCGCTCGTCGTGCGCCACGTGGAGCGCAAGTCGATCCAGCCCGAGCTGCGCGCGCTCGGCCTGCGCATCGTCGGCGCCGCCAAGGACCCGGCCACGCTCCCCTGGCTCCTCACGTTCGCGGTGACGCGCACGCGCTTCCTGCGCCGGGAGAAGCTGCTGCCCAAGTCGCCCGAGATGCTCGCCGCCCTCACCGGCCTCGCCACTGGCTGGGGCGAGGACGTGGGCGTGCAGGCGATCCTCGACAAGGCGCAGAAGTCCAAGGACCTCGAGATCCGCGCGGCCGCGACGGCCCGCCGGAAGCCCAGTGATCGAACCAATTCGATTCCTTAACGCCTTCGGGAAGTCGCTCGCCGCGATGGCCCTGTACGCGCCGCAGCACCCGGCGCGCGCCAAGGCCACGCAGCAGGCGCTGGAGATCATCCAGAAGCTCCAGCAGGCGGAGGGGGAGGTGAAGTTCTCCTTCCTCGGCGAGGAGGTGGTCTACCAGAACAAGTCGCTCAAGGAGCTGCGCGACTGGGACTGGTCCGAGCGCTTCACCAAGGCGGGGATCCAGCGCATCGAGTTCATCGACGCCGTGTCGGCGGAGGAGTTCGAGGCCTTCCTCCACGAGGTGATGGAGCAGGTGACGCCGGGGTGGAAGGATCCCCGGCACGCGCAGTTCGGCGAGGCGAAGGAGTTCAGGAGCATCCGCTACGGCGCGATCGGCATCCGCGGCGACGCGGAGCAGTTCCTCACCGATCCGCTGCCGATCATCGGGATGAACTTCCCGCTCGACGAGGAAGTGGAGACGATCACCGCGATCTACGGCGAGGTGGCCGCGGGGCGCCCCCTCCCGGCGGCGGAGGTGGAGGCGGTGGTGAGCTCCCTCTCCGTCGCGATGCACGGCGACAGCGAGATCATGCTCCCGCTGCTGCAGCTGAAGGAGTTCGACCAGTACACGACGGCGCACTCGCTGAACGTCTCGGTGCTCGTCATGGGACTGGCCGAGTTCCTGGGACTCGGCGGGCGCGACACGCGCGCGATCGGCGTGGCCGGGCTGCTGCGCGACGTCGGCATGACGCGGATCCCGAAGGAGATCGTCGCGAAGCCCACCGCGCCGACGCCGGAGGAATGGGAGCTGATCAAGACGCACCCGGTGGAAGGGGCGAAGATCATCCTGCAGAGCGAGCCGCAGCTCGACCTCGCCGCGGTGGTGGCCTTCGAGCACCACATGAACCCCGCGGGGGACGGCTATCCGCGCACGCACTTCGAGCGCGACCTCCATTTCGCGAGCAAGCTCGTGCAGGTGTGCGACTGCTACGACGCGCTGCGCACGCGGCGCTTCCACCGCGGCGCGTGGACGCCGGAGTCGGCGCTCAACTACGTGGAGCAGAAGGCGGGCACGCTCTTCGACACGGACATCGCGAAGTCCTTCCTGACCATGATGCGGCGCTGGGAGCGGCGGATGGTGCCCGTGGACGAGGGGGCGCCGGTCACCCCGCCGCCGCGCGAGGCCGGCCAGCCGACGCCGGCCGCCGGCGTGGGCGCGCCGCGGGCCACCCCCGCGGGGGGCGTCGCCCGGCAGACGCCGCGCGGCTCCGGCGCCATCCGGAGCCAGTGACGGGGAGGCGGCCGGGACGGTCTGGATAGGGGGCGGAGCACCGCCCCTTTTTTCCGCCCTTCACCCCAAGCGCCGAGACCCGTGCCCACGTCCCAGGAGAGCGCCGAGACCACCGCGCTCCCGCGCGAGCTGAACGAATTCCTGATCGAGCTCGCGACGGCCATCCACAAGTACGCCATGTACCCGGACGGGCACCCGCTGCTCGAGACGGCGTCGCAGGGCGTCGCGAAGCGCCTGAAGGCGCTGATCGTGGAGCGACCCACCTTCACGATCGGCGTCGCGCGCGACCACCTCCTGATCGACGGGATGGTGAGCGACCAGGGGAATTCGGTGCTGCGCGAGCTGGCGGTGAAGCTCTACCGCCGCGAGATCGGCGGCCTGCGCTTCCTCGAAGGGCTGGAGGACGCCGAGCTCGCGGAGGTGCTGAAGCAGGTGGGGCGCGACACGTCGAAGTCGCAGGGCGCGGGCGCGCCGCGCCGGTCCGGGGCGGTGAAGGCCGCCGAGGCGCCCGCCGAGACGAGCGCCGAGGAGAGCGCCGAGGAGAGTGCGAAGAAGATGGAGCGCGAGTGGCCGCACATCCGGCTCATGGGCCTCTCGTACGATGCGCTCGAGCTCGAGGAGGGGACGCCGCGGGAGGAGGCCGACCGCGGGAACTGGGCGTCGCAGCTCTGGCAGCGGCTCGCGAGCTCCGCGGTGGGCACCGAGATGGGGGGCGCCATCACGGTCCCCGAGCTGGCGAACGACCCGCTCGCGCTCGCGAGCGCGATCGACCGCCGCGCGAACGATCCGGAGTTCGACAAGGGGATCCTGAACCTCTTCGGTTCGTTCATGAACGAGATCCGCGCCAAGGGGGGCACGGCGGCCAAGGCGCTGCAGGCGCGCGTGTCGAACCTGATCGGCGCGATGACGCCGGCGTCGCTCCAGCGCATCCTCAAGGTCAACACCGACTGGGCCCAGCAGAAGCAGCTGGTGCTGAACGCGTCGCACGCGCTGGCGGCGGACACGGTGCTCGACCTGGCGAAGGCGGTGGCGTCGGCCACGCAGCACACGATGTCGGAGGCGATGCTGCTGCTGCTCGCGAAGCTGGCGAAGCACGCGAAGCAGGGCTCGCCCGGCCGGCGGCAGAAGGCCGATGCCGCGCTGCGCGAGAACGTGCGGCAGCTGATCGACGACTGGGACCACGCGGCCGAGCTCCCAGAGGAGAACTACTGGCAGACGCTCGAGAAGCTCATCGCGGAGCCCGGCAAGGAGCCGGCGGCGAGCGCGCAGCACGAGGTGCCCCCCGAGCACACCGTGCAGCTCAGCCTGGAGACGGAGGTCTTCTCCACGACCACGAAGCACGCGGTGGCGGAGATGGTGAAGCGCGGCCAGATCGCGCCCCTCCTCGCGCTCGTGGACGGCACGCCGGAGGGGAACGCGGTGGTCTACACGCTGCGCCGGCATCTCGACAACACGGGCACGATCAAGCGGCTGCTGCGCGACCGGCCGATCGACTTCGACGTGCTCTACCGGCTGGTGTCGCGCGTGGGCCCGCCGTCCGCGGGCGCGCTGCTCGACGCGCTCGAGAAGGAGGACGACCGCACCGCGCGCTGGAAGCTCTTCGAGATGCTCGCGCAGCTCGGCCCGGAGGTGGGGGAGACCGCCGTCGCGCGGCTGCCCAAGGCCCCGTGGATGATGCAGCGCAACCTGCTGCTCCTCCTCGGGCGCCTCGAGCACTGGCCGGCGGGCTTCACGCCCATGCCCTACGCGCACAACCCCGACGCGCGCGTGCGGCGCGAGGCGTACGCGCTGCTGCTGAAGGATGAGAAGACGCGCGACAAGGCGGTGGCGGAGGCGGTGGGCGATGCCGACGAGCGGATCGTGCGCGCGGGGCTCACCACGGCCGCGGAGCGCGGCTGCCCGCGCGACGCGATCCCGGTGCTCACGCGCCGGCTCGCCGATGGGACGCTCGAGGGGATGCTCGGCGTGATGGCGGTGAAGGTGCTCGCCCCGATCCGGCTCGGCGCGGTGCTCGAGGCCCTCGTCGCCGCCACGCTCGCGCCGAAACGGCGCTTCCAGTTCCGCCGGCGGCTGGCGCCCAAGTCGCCGGTGATGCTCGCCGCGCTCTCGCTGCTCGCCACCACGTGGGCCAGGGAGCCGGCGGCGCAGAAGGTGCTCGCGGTGGCCGCGCGCACCGATGACCCGGAGATCCAGGCCGCCCTGCGCGGCGCGAGGCCCGAATGAACGCACCGGGGAAGTTCCTGACCTCGCTCGCGCAGAGCCTCAGCACGATGATGCTCTACCCGCGCTCGCACCCCACCTGGGCTCGCGCGGTGGACGCCGCCTACGCCGCGCTCGGCGAGCTGCAGGAGGAGAACAAGCGTCCGCTCTTCACCTTCATCGGGAAGGACGTGATCTACGGGCAGGCGGCGCTGCACGAGCTGCGCGACTGGCCCTGGGCCGAGAAGCTGGCGGAGGTGGGGGTGCAGCGGCTGGAGTTCGAGCCCGAGGTGTCGCGCGAGGACTTCGAGGAATTCATCGCGGACGTCCTCGCCCGGCTCGTCGCGAGCGGCGCCGGTTCGGGGATCACGCCGGCGGCGCGCTCGGCGAGCGGGCGGCAGAGCATCCGATTCGGCACGGTCACCGTGCGCGAGGACGAGGGGAACGCCGACGTTGGCGCGCACTCTCCGACCCCCGCCGGCGGCATGGAGGGGACCGGGCTCCCCTTCGAACTCGAGGAGGAGGCGCAGGCGGCCACCTGGATCTACGACCAGGTGCAGGCGAAGGACGTCGTGCCGCTCGTGGAGGCGGACGCGGT
>DATKOH010000256.1:0-2781 GCA_035524735.1 Gemmatimonadaceae bacterium
CGGCCACACGAGCCGCCAGTTCGGGTACGCGATCAGCCAGAAGAACTTCCACGGCCGGCCGAGGTGCAGGATCGGGAAGAGCCCCGCCGTCATGACGGCGAACACCGTCATCGCCTCCGCGCAGCGGTAGATCGTGGTGCGGAAGCCCGCGCGGAAGAGGTAGAGGATGGCCGAGATCAGCGTGCCCGCGTGCCCGATGCCGACCCAGAAGACGAAGGTGATGATGTACACGCCCCACATCACCGGCGGGTTGTAGCCGGCGACGCCGACCCCCATGTAGATCTGGTAGGTCCACGCCGTCGCGCCCACCAGCATGCACGCGATCGCCACGAGGAGCCCGATGAACCACGCCTGCGTGGGGCGGAGCGTCTGCAGGATCTCGTCGGTCACCTGCGTGTAGTTCACGACCGCCGGCAGCTGCACGTTCGCCGAACTCACGTTGGGGCGCCGGAGCGCTTCGCTGGCCATCGCCGCCCCCTACGCCTTGGCCGGCGCGCCCGGCGCCGGATGGTTGACCTTCTTCAAGTACACCACCGCCGTGAAGGTGTTGAGCTCCTCGAACACGTGGTACGCGCGCCGGTCCTGCGCGAGCTTCGCCACCGACCAGTTCGCGTCCGCCGCATCGCCGAAGACGATCGCCCGCGACGGGCACGCCTGCGCGCACGCCGTCGTGAACTCGTCCGCCGCCAGCGGCCGCCCCTCGAGCTTCGCCCGGTGCTCCGCCTCGCGGATGCGCTGCACGCAGAGCGAGCACTTCTCCATCACGCCCTTGCCGCGCACCGTCACGTCCGGGTTCAGCTGCCAGTTCATCCGCTCCGGCCACGCGTACTGCGGGCGGTCCGTCTCGCCGTAGCCGAACCAGTTGAAGTAGCGGACCTTGTACGGGCAGTTGTTCGAGCAGTAGCGCGTGCCCACGCACCGGTTGTAGACCTGCACGTTCAGCCCGTCCGGGGAGTGGTACGTCGCGTACACCGGGCACACCGGCTCGCACGGCGCGTTGCCGCAGTGCTGGCAGAGCATCGGGACGAAGCGCGCCTCGAAGGCGCCGCCATCCTCCCCGCCCTCCCAGTACCGTTCGAGGCGGATCCAGTTCATCTCGCGGCCGCGGAGGATGTTCCCCCCCGCCTGCCCCTCGAGCCCCGCCGTCGCGGTGTGCTGGTACGGCGCGCCCACGGTCGGGATGTTGTTCTCGGCGTAGCACGCCGTGACGCACGCCGAGCACCCGGTGCAGCGGGCCAGGTCGATGGTCATCGCCCAGCGCTGCTTCGCCATCCCGCTCCAGTGCCCCGGCGCGTACATGCCGCGCAGGTTGTCGTCGCTGGTCAGGTCGCCCTGCGCGTCCTGCGCCACCGGCGCGCGCAGCCCGGGGAGGAACGCGTGCGACGCGTCCCCCGGCATCGGCGCCTCCATCTCGGGCTTCTCGTGCAGCTCCTCCACCGTGACGGCGCGCGCGATCCCGCGGCCGTGCTGCCGGGCCGAGCCCTCGGTGGTGACGAGCGGCGCGTACGCCCCCGTCTTCGCGACCTGCACCTTCGTGGACACCCACGCCGCCGCCCCCGACTTCGGGTCGAAGGCCGCGGGGAGGAGCGCCCCGGGGTTCGCGCCGATGCCCTTGGCGTAGCGCCCGTACGCGGTGTGCCCGTTGCCGAAGGCGATCGCCACCGTGTCGGGCTGCAGCCCCATATAGAGGTAGGCGGGCGCGGTGAGCGTGCCCGTCGCGCTCTGCACCGTCACGATGTCGCCGGCGTCGATCCCCATCCGCTTCGCGGTGGCGGGGTGGATCTCCACCACCGTCTGCCAGAGGATCTTGGTGACCGGGTCGGGGAGCTCCTGCAGCCAGGGCTTGTTCGCGCCGCTGCCGTCGGTGAGCGTGGGCGACGGGTAGACGAAGAGCGTGAGATCGCCCGTGGTCTGCTCGAGGCCGGCCGCCGGCGGTGCGCTCTTCGCGGCCGCGCGCTTCGCGCCGCTCTTCGCGGGCGATCCGGTGCCGATGCCCTTCACGAGCGCCTGCGTGAAGGCGGCGGCGCCCCCCGGATAGCGCGCGATGAGCCACGAGCGGTAGTCCGCCGCGGCGGCGGCCGGCGCCGTCTTCGGGTTCGCCTTCGCCAGCGCGATCAGCACGTCCGCGGTCTGCCGCGTGTCGTACACCGGATCCATCCCCGGCTGCTGCAGCGTGTACGCGCCGGCCATCGCCTGCGCGTCCCCCCAGCTCTCGAGCGCGTGGTGGTCGGGGAGCACGAGATCGCACATCTCGGACGTCTCGTCCCGGTAGCTCGAGAAGCTGACCTTGAACGGGACCTTCGCGAAGGCGTCCGCCGCCTTCGCCCCCGCCGGCGACGAGAAGACGGGGTTCACGCCGCGCACGAAGGCGATCGGCACCTGCCCCGCGGCCATGCGCGCGAGCGCGTCGTGCACGTCGGCGTCGGTGGCAAGGCCGTCGAAGGCGGTCACCGGCTTCGAGGGCAGCACCGTGACGCCCACGTTGCCGAGCTGCTTGTTGAGCGCGTTCACGGCGAGCGCGAGCTCGGTGGCCTTGCCGCCGCGCGCGCCCGCGAGGAGGAGGCTGGGCTTGCCCGCGAGCTCCTCCTTCAGGCGCTGGATCTGCGTGGCCGGCACGCCGCTCGCCTGCGCCGCGGCGGCCACGGACGTCGTGCCGGCGAGCGCGGACACGATCGCGAGCGCGCTCCCCGGCTTGCACGCCATCCACTCGTCGGCGTTGAGGCCGGTGAGCGAGCGCCGCGGGCCGACGTACCAGACGCGCGGCGCGCCCTCGAGCTTCGC
>DATKOH010000257.1:0-5222 GCA_035524735.1 Gemmatimonadaceae bacterium
CACGTTCTCCTTCGCTTCCAGCACCGGGAGCGCCTGCTCATCCTCGAGCGCGCGTCCCTCCCCTTCCTCGTGCGTCTCGCGGTAGAGCGCGAGGAAGCCCTCGAACTTCACCACGGAGCCGGTGGAGCGGAACAGGTAGCGGCCGAGGTCGAAGTCCACCGTGGTGGTGTCGAACACGGCGGGCGCCATCTGCGACGCCATGAAGCGCTTCCAGATGAGCTCGTAGAGCTTGAACTGCTCGGGGGAGAGGTACTTCTTGACGTCCTCGGGGCGGCGCGCGGGATCGGTGGGGCGCACGGCCTCGTGCGCGTCCTGCGTGTTCGCCTGGCCCGCCTTGCCGTAGAGCTGCGGCTCGTGCGCGAGCGAGGCGGCACCGTACGCGGCCTTGAGGAAGTCGCGCGCCGCCTCGGCGGCGCTCGGCGCCACGCGCGTGGAGTCGGTGCGCATGTACGTGATGAGGCCCACCGAGCCCTCCTTCCCGAGCTCGATGCCTTCGTACAGGTCCTGCGCGACGCGCATCGTCTTGCGCGAGCCGAAGGAGAGCTTCTTCGCCCCCTCCTGCTGCAGGGTGCTCGTGGTGAAGGGGGCCGACGGATTCTTCCGGCGCTCGCGCTTCCGCACCTCGGTGACCTGGATGTGCTTGCGTCCGCGGAGGTCCTTGAGGATCGCCTCGGCGGCGGCGCCGCTGCCGATCTCCGGCTTCTTCCCGTCCACCTGGTGGAGCTTGGCGGTGAACTTCTGCGCGTTCTTCTCGAGGAGCGCGTCGATGGTCCAGTACTCCACCGGCTTGAAGGCGCGGATCTCGCGCTCGCGCTCGACGATCAGGCGGAGGGCGACGGTCTGCACGCGGCCGGCGGAGAGTCCCTTCTTCACCGTCTTCCAGAGGAGGGGGCTGGCCTTGTAGCCCACGAGGCGGTCGAGCACGCGGCGCGCCTGCTGCGCGTTCACCTTGCGCTCGTCGATTCTGCCGGCGCGCTTGATCGCCTGCTGCACCGCGTCCTTGGTGATCTCGTGGAAGAGGACGCGCTGCACCGGCACACCCTTGGGGCGCGCGATCGACTCGGCGACGTGCCAGGCGATGGCTTCCCCTTCGCGGTCGGGGTCGGTGGCGAGGTAGACGTGCGATGCGACCGACGCCGCGCCCTGCAGCTCCTGCAGCGTGCGCTCCTTCCCCACGACGGGAACGTAGCGCGGCGCGAAGCCGTTCTCGATGTCGATGCCGAGCCCCTTCTCGGGGAGGTCGCGCACGTGGCCGACGGTGGCCCGCACGCGATAGTCGGCGCCGAGGTACTTCCCGATCGTCTTCGCCTTCGCGGGGGACTCGACGATGACGAGCTTCCGCCCCTTGAAGGGGGCGAGGTCCATGTCGGCGGGGATCGCGATGACCGGGGTCTTGGCGCCCGCCTTTCCCTTGGCGGCCGCCTTGCCCTTGCCGGCGGGCTTGCCCTTCACGGCGGCCGCGCCGCGCGCCGGGGGGCGAGCGGCGGGCGCCGCCGCGGGGGCGGGGGCGCGCCGCTTCGGCGCCGGCTTCGCTTTCGCGGCCGGCTTCTTCGCGGCGGGCTTCCGGGTGGTCGTGCGCTTCTTGGTCGCCATCTAGTGCACCGTCACGTTGTCGCCGCCGAGCCCGTCGTCGATGAAGCCCGCGCCCTCCATGAGCGCGCGGAGGTCATCGAGCGCGATCCGTCCCTCGATCTGCGCGAGCGCGCGCTCGATGATCGACTCGAACTCCTCGGGCGTGACCAGCCCGGCGCTCGAGATCGCCATGAGGTGCCCCCAGGCATCGGGGGAGAATCGCGCGCGTTCGTGCGGACCGAGGACGCGGAAGGTCATGCCGTGGACGGTGGGGCGAAGGGAGGGCTGCCGGAGCTTCAAGGATTGGACAATCCAGCGGGCCGTACGTTACCGATTCGTTGGGCCACGGGGCGCCGGAGCGCCCCAGGGGGCCCATTGAGGGGCAATAGTATAGTAGGGCCGTCAAGGTGGCTCCCAGCCCCGGCAGGCGTCAACCCCCGGCCAGCCTCGCGAGTTCCGCCACCAGGGCGGAGGGGGTCGTCCGCGCGATGTCGATGACGTGATGCGCCGAGAGGTAGGCCGGCTCGCGCTCGGCGAGGAGGCGGCGCATGGTGGCGAGCGGATCGTCGGTGCGGAGCAACGGGCGCACGCGGTGCGCGCGGCGCAGGCGCGCGAGGGCGGCTTCCGGGCGCAAGCGGAGGTAGACGAGCGTGGCGCGCGGGCGCAGGATCGCGACCGCCTCGGGGCTGGTGACCCAGCCGCCCCCGGGGGCGAGCACCATGCCGCCGACGGCCGCGAGCTCGCGCGTGAGGGCGAGTTCGCACGCGCGGAAGTAGGGCTCCCCGCGTTCGGCGAAGATGCGCTCGACGGTCATCCCCTCGCGGCGCTCGATCTCCTCGTCGAAGTCCAGGAAGGGGCGGCCGGTGCGCCGCGCGACGCGCCGCGCCGCGGAGGACTTCCCCGCCCCGGGGAGCCCGACGAGGACGAGGTGCGGGCTAGCGCGATCCGCCGGCGATGCGCTCGGCGATGCGTGCGACATAGCCGTCGAAGTTGCGCCGCGTCTCGGCGAGCGAATCGCCGCCGAACTTCTCGAGCATCGCCTGCGCGATGACGAAGGCCGCCATCGCCTCGGCGATCACGCCCATGGCCGGCACCGCGGTCACATCGCTGCGCTCGGCGACCGCCTGCGCGGGGAGGCCGGTGGCGAGATCGATGGTGGCGAGGGGGCGCATGAGGGTGCTGATGGGCTTCATGGCCGCGCGGATGACGATCGGCTCGCCGGTGGTGATGCCTGCCTCGAGTCCGCCGGCGCGATTGGTGCGGCGGCGCACGTGGCCGGTGCGGGGAGAGCCGGGGGCGAGGGCGATCTCGTCGTGCACCTCGGCGCCGGTGCGGCGCGCGTTGTCGAAGGCGGGACCGATCTCCATCCCCTTCACGGCGGGGATCGAGAGCATCGCGGCGGCGAGCCGCGCGTCGAGCTTCGCGTCCCAGGCGACGTGGGAGCCGAGGCCGGCGGGCACGCCGGTGCAGACCACCTCGACCGTGCCGCCGAGCGTGTTCCCTTCCGCCTTGGCCTTGTCGATGGCGGCGGTCATGGCGCGCTCCGCGTCGGGATCGAGGGTGCGGAGGGGGGAAGGATCGGCGGCGGCGTCGAGGTCGGCGGGGAGGGGGTCGGGGACGCGCGCGACGATGCCGCCGAGGTCGAGGACGTGGCTGCCGATGGCGATGCCGAACTCGCGGAGGAAGCGGCGGCAGACGGCGCCGGCGGCGGTGCGGGCGGCGGTCTCGCGCGCGGAGGCGCGCTCGAGGAGATCGCGCGCGTCGGCGCGGTCGTACTTGAGCATGCCGGAGAGGTCGACGTGGCCGGGGCGCGGGCGGGTGACGGCGCGCTTGCGCGGCGCGGGGTCGCCCTCGCGCGGCGCGGGGTCCATGATCTCCTCCCAGTTCTTCCAGTCGCGATTGACGATGCGCATCGCGATGGGGGAGCCGAGGGTCGCGCCGGCGCGGACGCCGGACTGGATCTCGACCGTGTCCTGCTCGATCACCATGCGGCGGCCGCGGCCGTAGCCCTTCTGGCGGCGGGCGAGGTCGGCGTCGATGTCGGCGGCGAGAAGGGGGAGCCCCGCGGGGATCCCTTCGAGGATCGCGAGGAGCGCGGGGCCGTGGGACTCGCCGGCGGTGGTGAAGCGGAGCATGCGGATAAGCTACGCCGCGTGGGGGGGAACGAGAACCGCCCGGCACCAAGGGGCGCCGGGCGGCTCGGAACGGGTGCTAGCGTGCGGTCACGGGCAGGCGGCGGTCATCTGCGCCTGCGGGATCGTGACCACGACCACGCCGAACTGCGTGGCGCCGACGAGCATCGTGGCGCCGCCGGCGACGAGCGCCGACTTGATCGGGCCGATGACCGGGTCGCGCGTGGGGATCACGAGGCAGAGCTGGAAGTTGTTCGTGTTCCAGACGTCGATCTCGGGCTGCGAGGCCGACGTGAACATCATCTGCGTGCCGCCGGTGGCGCCGGGGCGCGGGACGCCGAAGTTGTTCGGGTGGAAGTCGAGGCCCACGTTGCCGCCGGAGGTCTGGAGGAGCCCCTGCAGACGGAGCGTGTTGTTGATGAGATAGGTGGAGTCCGCACGGACGCCGATCGTGGCGCCGTCGAAGTTGATGGCGATGCCGGTGACGCTCGTGGCGGTGTTGACCACGAAGTCGGAGACGTCGCCCGGGCGGGAGACGCCGCCGTCGATCACCGGCACGGGGAGCGCGTAGACGTGCCCCTTGCCGATGAAGGTGGGGACCATGCCGACGTTCACGTCGTAGGACATGACGCGGGCGTTGGGCACGCCGGAGGTGCCGGCGATCGCGCCGCCCTCGCCGAACGCGGAGCGCTTGAAGTCGCCCGAGTTGCGCGCGAAGGTGGTGTCGCGGAAGGCGACGTTCGGCGTGTTGGTGGTCACCGAGAAGTAGGACGTGTCGGCGCCGGTGATGAACGGCCCCTGGATGAAGGGGACGAGGAGCGAGTCGCTGCCGTAGCCGCTCGACTGGAAGCGTTCGATCTGGATGGTATCGACGGTGACGGCATCCCCCTGTCCGATCGCCTGCTCGAAGAAGAAGTGCGACGACTGGCGGGTGATGTTCTCGTAGCGGATCGTGCCCTTGTTGGTGAAGGGGACGGCCTGCGCCGAGGTGGGCGACGTGGTGTAGGCGACCACGAGGTCGCCGCACGCGCCGGCGCCCTGGCAGGTGGCGGCCACGTACTGCGGGCGGTCGCTGAAGTCATGCACCGTGCAGTGCTCGACGATGGTGTTGAAGAGGAGCGCCGAGGTGCAGGTCTGGAAGATGATGTTGGGCAGGGCGTAGCGGTACACCTCGTGCGCCGTCCCGATGTTCACGTCCACGAAGCTGAGGAGCGTGCCGCCGTTGTTGGCCACGATGAGCGTGTCGGTCATCGCGCCGGTGTGGTCGAGCGGGCGCGCGGCGATGCCCCACGGGCGGGAGCCGGTGGAGATCGGCGCCTTGAAGCTCGAGTCGGTGAGGTCGAAGACCTCGAGCTGGTTGTTGACGATGTTCGAGAGATAGATGCGGTTGGTCGGCGGGTGGTAGAGCGCGTCCGCGACCTTGCCGCCGTTGGGGAGCGGGCGGGTGAGGCCGGCGACGACCACCACGGTGTCGGTGCGGACGATGCCGGTGCTGCCGACCGGCGTGTGCGCCGAGTC
>DATKOH010000258.1:0-3758 GCA_035524735.1 Gemmatimonadaceae bacterium
ACGGGAAGTACATGCACGTCTCGAGCACGAACCCCTCCTCCACCGCGCGATCCAGATAGTACGACTTCGGATGTCCCACGTCGTTCGTGATCGCGCGCGGATGCTCGGCCACCAGAATGTGCGCCGGATGGCAGGTGAAGCCGGCGCCGAGCGCGGGCAGGCGGCGCCCGAAGCCGGAGCGGAGCAGCAGCGCGGGCGTCCCGATCGATCCGCCCGCGCATACTATGACGTTCGCGCGCACCCGGTACTCGCCCGCCGGCCATTCGCCCGTCGCGCCCTTGGCGCCCGCCGCCTTCTCGCGCACGCGCACGGTGACCGCGCGCTCCTCGATCGTGCGCACCTCGGCGCGCGTCACCACCTCCACGCCGCCGCGCTCGGCCGCCGGCAGCTGCACCGCGTGCGTGCCCATCTTCGCGCCGTTCGGGCAGCCGAGGTTGCAGAGACTCGAGCCCTTGCAGCCGCGCACGTTCACCGGGAACTGTTCCGCGTGATAGCCCGCGGCCTCGCACCCCGCCACGAACAAGCGGTTGTTCTCGTTCACTTCTTCGGACGGAAGTCTGTGGACGTTGTTCTGCGCCAGGTACTTCGCGCTGCGTGCCACGATGTCGTCGTGCGCGAGCCCGGGCACGTTCCAGTGGCGGATCACGCGCTCCGGGACGACGAGCGACGTGCCGGTGTACACGAGCGTGGAGCCGCCGTACGCGCGCGCGAAGGCGAGCGACATCGTGCCCTGGGCGGTAAGGAAGCCGCCGTCGTCGGCGTAGAGCGCGCCGGCCATCTCCACTTCCTGCCCCGTCATCTCGTTCGCCGCCACGCGCGGCCCCTGCTCGAGCACGAGCACGCGCACGCCCTGCTTCACGAGCGGCGCGAGCTCGGCCGCCACCGTGCCGCCGCCGGCGCCGGAGCCGATGATCACGATGTCGTAGTCGCGTTCGATCATCGCCGCGCCTCCCAGCCCCGCGGGTCCGCGCGATAACCCACCGCCGCGCGCGCCGCGGGGCGCGCGTAGTAGCCGAGCATCACGAGCGTGCGGATCCCCCAGAGCCCGCGGCGGAGCAGGAGCAGCGGCGAATCCTGGAAGGCGAGCAGCACGCGCGTGCGCCGCGCCGCATCGAGCGCGGTGAATCGCCGGCCGTAGCGCAGCAGCGGAAGAAGGTCGATCGCGCGGATGAGCATTTGCAGCTGCCGGCGGATGGCGGCGGGGCGCGCGGCGAGCGTGCGCTCCACCAGTGCTTCCGCCTCGGCCCAGCCGTTCTCGTCCAGCGCGGCCGCCTCGGGAACGACGGTCGTGGCGATCGCGCGGAACGCGGCGCGCACGGGCGGGAGGACGAGCTCGCTCACCTCGTGAAGCTATGGAACGCGCGCGGGGGTGTGCAAGCGAACGCGCCGTCGGCGTCCCCCTGTCGGAGCGGTCCGCACGGGGCGGCCGCGCAGGACCCGGAAGAGGAGGTCGTTATGCGTCGCATGTTCATGCTGGCCATCGTGCCGCTCGCGGGGCTGCTCGCCTTCCCGGCAGCGGCGCCCGTGGCGCTCGCCGCGCGCCGCGCGGCGGATTCGAGCGCGGTGGTGACGGGAGTGGTCAAGTCGGAGGCAGGGGCGCCGCTCGAGGCGGCGTCGGTGTTCTTCCAGGGGATCGGCATCGGCTCGCTCACCAAGGGGGACGGCCGCTACCGGATCGTCGTGCCCGCCGCGCGCATCGCGCACGACTCGATGACGCTCGCGGTGCGGCTCGTCGGGTACGAGACGAAGGACCGGAAGGTCCTGCTCGCCGCGGGGCGCACGGTCACGGCCGACTTCACGCTCAAGTCGCATCCGATCGCGCTGCGGCAGGTGGTGGTCACCGGCGCGGGCGTCGCCACGACACACGAGAAGCTCGGCATGACCGTGAACGTCGCGCCCTCCTCCGCGGCGGACGCCGCGAGCGTCACCGGTGCGGTCGCCGGGCGCGCGCCCGCCGCACCGATGCCGGGCGAGCTGGACGACAAGCTCGAGCAGGCCGACGAAGTGGTGGTCGTCGAACGGAAGGCGATGCGCGCCGATGGTCCGTCGAAGGGGAACCGCCCCGGGCCGACCGTGCGCGATGCCGCGGCGCTCCCCGCCACCCAGGGCACCCTCCGCGCGCGCACTCCCGACGGCGAGATCGCCGGCGAGTTCCCCCTGCGTCACACGCAGGTGGACGCCGAGATCTCCGGCTACCTCGCGCGCACCGTGGTCACGCAGCAGTACACGAATCCGTTCAAGGATGTGATCGAGGCCGTGTACGTCTTCCCGCTCCCGTCGATGGCGGCGGTGAACGACTTCCTCATGGAGGTGGGGGGCCGCCGCATCATGGGCGTCGTGCGCCCGCGCGAGGAGGCGGAGCGCATCTACCGCGAGGCGCGCGCGCGCGGGCAGACCGCGAGCCTCCTCACCCAGGAGCGGCCGAACATCTTCACGCAGAGCGTCGCGAACATCGAGCCCGGCGGGCACGTGGACATCAAGATCACGTACTTCGAGCGGCTCCCGTACGAGCACGGCGAGTACGAGTGGGTGTTCCCGATGGTCGTGGGCCCGCGCTACATCCCGGGGAACGCGAAGGGGAACGCGACCTTCGCCGGCGACGATCACCGCGGCGGCACCGGCGCCGGCGAACAGGGGGGCGGCTGGGCGCCGAACACCGACGTCGTGCCCGACGCGTCGAGGATCACTCCCCCCGTGCTCAAGCCCGGACAGCGCTCCGGCCACGACATCGCGCTCACCGTCACGCTCGACGCAGGGCTCCCCGTGACGAAGCTCGACATCCCCACGCACCACGTGGAGGTCGCGCGCCCCGGCGAGAGCCGGCGCGTGATCCGCCTGGCCGCGGGGGACTCCATCCCCAACCGCGATTTCGTCCTCCGCTGGAGCGTGGCGGGCGACGAGACGCAGTTCGGCGTGCTCGCCCACCGCGACGGCGCGGGGGACGGCTTCCTCACGCTGCAGATGCAGCCGCCGGCGCAGGCGCGCGACGAGCAGGTCACGCCGCGCGAGATCACCTTCATCATGGACGTGAGCGGCAGCATGATGGGGCTGCCGATCGACATGTCGCGGAAGCTCGTGCTCGCGTCGCTCGACCGGCTGCGCCCCGACGACCGCTTCAACATCGTCTACTTCGCGAGCGGCAACGCGCAGCTCTGGGAGTCGGCGCAGCTCGGCACGCGCGAGAACGTCGCGGCGGCCAAGGCCTTCCTCGCGCACCTGAACGCGGGCGGCGGCACGGAGATGCTCGCCGGCGTCGAACGCGCGCTGCACGCGCGGCACGATGCGCGCTACGTGCAGATGTACGTCTTCCTCACCGACGGCTACGTCGGCGATGAGACGCGCATCCTGTCCACGATCAAGCAGGACCGCGGCGACGCCCGCTTCTTCGGCTTCGGCATCGGCAGCGCGGTGAACCGCTATCTCATCGACGGCATCGGCGAGGTGGGGGGCGGCGAGAGCTTCGTCATGATCCCGCGCGACAGCGGCTACGTCGACCGCGGCGTCTCGCGCCTCTTCGACGCGATCGACAGCCCCGTGCTCGTGGACGCGGCCGTCGACTGGAACGGCCTCCCGGTGGAGGACGCCTATCCGTCGAAGCTCCCCGACCTCTTCGCGGGGCAGACCATCGACGTCATCGCGCGCTACACGAGCCCCGCGCGCGGCACGATCTACGTGACCGGGCGCGTGGGCAGCCGCCGCGTGCGCTGGCCGGTGCGCGTCGAACTGCCGGAGCGCGAGCCGGACCACGCCGCGCTCGC
>DATKOH010000259.1:0-9388 GCA_035524735.1 Gemmatimonadaceae bacterium
TCCCCTCCCACTGCCCCCCGTCCTGCATGGACTCCAAGGACCTCCTCCTGCTCGCCCTGGCCGCCTTCGCGGTCTTCTACCTGGCCCTGATGGCACGTGCGGCCCCTGCCGCAGCGGGCCGGTTCGGTACGGGGTTCTTCACAAATTTCCTCGACACACTCGGTATCGGATCCTTCGCCACCACTACCGCGATCTTTCGGCGGTGGAGGATGGTCCCTGACGAGCAGATCCCCGGCACGCTGAACGTGGGGCACACCCTCCCCACCATCGTGCAGGCCTTCATCTTCACCAAGCTCGTGAACGTCGCGCCGCTCACGCTCATCAGCATGATCGCGGCCGCGGTGGCCGGCTCCTTCCTCGGCGCCGGCATCGTGTCGTCCTGGTCGCGGCGCAGGGTGCAGCTCGGCATGGGGCTCGCGCTCCTCGCGGCGGTGCTGCTCATGCTTTTCAAGCAGCTGCACCCTGTCGTCGCCGGCGGCGACCTGCTCGCCCTGGACGGCCCCAAGCTCGCGATCGCCGTCGCCGTCAACGTGCTACTCGGCGCGCTGATGACCCTTGGGATCGGGCTCTACGCCCCCTGCATGATCCTCGTATCGCTCCTCGGCATGGATGAGCACGCCGCCTACCCCATCATGATGGGCTCCTGCGCCTTCCTCATGCCGGTGGCCAGCGCGCGATTCATGAAGGCTCAACGTTTCGACCTGAAGGCCTCTCTAGGGCTCCTTGCAGGCGGCATCCCCGCAGTGATCATCGCAGCGACGCTGGTGAGCGGGCTGAACCTCTACTGGATCCGCTGGCTGGTGATCGTTGTCGTGATCTACACGGCGGTCGGCATGCTCCGGGCGGCGCGCCGCGAGGCGGCGGGATCGGACGTGCCCGCGAAGGGATCGGAGGCGGAGGCGCCCGCGCGCTGACCGGCGGGATTCGCGCCATCTGTTTCCCACCCGCGCCGGCGAGCCGCCCGTACCACCCGGCGCGTGCCCCGGCGCCCATGCCGGGCGTCCATATCCGGGCGGCCGCCCCGGGAAAGTGCGCTTGCGCGGGGGGCCGGACCCATTAGCGTCCATCGCAGCGGGAACTGCATCCCTCCCGCGGATATCTCCGCGGGGGCACTCCAACCGGAGGTT
Source organism: Gemmatimonadaceae bacterium (assembly GCA_035524735.1). Classification (GTDB taxonomy): domain Bacteria; phylum Gemmatimonadota; class Gemmatimonadetes; order Gemmatimonadales; family Gemmatimonadaceae; genus DATKOH01. The sequence continues at coordinate 1,128 of DATKOH010000259.1, forward strand.
CCATGCGCAAGATCATCTTCGCCGTCGCGCTCGTGGCGCTCGCCGCCGCCAGCGCCTCCACCGCATTCGCGCAGGCTTCGACGCGCCAGGGCTTCTACGTCAGCGTCGGCGGCGCGTACGGGTCGGTCGATCTCAAGGGCGACCAGGGCGACCAGCTCAGCGACCTGTCGAGCAGCCTGAAGAGCGGCTTCGCCGGCTACCTCGCCTTCGGCGGCACGCTCAGCCCGAAGTTCCGCCTCGGCTTCGAGGATGACGTCTTCTGGTCGAGCGCCACGGTGAGCAGCACCAAGTTCAACTACAACACGATGATGTACTCGGGCGTGCTGGCGTTCTATCCGTCGGAGACGAACAACTTCCACGCCAAGCTCTATCTCGGCTACATCAACGCGACACTGAACCAGGACATCGGGCACGAAGGCGGCTTCGCCTGGGGCCTCGGCGTCGGCTACGACTGGACGATCGCGCAGGGCGGGCTCGTGCTCGTTCCCTTCGTGAACTACTTCGACCAGGCGTCGGGCACCAAGTTCTCCAACGACGACTCGTCGAACCCCGAGAAGTTCAAGGCGAGCGGCTGGCTGATCGGCATCGGCATCGGCTACCACCACTAGTCCCGCGCTTCCGCGGTCTTCGGGGGCCCGTCGCGCTTGCGGCGGGCCCCCGTCGCGTCCCCGCTTGACGGCATCCGGCGCGGCGCGCTACTTCCGTGGTCGAGTTCCCCTCAGGAGACGATCCGCCATGCCGTTCGCGCGACCGACCCTCCTCTTCGTCCTCGCGATCGCCGCCTGCCGGGTGGAGGATGGCCGGCGCCTCGCCGCCGACTCCGTCGCGGCCGTGCGCAAGGCGAACACGATCGCGAACGCGCCCAAGCCCGCGGGAACGGCCGCCGGATTCCGCGAGCCGGCGTCGGCGCGCTACGATCCCGCGCTCGATGTGGTCTTCGTGTCGAACGTCGACGGCGCCCCCGGCGCGAAGGATGGCAACGGCTTCATCTCCCGCGTGCGCCCCGACGGCACGGTGGACTCGCTGCGCTTCATCGCCGGCGGGCGCGGCGGCGCGAAGCTCGATGCGCCGAAGGGACTCGCGATCACCGGCGACACGCTCTGGGCGGCGGACATCGATGCGGTGCGCGCCTTCGACGCGCGCACCGGCGCGCCGCTCGCGACGGTGGACCTCAAGCCCCTCGGCGCCGCCTTCCTCAGCGGCATTGCCGTGGGGCCCGACGGCGCGCTCTACGTCACCGACGCCGGCCCCGGCGGCCGGTCCGACGCCGCGCACGGGAACCGCATCTTCCGGATCGGCGCCGGCCGCCGCGCCTCCGTCGCGGTGCACAGCGACTCCCTCGGCGCGCCGAGCGGCATCACGTGGGACGCGCGCGGGAACCGCTTCATCATCGTGCAGTGGGGCGGGGCGCGCATCCTCGCCTGGCGCCCGGGCGACGCGCAGCCGCGCACGATCGGCTTCGGCGCGAAGCAGATGGACGGCGTGCAGCTCCTCGCCGACGGCCGGCTCATCGTCTCGAGCCGCGCCGAGCACGCGATCATGATCCGCTTCGCCGCCGAGGAGTACACCGTGAAGGGCTTCAGCGCCCCCGGCGACTTCGGCGTCGACACCCGCCGGCAGCGCCTCGCCATCCCGATCGCGGACAAGAACACCGTCGAGTTCTGGGACATCCCGCCGTTCACCCCACCGGCCACCCCGTGAACCGTTCCCTGCTCCTCTTCGCCGCGCTCCTCCTCGCGGGCTGCGACCTGCTCCCCAAGCCGCCGCGGAAGTCGCCCGCCGCGGACACCGCGCTCGCGCCCCTGCCTGGGATCCGCATGGACACGATGAACCGCCCCACCCCCGCGGACTCGGCGCGCGCCGCCGCGAGGGCCGCCGCCGGGCCGTCGCCGCTCACGGTGCACATCACCGGCGCCGAGCGCTACGCGGCGGACAGCGGATTCCAGCTCTCCTGCGTGGTGAGCGAGAGCAACGGGGAGCGGCTGCTCCAGGTGGAGGCGATCCGCCGCGACGCGCGCATCGGCTTCACGATCTACAACGGCACCGATGGCGCCGTGCCGGTGGGCAACATCTACACGCGCGCCCGCGCGCACTCGCGCATCGGCAACTTCCAGGTGACGGTGCACAGTCACGACTACGCCGACGGCACCGGGCGCGCGCGCATCACCGACCCGCTCGGCCGCTCGGGGACGATCACGGCGCAGAACTTCATCAAGATGGGCGCGAAGAAGCACGAGAGTCACCGTGCGCATCTCTCCGTCACCCTGCGGTGGACCTGTGAGTAGCGCGCTCGGGCGCGCGGGGCGGCGCGTGCGCCGGGGCGCGGTGCTGCTCGCCGCGGCGGCCGCCCTCGGCGCGTGCGGCGGCGCGGGGGCGCCCGCTGGCGCTCCGGCCAGCGTCCCCGACTCGGCGCACCGGCGCCTTCCCACCGGCGTGCGGCTCGATCCCGCGGGCACGTCCGTCGATGCCGGCAACCTGCCGCTCTCGATGGCCGTCTCCCCCGACGGACGCGATGCCGCGCTGATGCTGAGCGGTTACCTCACGCGCGGGCTGCAGATCTTCGACCGGCAGACGGGACGCATCACGCAGACGCTCCCGCTCGGCGGCGCCTTCATGGGCGTCGCCTTCTCCCCCGACGGCAAGTGGCTCGCGGCGTCGGGCGGCTACACCGACCTGATCTACCTCTTCTCGTGGCGCGATGGATTCGCGCTCCTCGTCGACAGCATCCGCCTCGGCGCCGACCGCGCGCCGAAGGGATCGCGCTATCCCGCACGGATCGCCTGGTCGCGCACCGGCGCGCTGCTCTACGTGGCGGAGGATCTCGCCGATTCCCTCGCGGTGGTGGACGTGACGGGGCGGCGCGTGCTGCAGCGCTTCGCCGCGGGGCGCTATCCGTACGGCGTCGCCGTGGCGCCGGATGGGACGGTGTACGTGTCGGCGTGGGGGGCCGATTTCGTGTCGCGCTTCGTGGAGGGGGCGGCGGGCGCGCTCGTGCCCGCGGGACGCATCCCCGCGGGGCGGCATCCGTCGGCGATGGTGCTCAGCCCCGACGGCGCGCGGCTGTACGTGGCGAGCGCCAGCACCGATCGCGTGACGGTGATCGACACGCGCCGCCGCGCGCCGGTGGCCGTGCTCAGGGATCCGCCTCCCGCGGGCCCCGGCGAGGGGAGCACGCCGAACGCGCTCGCGCTCTCCGCCGACGGCACGCGGCTCTACGTGGGCGAGGCGGACGCCAACGCCGTGGCGCTCTTCGATCTCTCCGCGGCCACCTCCGGGGTCGCCGCGGCGACGGGGCGCGACGCGCTCATCGCGCGCATCCCGGTGGGCTGGTATCCCGTGGCGGTGGCGGCGCGCGGCGACACGCTCGTGGTGCTGAACGCGAAGGGACGCGGCACGCTGCCCAACCCGGGGGACCCGTCCCCCACGAGCCCGAGCGGTGCGGCGAAGCATCCGTACACGCTGGGGCAGCTGCGCGGCACGGTGACCACGGTCACCGGCGCACTGCGTGATTCGCTCTCCCTCTCCCCGCTCACCGCGCGCGTGATGCGCGCGAACGGATGGGACCAGCCCGCGCGCGGCGCGGCGCACTATCCGCCCTTCGAGCACGTGATCTACATCATCAAGGAGAACCGCACCTTCGACCAGGTGCTGAGCGACCTCCCCGCGGTCGATGGCGACACGAGCCTGCTGTACTTCACGCGCGCGTCCGCGCCCAATCATCACGCGCTCGCCGAGCGCTTCGGCGCCTTCGACCGCTTCTTCGTGAACGCGGAGGTGAGCGCCGACGGGCACAACTGGTCGTCCGCGTCGTACGCCGCCGATTACGTGGAGAAGACCGTGGCGCTCGAGTACGCCGGCCAGGGGCGCGACTACGACTACGAGGGGACGAACCGCGGCGAGGAGGGCGTCCCCGACGACGACGTGAACGAGCCCGGCAACGGCTATCTCTGGGACGCCGCCGCGCGCGGGGGCGCGACGTTCCGCGACTACGGCGAGTTCACCTACTACGACACGCTCACGCACGGCTGGCAGGGCACCAAGAAGGTGCTCGCCGGCCACGTGAACCCCGACTATTCGGCCTTCGACCTCGCGATCCCGGACCAGCGGCGCGTGGATGTCTGGCTCAAGGATTTCGCCGCGTGGGAGCGCACGGGGGAGATGCCGGCGCTGGTCATCATGCGCCTCCCCAACGATCACACGTCGGGGCTGCGGGCGGGCGCGATCTCCCCGCGCGCGGCGTTCGCCGACAACGACCTCGCGCTCGGCCGCGTCGTGGAGGCGCTCTCCCGGTCGCGCTTCTGGAAGAACACGGTGGTGTTCGTGGTGGAGGACGACGCGCAGAACGGCCCCGACCACGTGGACTCGCACCGTTCGGTGATGTTCGCGGTGTCGGCGTACTCGCGCCCCGGCACGGTGCACCGTTTCACGAACACGAGCGACGTGATCGCGACGATCGTCGACATCCTGCACCTGCCGCCGCTCTCGCAGTTCGATTTCTACGGCCGCCCGCTGCGCGGCATCTTCGCCGACAGCGCCGACCTCACGCCGTACGCGGCGCTCGTGCCCGCGCAGCGCCTCGACGAGCGCAATCCGCCGGCGGCGGGGCGCGGCACCGCGTCTCGCGGCGCCCCCCAGCTCGACCTGAGCGCCGCCGACCGCGCCGACGAGGACGCCTTCAACCGCGAGCTCTGGGCCGCGTTCAAGGGCTCGGCCCCCTACCCCGGCGCGACGCGCATGTCGCTGCTCGAGGCGGCGCGCGACCGGTGACCACGGCGCCGCCCCCGTGACGCCCTTCCGGTGGGCGCTCGTCGCGATCTCCTTCGCCGCGGCGATCACCGTCTCCATCTACATCGTGGAGTCGTCCTGGCCCGCGGCGCAGATGACCGTGTGGCCGTCGATCGGCACGCAGGCGCTGCTCCTGGCGATCGCGCTCCTCGAGCTGGGCGCACGCGGCGCGAAGGTGCGGCTGAGCGCGGCGGCGCTGCGCATCCCGATGACGTACGGCACCGCGCTGCGCGCGAGCGCGGGGGGCGACTTCGGCGCCGCGATCACGCCGGCGCGCACCGGCGCCGAGCCCGCGCGCTTCCTGATCATGTCCGAGGCGGGGATGCCCTCGGCGAGCATCATCCTCGTGATCTTCGCCGAGCTCTTCCTGGAGATGGTCACCCTCGCGCTCGTGGCGGCGGCGATGTTCGTGGTCTTCCGCAGCTCGGGGACGATGATCCTCGGCATGGCGGGGCTCGTGGCGATGTACGCCGTGTTCGTGCTCGGCCTCGGCGCGTTCGGCTTCGCGCTGTCGCGGCGGCACGCGAGCGGGAAGCCCCCCGCGTGGGCGCGCTGGCTGGGGCTGCACGCCGTCCGCTGGCGGCGCATCCAGCTCTCGCTGCGCCAGCTGCGCGCGGGGATCGAGGGGATGCGCGACGTGCGCTGGGGATTCCTCACCGCCGCGCTGCTCGCCTCGATCGCGCACGTGGCGCTCCGGCTCGCGATCCTGCCGGTGATCGTCTACTCGTTCGGGCCGCCGGACAAGCTCGCGCCGCTCATCCTCTGGCCGATCGCGCTCACGTACGGCGGCGTCGTGGCGCCGGTGCCCGCGGGGGGCGGCGCGATCGAGGTCGCGTTCAAGGCCGCGCTCGGCCCCGCGATCCCGGCCCGCATCTTCGGCGCGGCGCTCATCTGGTGGCGCTTCTACACCTTCTACCTGTACGTCATCCTCGGCGCGCTCGCCGCGGGGGACACCGTGCTCCGCGCGCTGCGCGAGGACGGCCCCGTGCCCGACGGCGAACTCAGCGCTGGCGGATCGGCGGACCCGGCAGCCGCGCCCGCAGCGACCGCAGCGAATCCAGGGGGAGCGGCCCGCTGAGGCGGAAGCGCGTCCCCGCGGAGTCGCTCCACTCGATGGAATTCACGCCGGGCTGCTCCTCCGGGAAGGGCGCCGGCTCGTCGGCGCGCCGCGCGCCGCCGCCCGAGTCGGACGCGCTCTCCGCGCTCTCCGCGCGCGCGGCGCGCGGCGCGGCCGGCGGCGCGACCATCGCGAGCGTCACCTCCAGGCCGGGACGCACCTCGTAGACGCGCCGCACGACCAGCCGCGCCGCGCCGTTGTCCTGCTGCTCGCTCACGAGACGCAGGGATGCGGGCACCGTGGCGCGCGCCATGTCCGCCATCTGCGCGCTCGGCGGCGCCGGCGGGCCCTGCTGCTGCACCTTCATCTTCGGCGCGCGCGTGGCGACGCCGCTGTCGAGCTGGCGCAGGCTCTCGGAATCCGGCGCGAGGCGCTTCGCGGGCGCCGCGGCCGGCGCTCCCGCCGCCATGGCCTCGTTCGAGGCGATCGACGCGCCCGGCACAGCGGGCGCGGCGGGCACCTGCGCCGCGGCCGCCGGCTTCTGCTCCGCCTTCGCCGCGAGCGCGTCGCGCTCTCCTGCGGCGGCCGGCGCCGAGCCGGAGACCGCCCCGCCGGACGGCGCCTCGCCGAGGCGTCCCGCGACGTTCGCCTTCTTCTCGTCCGCCGCTGACGGGGCGTTCGCCCCGGCGAATCCGGTGGTGTCGGGCATCTCGGCGGGCGTCGCTTGGAGCGTGATTCCCGGCGGGAGGGGCGACGGCGCCTTGGCGCGCGTGGCATCCTCCATCGTCGGCGCGCCGTTCCGCAGCACGAGGATCGTGCCCGTCGCCACCACCGCGATCGAAGCCGCGATCCGCACCGGCCAGCCGGTCCACCGCCGCGGCTCGCCGCGCGGGCGCGGCGCCAACGGCGCCGACGGCGCGCGCGGCGACGGCGTGGCGCGGCTCCCCGCGGGGAGCACCCCCGACGGCACATCGTCCAGCGCCGACAGGATCCGCGACGACGCGGCGATCAGCCCGCGCGCGTCGGCCACCGCCACCGCGCACGGCGTGCAGCGCGCGGCGTGCGACTCGGCCTGGCGCTCCTGCTCCTCGGAGAGCGCGCCGTCGAGCCACGCGTGGATCGTCCCCTCGTCAAGATGCCGCATGTCCCCCGCCCCGGCGCGGCTCCCGCTGCAGCGCCTCGTAGTGTTCGACCAGCCGCCGCCGCGCCCGCGACAGCGTCGTGCCCACCGATCCCACCGACAGCTTGAGCGCGGCCGCGATCTCGTGGTAGTCCAGCCCCTCCTCCCGCATCAGCAGCGCGAGCCGGTCCCGCTCGGCCAGCGCATCCACCGCGCGCCGCGCCATCGCCGTCTCCTCGGCGCGCTCGGCGCCCAGCGGCTCCGGCTCCACGGCGTCATCCCGCGTCTCCTCGCGCAGCAGCTCCAGGTGCCGCCGGCGGCGCGCGTCCTTCCGCGCGTCGTCGCGCACGAGGTTGTTCGCCACCGTGAAGAGCCACGCCCGCTCGTGCTCGATCGACTCCTGCCGCAGCGCCCGCACGAACGTCTCCTGCGCCACCTCCTCCGCCCAGTCCCGGTCCCCGAGACGGCGCGTGAGATAGCGCACGAGCATGTCGTTGTACGTGCGGAAGAGCCGGTCGATGTCGGTCATCGTGGATCAGCCGTCAGCCGTGAGCCAGCAGCCATCGCTTTCCCTTGTGACGCCCCACTACCGCTCGCTTGCACACCCCTCCCCGCCGCTCAGTACTCCCCTTCCCCCGGCTTGATCGGCGCCATGCCCAGCGCGGGGGTGAGCAGGCGTTCCTCGCGCGTCACCTCGCGGATGTTCGGCTCGAGGCGCCGCATCATCTTCGTGAACTCGCCGGCGATCTCCTTGTCGAACTCCCTCCCCGCGCGCTCGTCGATGAAGAGCAGCGCCTGCGTGGCGGGATAGGGGTTCCGGTGCGCGCGCGGGATGCGGAGCGCGTTGTACACGGAGCAGATGCGCGTGATCTTGCTCGCGAGGTGCATCGGCCGGCGGAAGAGCCCCTGCGGATAGCCCGTGCCGTCGGGGCGCAGGTGATGCTCGTACGCCACCGCGGCCGCGAGCTCCATGCGCTTGTCGCTCATGAGGATGATGCGCGCGCCATCCACCGGGTGGCGCTCGATGATGCGGCGCTCCTCATCGGTGAGCTCGATCGGCTTGACCACGAGCTCGCGCGGCACCTTCGCCATCCCCAGGTCGTGGAGCAGCGCCGCCATCCCGAACTCGTGCACGTCGCGGTTGCCGAGCCCCATCCGCTCGGCGAGCGCCATCACCAGCACCGCGACGTTGATCGCGTGGATCGCGTTGTACGGGTCGTTCGCCTTGAGCCGGAGGAGCGGGATGATCATCGCGGCGCTCCCCTTCATCGCCACGGTGAGCGAGCGCACCACCGCGTC
>DATKOH010000260.1:0-3762 GCA_035524735.1 Gemmatimonadaceae bacterium
GCGGATCGCCGCCACGCCGTGCGCCCCCGCCGCGACGAGCATCGCCACGTGCGCCGGCACGATGCCGCCGATGGCGATCACCGGCGCGGCGGCGGAGGCGAGGATCCCGCGGATGAGCCCGAGCCCGCGCCCCGGGGCGCCGGGATGCGACGGCGTCTCGAAGACGTGGCCCGCCACGAGCCAGTCGGCGCCGTCCTTCGCGGCGAAGTTCGCCTCGTTCGCGTCGTGCACGCTCGCGCCCAGGCGCAGCGTGCGCACGGGCGCGAGGGCGCGCGCCTGGCGCACGGTGAGGGAGCGGGAGGTGAGCTGCGCGGCGTGCGCTCCCGCGGCGAGCGCGAGATCCACGCGATCGTTCACCACCAGCCACGCGCCCGAGCGCTGCTGCTCCGCCACGAGCGGCACGGCCAGGCCGAAGAGTCGCGCCGCGGGGGTGTGCGGGCCGCGCAGGTGGAGCGCGCCGCGCGCGCCGAGGGCGCGCATCACTGCGCGGAGGCGGTCGAGCGCGTCCTCCCGCGCGAGCACGTCGTCGTCGGTGACGGCGTGCACCACCGGCACCGCGTCAGGCGCCAAGCCGGTCGCCGACGGCGATGCCGCGCCCGCGCTGCCACTCGGCGGCGGCGAGGCGCTTGCGCCCGGCGGGCTGCGCCTGCGCCACGCGCACGGCGCCGTCGCCGCAGGCCACGAGCATCCCCGCGTCGTCGATCGCGAGCACGGTGCCGAAGGGGGTGCGCCCCTCGTCCCCCGCCTCGTCGGTCTCCGCGGCGCCGAAGAGCTTCACCTCCTCCGCGCGCAGCGTGGTGAAGGCGCCGGGCTTCGGGTCGTACGCGCGGATCACGCGCGCCACCACGCCGCACCCCTCCTGCCAGTTCACGCGCGCCATCTCGCGCTCGATCTTGGGCGCATACGTGGCCGCGGCGTGGTCCTGCTCCCGCTCGCTCGCCTGGCCGAGCTCGAGGAGGGTGAGCGCCTCCACGAGCGCGAGCGCGCCGAGTTCCGAGAGGCGGAGCTCGAGCTCGCCGGCGGTCTCGTCGCGCTCCACCGGCGTGCGCCCCTGCAGCACGATCGGCCCCGCGTCGAGTTCGCGCACCATGCGCATGATCGTGACGCCGGTCTCCAGCACGCCCTCGCGGATCGCCGCCTGGATCGGCGCCGCGCCGCGGAAGCGCGGCAGGAGCGACGCGTGCACGTTGAGCGTCCCCTTCGGCGCGAGGTCGATCGCCTCCTGCGTGAGGATGTGCCCGTACGACGCCACCACCGAGAGGTCGGGGGCGAGCGCGCGCAGCGACGCGAAGAACTCGGCGCCGCGCGGCTTCTCGGGCTGGAAGATGGGCACCCCCATCTCGAGCGCGGCGGCCTTCACCGGCGGCGGCACGAGCACGGAACGCGAGCGCCCCGACGGCCGGTCCGGCTGCGTGACCACCCCCGCCACGTCGAAGCCCTCCCCCGCGAGCGCGCGCAGCGAGGGCACCGCGAAGGCCGACGTCCCCCAGAAGAGCACGCGCACTAGAGCTCCTCGGCGCGGTGGTGGTGCTCCGCCGCCTCCGCCGGCACCACCTTGCGCGTGAGCACGCGGTCGGGGCCGTGCAGCTTCCGGTACTTCGCGATCGCCGCGCGCCGCTTGAGCAGGCTCAGGTAGTCGATGAAGAGCTTGCCGTGCAGGTGGTCCACCTCGTGCTGGATGCAGCGCGCGAGGAGTCCCGTCGCCTCCAGCTCGAACGGCTTCCCGTCGCGGTCGAGCGCGCGCACCGTGACCGACGCCGGGCGCGTGACGTCGCCGTAGACGTCGGGGATCGAGAGGCAGCCCTCCTCGGCGGTGTCCGCCCCCTCGGTGCGCGTGATCTCGGGATCGAAGAGCACGAAACGCGCGCCGTCGACGTCCACCACGCAGAGGCGCTCGCGGCGCCCCACCTGCGGCGCGGCGAGGCCGATCCCCTTCGCCGCCGCCATCGTCTCGAACATGTCGTCGGCCAGCCGGCGCAATTCGTCGGTGACCGTGCCCACCGGCTCGGTCACCTCGCGCAGGATCGGCGCGTCGAGCAGGTAGATGTCGAGCAGGCTCACGCGCCGGCGGCCGGCTCCGCGCCCTTCGTGGACACGCGCGCGATCTTGCCGCGCTCCACCACGAGCTTCGACTCCCCCGACTTGATCGTGATCTGGTCGTCGAGCAACGGCTGCGCGATCCCCTCCACCATGCGCTGCTGGATGTGCACCACCTGCGCCACCAGCCCGCCCGATGTCACGATGTCGTCCCCCTTCCTGAGGGCCATCAGCATCGCTTCCTGCTGCTTCCGCTGCTTCTGCTGCGGGCGGATGAGGAAGAACCAGAAGATCACCACGAACATGGCGATCTGGAACAGCACGCCCGTCAGGGGCATCGCGCCGCCGCCCGGGGAGGGCTGCATGAGCGTGAGGGAGTTCGGCAGGGTCATGGCTCCGGGGAGGTTCGGGAGGTGAGGCGCTCGAGCCGCTCGCGGCTCCAGGCATCGAAGGTGCCGGCCGCGATCGCCGCGCGCGCGTCGCGCATCAGCGCGACCAGGAAATGTACATTGTGCAGGCTCAGCAGGCGCAGCCCCAGCGTCTCCTCGGCCGTGAACAGGTGGCGCAGGTAGGCGCGCGTGAAGCGGGCGCAGGTGGAGCAGTCGCAGCCCTCGTCCAGCGGGCGCGCGTCGGTGCGCAGCGACGCGTTGCGCACGTTCAGCCGGCCGTCGCGCGTGAAGGCGGTGCCGTTGCGCCCCATGCGCGTCGGCGCGACGCAGTCGAAGAGGTCCACGCCGCGGCGCGCTCCCTCGATCAGATCCTCGGGGAAGCCGACCCCCATCAGATAGCGCGGACGGTCGCGCGGGAGCTCGGCGTCCACGACGTCGAGCATCTCGTACATCGCCGGCTTCGGCTCGCCCACCGAGAGGCCGCCGATCCCGATCCCCGCCCAGTCATCCATCGCCGCGATGCGGCGCGCCGCGTCGCGGCGGAGATCGGCGTGGATCCCTCCCTGCACGATGGGGAAGAGCGCCTGCGGCGGGAGCCCCTCGCGCGCGAAGGCGGTGTCGGCGAAGGCGACGCGCGCGCGCTCGAGCCAGCGCAGGCTGCGCTCGCTCGCGTCGAGCGCGTCGTCGTGCGGCGCCTGCCCGGGGATCACGTGGTCGAACTGCATGATCACGTCGGCGCCGAGCGCGCGCTCGATCGCGATCACTCCTTCCGGCGTGAACTGGCGGCGCGAGCCGTCGATGTGGCTCTGGAACTCCACCCCTTCCTCGCTCACGCGGCGCAACCCCTCGAGCGAGAAGACCTGGAAGCCGCCGGAATCCGTGAGGATCGGCCCGTCCCAGCCCATGAAGCGGTGCAGCCCGCCCATCCGGCGCACCACGGCCTCGCCCGGGCGCAGGTGGAGATGGTACGCGTTGGCGAGGATCATCGACGCGCCGGCCTCGCGCAGGTCGCGCGGATCGAGCGTCTTCACCGTGGCCTGCGTGCCCACGGCCATGAACGCGGGGGTGGGCACGTCGCCGTGCGGGGTGGAGAAGACGCCGGCGCGCGCGGCGCCGGCGGAAGAGGAGAAGGAGAACGCGAAGGGCATGGACGAATGTACAACAACTGGGTTGGTGGTCGTGAGCGTTTGGAAGGGCAAGGGGCGCGTTTGGTCGTGTGCGTTTGGAAGGGCAGGGGCGCGTTTGGGCGTGAGCGTTTGGAACGGCAAGGGGCGCGTTTGGTCGTGGGCGTTTGGCACGGCGAGGGGCGCGTTTGGTCGTGGGCGTTTGGCACGGC
>DATKOH010000261.1:0-7749 GCA_035524735.1 Gemmatimonadaceae bacterium
TGAGCCGGACCGCGCGCTTCGCCCCTTTGCTCTTCGCGATCTCCATCGCCTTCTCCACGGCCGCCACGTCGCCGGAGATCACGAGCTGCTCGGGGGTGTTGTAGTTCGCCGGCACGCAGACGCCCCCCGCGGCCGCGGCGCCCTCCGCGCAGGCCGCCTCCACGGCGCGCTCGTCGAGCCCCATCACGGCGGCCATCGCGCCCGGGTTCCGCGCGCCGCTCTCGGCCATGAGCTCGCCGCGGCGGCGCACGACGCGCAGCGCGGCGGCGAGCCCGAAGGTCCCCGCGGCGTGGTGCGCCGTGAATTCCCCGAGGGAATGCCCCGCGGCGGCGCGCACGTGCGGCTGGAGCCGCTCGCGCACCACGGCCCAGGCCGCGGCGCCGTGCGCGAGCAGCGCCGGCTGCGCGTTCTGCGTGGCGGTGAGCTCCGACTCCGGCCCCGCGAAGCAGAGCGACGAGAGCGGGAGCCCGAGCGCCGCGTCCGCGGCGTCGAAGGCCGCGCGCGCCGCCGGGAAACGCTCGGCGAGGTCCTTCCCCATCCCGGGCTTCTGCGAGCCCTGTCCCGGGAACATCAGCACGATGTGCATGCGGCGCGCGGCGCTAGAGCCGGACCACCATCGACGCCCACGTGAACCCCGCGCCGAAGGCGGCGAAGAGCAGCGTGGAACCCTCCTTCACGCGCCCGGACGCGATGACCTCATCGAGCGAGACCGGGATGGACGCGGAGGAGGTGTTGCCGTAGCGGTCGACGTTCACGTACACCTTGTCCATCGAGATGCCCGCGTGCTTCGCGGTGGCCTCGATGATCCGGACGTTGGCCTGGTGCGGGATCATGAGGTCGATGTCGGAGCCGGTGAGGCGCGCGCCGTCGAGGGCGCGGTCGCAGGCGTCGGCCATGGAGCGCACGGCGTGCTTGAACACCTCGCGCCCCGCCATGTGCACGAGGTGCGTGCGCTCGTGCAGCACCTGCTCGCTCATCGGGATCGCCGCGCCCCCCGCGGGGCGGAAGAGCAGCTCGGCGAGCGTGCCGTCGGAGCGCATGTAGCTCGACAGGATCCCCTTCCCCTTCACCGCGCGCTTCAGCACCGTGGCCCCCGCCGCGTCGCCGAAGAGCACGCACGTGGCGCGGTCCTTCCAGTCCACGATCGAGCTCATCTTCTCGGCGGCCACGACGAGCACGTTCTCCGCCTGCCCGCTGTGGATGAGCCCCTCGCCCGTGGTGAGCGCGTACAGCCAGCCGGAACAGGCCGCGGAGATGTCGAAGGCCGCGGCGCGCGTGGCGCCGAGCGCGGCCTGGATGTCCACCGCGGTCGCGGGGAGGAGGCGGTCGGGGGTGGCCGTGCTGAGGATGATCACGTCCACCTCGCCGGGCTGGACGCCGGCGCGCTCCATCGCGATGCGCGCGGCCTCCGCCCCGAGGGCGCAGGTGGTCTGCTCGGGCGCGGCGATGTGGCGCTCCGCGATCCCGGTGCGCTCCATGATCCACTCGTGGGAGGTCTCGATGCCGATCGCCGCGAAATCGTCGTTCGTCATCACGCGCTCGGGCACGGCGCGGCCGGTGCTCGCGAGCATGGCGTAGGGGCGCTTCATCGGGCCTCCGAAGGGTGCGCGAGGCGGCGGCCGATGTGCTCGTCCATCCGGGACTCGATCGCCCGCATCGCCACGAGCACCGCGTTCTTGATCGCGCGCGGCGACGACCGCCCGTGCGAGATGATGCTGATGCCGTTCACGCCGAGCAGGGGCGCGCCGCCGTAGTCGGAGTAGTCGTAGCCCTTGAACGCCCCCGCGAGCGTCTCCTTCGGCACGCCGCTCTCGCGCAGCTTCCCGAAGATCAGCGCCGGCACCGACTCGTAGAACTTGAGCAGCACGTTCCCCACGAAGCCGTCGCAGACGACCACGTCCACCTTCCCGTGCGCGCCGCCGCCGGCGAGGATGTCGCGCCCCTCGATGTTCCCGCGGAACTCGAGATCGGCCTTGGCGAGCAGCTGGTGCGCCTCCTTCACGACGGCGTTCCCCTTCTCCGGCTCCTCGCCGATGGAGAGCAGCCCCACCCCGGGGTTCGCCCGCCCCAGCACGTCCTCCGCGTACACCGAGCCGAGGCGCGCGAACTGCACGAGCTCCTCGGCGGAGCAGTCGACGTTGGCGCCGGAATCGAGCAGCACCACCGGCTCCCCCAGCGTCGGGAAGAGGGTGACGATCGGCGGGCGGCTCACCCCTTCGTGCAGCTTGAGCAGGAAGACCGACGCCGCCATCTGCGCGCCCGTGTTCCCCGCCGACACGAAGGCGTCGGCTTCGCCTTCGGCGTGGCGGCGGATCCCCACCGTCATCGAGCTCTGCGGCTTCCCGCGGATCGCGACGGTGGGCTTGTCGGTCATGTCGATGACGTCGGGGGCATCGATGACGTCGATGCGGCCGCGCTGCGCGGCGTGCGCCGCGTACGCGCCGGCGAGGAGCCGGTCGAGTTCCGCGTGCACGACGGCCGCGCGCCCGACGAGCTGGATGCGGTGCGGCGAGGGGAGCTCGGCGAGCGCCAGGAGCGCCCCCGCCACCGGCGCCTCGGGGGCGTTGTCGCCCCCCATCGCGTCCAGCGCGATGTTCGCCAACTCAGCCGACCTTGGCTTCGATCCGCTGCGCGCCCGCGTAGTAGCCGCATTCCGGGCACACCCGGTGCGGCCGCTTCTTCGCGTGGCAGCGCGGGCACTCCTGGATCACGATCGCCGGCGCGGTCTTGTGCGTGTTGCGCGCGCGCTTCTTGCGCTTGGAGGTACGTCGCTTCGGTACGGCCATGGCAGTGGTTCGCGGGAAGAGGGTTCAGCGCCGGCGGCTGGCGTGGCGGGCGTTCCGCAACGCATCCCACCGGCTGTCGGTCTCGGGCGCGCAATCGCAGGGGCCGGCGTTCCAGTCGGCACCGCAGCGCGGGCACAGCCCCTTGCAGTCCTCGCGGCAGAGGGCGAACTCCGGCGCGGCGAGCAGCCACTGCTCGCGCACCGCCGGCCGCAGGTCCACCGAGAGCGCGCGCGGCGCGAGCCGGAACGCGTCGGGGTCATCCCCCACCTCGGCGTCCCCCTCCTCCACGAAGAGGAGATGGACGTCGTCGTGGATGTCCTTCGAGACTTCGGTCAGACAGCGGCGGCACTGGAGCGCCGCCGTCCCCGCGATGTGGCCGCTCCAGTAGTATCGGCCGTTGCCGGCCTTGGAGAGCCGCCCGGTGGCGTGCACCGGGCCCGCGGGGCGTGCATCGCCCTCCTCCCACACGGGATCATCGGCGGCAAGCCGGCCGTCCACCGTGGCGGCCTGGCGGTCGAGGTCTCGGAGGTCGAAGGACAGCATAACCCTTTAATCTACTTGGACATCCACCCCACGGTCAAGCGATGCGGCCGCGCGCCCTCAGAGGGCGCCGAGGACGTCCGATTCGGCGAAGAAGAAGCGCGATTCCCGCACCGCGTTCTCGTCGGAATCCGACGCGTGGATCGCGTTCCGCTCCTTCGACTCCGCGTAGAGCTTGCGCACCGTGCCGGCCTCGGCCTGCGCCGGGTCGGTGGCGCCGATCGCCGTGCGCAGCGCCGCCACCGCGTCCGCCTTCTCGAGCACCATCGGCATGCACGGCCCCGACGTCATGAAGGCGCAGAGCGAGGCGTAGAAGGGGCGCTCGCGGTGCACGGCATAGAACTCCCCGGCCTGCGCGGGGGTGAGGTGCATGACGCGCGCGGCGCGCAGCTGGAAGCCCTGCGCCTCGAGATGCGCGATGATCTTCCCCGCCTTCCCGGCGGCGAAGGCGTCGGGCTTGATGATCGTGAGCGTGTGACGGCCTGCCATGTCCTGTCCTGATCGGTGTGATGAGGCGCGGCGCCGCTCAGCGCGGGAGCCGCTCTCGGATGAGCTGCACGAAGTCGATCGGGCGCTGGGCGACGCCCATCCCCGCCGCGCGGAACGCCTCGAGCTTCTCGGCGGCCGTGCCGGCGGATCCGGAGATGATCGCGCCGGCGTGCCCCATGCGGCGCCCCGGCGGGGCCGTCTGGCCGGCGATGAACCCGACGACGGGCTTCGTCATCTTCTCCTTCACGAAGCGCGCCGCTTCCTGCTCGTCGGTGCCGCCGATCTCCCCCATCATCGCCACCGCCTTCGTGGCGGGATCCTTCTCGAAGGCCTCGAGGCAGTCGATGAAGTTCGTCCCGTTGATCGGGTCGCCGCCGATGCCCACGCAGGTGGTCTGCCCGATGCCGGCGCGCGTGAGCTGGTAGACCACTTCGTAGGTGAGCGTGCCCGAGCGGCTGACCACGCCCACCGGGCCCGGCGCGCAGATGCGGCCGGGGATGATCCCCACCTTCGCGGCGCCGGGGGAGATGAGCCCCGGGCAGTTCGGCCCGATGAGCCGCGCCCCCTTCTCCTTCACGAAGGGATAGACGCGCGTCATGTCGAGCACCGGCACGCCCTCCGTGATGCACACGATGAGCGCGACGCCGGCCTCCGCGGCCTCCATCATGGCGTCGGCCGCGAACGGCGGCGGCACGTAGATCACGCTCGTGTTGGCGCCGGTGGCGGCCACCGCGTCGGCCACCGTGTCGAAGATCGGCACCGTGTCCTCGAACTTCTGCCCGCCCTTCCCCGGAGTCACCCCGGCCACGACCTTCGTGCCGTACTCCCTCATCTGCTTCGTGTGGAAGGAGCCATCGCGCCCCGTGATCCCCTGCACGAGCAGCCTGGTGTGCTTGTCGATGAAGATGCTCACGCGGCCTTCCCTCCCTTCGCGAGCGCGACGGCCTTCTGCACCGCCTCGTCCATGTCGGTCACCGCGCTGAAGCCGTTCGCCGTGAGGATCTTCACCGCGATCTCCTCGTTCGTGCCGGTGAGGCGGATCACGATCGGGACCTTGAGCGGGTTCGCCTTGGTGGCGGTCACGATGCCGTTCGCCACGTCATCGGTGCGCGTGATGCCGCCGAAGATGTTGAAGAGGATCGCCTTCACGTTCGGGTCGGCGGTGATGATCCTGAGCGCGTTCACCACCTTCTCCGGGTTCGAGCTGCCGCCGATGTCGAGGAAGTTCGCCGGCTCGCCGCCGTAGTACTTCACGAGGTCCATCGTCGCCATCGCGAGGCCGGCGCCGTTCACCACGCAGCCGACGTTCCCGTCGAGCTTGATGAAGGTGAGGTTCGCCTTGCGCGCGGCCACCTCGCTCGGCGCCTCCGCGGTCTCGTCGCGGAGCGCCGCCATGTCGGGGCGCCGGTCGAGCTCGTTGTCATCCACGGAGAGCTTCGCGTCGAGCGCGAGCACGTCCCCCGCGGGGGTGGTCACCAGCGGGTTGATCTCGGCCAGCGATGCGCCGCTCGCGTTGAACGCCGCCCAGAGCTGGGTGAGGATCTTCGCCGCGGCGCGCGCCTGCTTCACGTCCTTGTACAGGAAGAAGCCGAGCTGCATCGCCTCGAAGGGCTGCAGCCCGTAGCGGGGGTCCACGGGGAGGCGCCGGATCTTCTCGGGGGTCTTGGCCGCGACCTCCTCGATGTCGATCCCGCCCGCGGGGCTCACCATGAACACGGCGCGCTTGGACGCGCGGTCGACGATGATCCCCGCGTACGCTTCCGTGGCGATGTCCGCGGCCGGGGTCACGAGCACCGTGTGCACGGTGAGTCCCTTGATCTGCATGCCGAGGATCTTCGACGCGAGTTCCTTCGCCTCGGCGGGGGTCTTCGCGAGCTTCACGCCGCCGGCCTTCCCGCGCCCTCCCGCGTGGACCTGCGCCTTCACGACCACCGTGCCGCCGAACTTCTTCGCGATCGCTTCCGCGCCCGCCGGCGTGGTGGCCGTCTCGCCCGGGGGCACGGGGATGCCGTGCCGCCGGAAGATCTCCTTCGCCTGGTACTCGTGGATGTTCACGCCTGCTCCATGGTGATCGTCGTCCCGGCCTCGCCGCGCACGGCCTCGCGGCCGCGGCGCAACTCGGTAATGATAGCGCGCCCGCCGGTGCGGCGCACGAAATCGACCGCCGCGCGCACCTTGGGCGCCATGCTCCCCTCGCCGAACGCGCGCGCCCGGTCGAGGCGCTCCGCCTCGGCCACGGGAAGCACCGCGAGCGCGCGCTGCGTGGGCTTGCCGTAGTCGAGGTACACCGCGTCCACGTCGGTGAGGATGAGGAGGAGCGAGGCGCCGAGGTCGCGCGCGAGCACCGCCGCCGCGAGGTCCTTGTCCACCACGGCGTCGAGCCCTTCCAGCCCCAGCGCCGGGTCGCGGTACACCGGGGCGCCGCCCCCGCCGCAGGCGATCACGATCGTGCCGGCGCGCACGAGGCCGCCGATCACGCCGATCTCGTGCACCGCGAGCGGCCGCGGGCTCGCCACCACGCGCCGCCAGCGGCCGCGGGAATCCTGCGCGACCACGGCGCCGTCGGCGGCGAGGGTGCGCGCGTGCTCCTCGCTCACCTCGTGCCCGATGAACTTCGTGGGGGCGCCGAGCGCGGGGTCGTCGGCGGCCACCTCCACCTGCGTGACGACGGTGGCCACGCTGCGATCGCTGCCGGCGCGCCGCAGCGCGTTCTCGAGCGATTGCTGGACCATGTAGCCGATCCAGCCGGCGGTGGCCGCGACGAGCACGCCGAGCGGGAGCGGCGCCACTTCCCCGCTCGCCATCTCGTTGCGCACCAGCTCGTCGCCCACCTGCGGCCCGTTGCCGTGCACGAGGCAGATGTTCCAGCCGTCGAGCGCGAGGTCCACCACCGGCCCCAGGCTGGAGCGCGTGTGGCGGAACTGGTCGAAGATCGTGGAGCGTTCGCCGGCCGGGGAGAGCGCGTTCCCGCCGAGCGCGATGACGGCGGTGCCGGGGGCGGGGTTCACGGGGGCGGGCATGGAGCGCGCAAGCTATCGGGCGCCGGGGGGCGGTTCAAGGCGCGGCGCGCCGTCCGGCGAGCGCGCCGAGCGCCTCGAAGGCGCGGCCGAAGGCGGACCAGTCGCCGCGCTGGAGCGCTTGCCGCATCTGCGCGTACAGCGCCTGCGTGCGCGCGCGGAATTCTTCCGCGGAGAGCGTGCCCTCGCCGGCGCCGTGCGCGCCGAGCGCCTGCGCGACGCTGCGCGCCGTGACCACGGCGTCGCCGGCGAGCACCACCGATCGCACCAGCTGCGGGGCATCGTCCGGGCGCACGGCGAACTCCGACTGCACGTACAGGATCCCGTCGCCCGCCGGGATGACCCGCACGCCCCCGCGGCGCGACGCGCCGGGGGGGGCGAGCGCCGGGGCGCTGTCGAGGGCGGCCTTGAGACGCGCGGAGATCGTGCTCCAGCGCACGGAAGGGCGCGGCAGCGGGTCCCAGTAGACGCCGCGCGGGGCGCCGCCCGCGGCGATCACGAGCCCGGTGACGTGCTGGTTCGCATCGACCACCGGCATGGCGGAGGCGACCCCCGCCCCGCCGGGGAGCGCGAAGTCGCCGTCGCGGATCGCGGCGGGGAGCGAGTCGATGGTCGTGCCGGGGAGGTCGCCCCCCGGCGGCGTCTCGCCGCGGCGGCCGTACCGGGCGATCACGCGCGCCTGCAGGCGCGCGAGGTCGGTCTCCGGCGGCAGTGCGGCGAGGAGATCCGGCGCCAGCGCCGCCCGCGCCACGAAGAGCGATGGATAGCGGCGCACCCAGGTGAGCGCGATCGGATCGAGCGAATCATCGCGGATGAGCGTGAGGCGGCCGGTGTGCGCGTTGACCATCGCGGTCGCGGCGTGGTGCACGTAGCCGTACTCGCCGCGGCCGAGCGAGTCACGCCGGCTCAGCGGGTAG
>DATKOH010000262.1:0-9401 GCA_035524735.1 Gemmatimonadaceae bacterium
CTTCTCCTTCACCGGACCGATCCGCCGGATGTCGAGCCGCACCGACGCATAGAACTTGAGCGCCTTGCCGCCGGTGGTGGTCTCGGGGTTGCCGAACATCACGCCGATCTTCTCGCGCAGCTGGTTGATGAAGATCACCGAGGTCTTCGAGCGCGCGATGGCGCCCGTCAGCTTCCGCAGCGCCTGGCTCATCAGCCGCGCCTGCATGCCGACGTGCGAATCGCCCATCTCCCCCTCGATCTCCGCCTTCGGCACGAGCGCCGCCACCGAGTCCACCACGATCACGTCCACCGCCCCAGACCGCACGAGGATCTCGCAGATCTCGAGGGCCTGTTCGCCCGTGTCCGGCTGCGAGACGAGCAGATTCTCCACGTCCACCCCGAGCTTCGCCGCGTACTCCGTGTCGAGTGCGTGCTCGGCGTCGATGAACGCCGCCACCCCCCCCGCCTTCTGCGCGTTCGCCACCACGTGCAGACAGAGCGTCGTCTTGCCACTCGACTCCGGTCCGTAGATCTCGGTGACCCGGCCGCGCGGGATCCCGCCGATGCCGATCGCCGCATCCAGGTTGATCGCCCCCGTCGGGATCGACTCCAGGCGCACCTTCACGGTGTCCGAGCCCATCCGCATGATCGACCCCTTGCCGCAGCTCTTCTCGATCTGCGAAATGGCCAGCGAGAGCGCCTTCTTCTTGTCGTCCTGCATCGTGGAGACCGCCATGGCTCGCCTATCCCCCCAGAGGGTGTGTGAGTGCGCCGACCGCCGGCCAGGAACCGGGCCCGAACAAAATACGAAACCGCCCCCTATCCGTCAATGCCAACCCGTAAGTTCAAATGCCGCAGGCACATGCCGTATCTTCGCCCGCCCCTCGCTCACCAGAACCCCCACCACGTCGAAGCGGTAGCTCCGCCCCGGCGTCCCGTGCCGGTCCATCCATACTAAGGCGGACCGCACCAGCTCGCGACGCTTCTTCCAGTGCACCGCCTCCACCGGATCCCCGAACCGTTCGCCGCTGCGCGCCTTCACCTCCACGAACGCCACCAGCCCGTCCCGCTCCATCACCAGATCCAGGTCCCGGTGCCCGCTCCGGACGCGCCTGCCGAGCGTGGTCCACCCGCGCTCGGCGAGCCACCGCTCCGCGATCCGCTCGCCCAGGAGACCGAGCCGCTGCGTCTCGTCCGACATGGGGCGCAAGATACGGGCGTCCCAATTTCGTGTGGCACCGGATTGTCGCGCGCACAATCGAAACCGCTCGGCGCTCGGCGCTCGGCGCTCGGCGTGCGGCGCTCGGCGTGCGGCGCTCGGCGCTCGGCGCTCGGCGTGCGATACACCTCAACGACGAAGGCGTGACTCCCCGCCCGCGGGGAGCCACGCCATAGGTCGTCATGCCGCATCGCCAGTCGCCCGTCGAGCGTCGGCCCAGCGCTTTACGCCGATCCTCCTCCTCCCTTGGCGATCCGTTCCAGTTCCTCGAACCCCACGAGCACGTCCCGCGGCTTGGATCCGTCCGGCGGGCCGAGTATCCCCGCCTCCTGCAGCTGGTCGATCAGCCGAGCGGCGCGGCCGTAGCCGATCTTCAACCGGCGCTGCAGCAACGACGTCGAGCCTCCCTGGTTCTGGATGCACGCCTCAGCGGCCTCGCGGAAGAGCTTGTCGCGCTCCCCCGGCTCGCCGATCTCTCCGCCCTCGCCGGCCGCCTCCTCCGCCTCCCGCTTCCGCACTTCCTCCAGGATGTCCGGCTCCGCCTTCGGCTCCTCGGGCAGCAGTCCCTTCGCCGTGGCTTCCTGCTCCCGCTTCGCCTTCTCCTCCTTGTACCACTTGAGGAGCTTCTCGGTGTCCTCGCTCGAGATGAACGCCCCCTGCAGACGCGCCGGCTCGCTCTTCCCGGGCGGGATGAAGAGCATGTCGCCGTTCCCGAGCAGCGACTCCGCGCCCATGCCGTCGATGATCGTGCGGCTGTCCACCTGGCTCGCCACGCGGAACGCGATCCGGCTCGGGAAGTTCGCCTTGATGAGCCCCGTGATCACGTTCACGCTCGGCCGCTGCGTCGCGAGGATCAGATGGATCCCGATCGCGCGCGCCTTCTGCGCGAGGATCGCGAGCGGCGTCTCGATCTCCCCCTGCACCGTCATCATCAGGTCGGCGAGTTCGTCGATCACGACGACGACGTACGGCAGCTCCCCCTGCGTGTACTCGCGCGCCTCGAACGCCACGTCGGCCTGCTTCGGCCAGCGCAGCGCGGCGCCGCCGCGCACGCGGTTGTTGAACTCCTGGATGTTGCGCGCGCCGTTCTCGGCGCAGAGCTCGTAGCGCTGCTGCATCTCCATCTGCGCCCACTTGAGCACGCTCGCCGCCTGGCGATTGTCGGTGATCACCTTGCTCCGCAGGTGCGGCAGGTCCTTGTACACCGACAGCTCCACCATCTTCGGGTCCACCATCAGGAAGCGCAGCGTGCGCGGCGTGTGCTTGTAGACCAGGCTCGTGATGAGCGTGTTCACGCAGATGGACTTCCCCGAACCCGTCGCGCCGGCGATCAGGAGGTGCGGCATCTTCGCAAGGTCGGCCACCACCGGCTTCCCCTCGAGGTCGCGGCCGAGGATGATCGGCAGCGCGCCGCGGGCGTTCTTGAACTCCGGGCTCTCGAGCAGTTCGCGCAGCCCGACGATCTCCGCCTCCGGGTTCGGGATCTCGATCCCCACCGCGCCGCGGCCGGGGATCGGCGCCACGATCCGGATGCTCTGCGCCTTCATCGCGAGGGCCAGGTCGTTCGCGAGATTCGCGATCTGGCGCACCTTCACGCCGGACGCGGGCTCCACCTCGAACTGCGTGACCACCGGCCCCGTCTGATGCTTCCCGAGCTTGGCTTCCACCTTGAACGTCCTGAGCGTCTGGATCAGGCGGTCGCCGGTGGCCAGCAGCTGCGCTTCGAGTCCCGCCAGGTCCTTCTGCGGCGCGGAGGAGAGCAGCGTCGTGGGCGGGAGCCGGTCCGACGCCAGCGGCACGTGCGCGTCGATCGCCGCGGCGACGCGCTCGTCCTGTTCGGCGGTGAGCTCGCCCTTCGTCTTCCCCTTCTTCTTCGCACGCCGCGCGTCCGGGACCTCCGCGTCGTCGGGCCCCGCGATCTCACCGGGCGACGGCTCGAGCGCGGACGCCCCCGCCTTCTTCCCGTTCGGATGCCCGGTGACCGCCGCGCGCGGCCGCGCGGCCGATGCGAGGAGCGCCCGCAGCGGATCGTACGCGAGCGTCAGGCCCGTGAGCAGCAGGAAGAAGATCGCGAGCCAGATCCACGCGCCGCGCGAGAACCACGCGTCCATGTAGTAGCTGGCGAACCCGCCCCAGAGGCCGCTCCATTGGCTCCGTGCGCCGGGTGCCGCCGGCGCCGCGAGCCCCACGCCGATCGGCACGAGCACCATCAAGCCGATCAGGAACCAGAGCCACTTCCGGTCGGTGTCCTGCTTCGTCAGGCCGTACAGCCGCAGCCCGTGCGCGCCGAGTGCGATCGGGATGAGCACCGTCGCGGGAAGGCCCAGCAGCCAGACCGAGCCGGCGCGGAAGCACGAGCCCACGGGCCCCATCGCCGCGTGCGCACTGAGACAGGACGCCGCGCCCGGAACGCCGGGGCCGACGGCGACGGAGGCCCCCAGGTACAGCGCCAGGAGCACGAAGACGCCGCCGAGGACGCCGTGACGCTGCTCGACGGCCGCGGGCGCCTCCTTCACTTCCCCCGCCCCGCGTCCGCCGCCGTGATCTGCCGGTCCTGGTACACGGGCAGCACCGGGTACGCGTCGATCCGCGCGCACGCTTCGAGGTCGGCGCCGAAGCCGGCGTCCGCGAGCGCGCGCCCGTGCTCGGCGTCGCCGAAGAGCCGCGCGAGGTTGTCGCCGTAGCGGCGGTCGACGAGCAGGCAGGCGACGGCGGCATCGCTCAGCGCCGCCGTGGTCGCGCGCCGCGCGATGGCGCGCACGAAGCGCCCCGCGCACGCGGCATCCTCCAGCGAGAACGTCCGATCGCGGCCGGCGCAGATGATCGTGAGGTCGGCCCCCTGCTTCACCGCCGCGCGCAGCGCGCGCGCCACCACGGTGAAGTTGGCGTACGCGCCGATGTACACGTCGCGCGCGCCGGCGAGCCCGGCCACGGCGGCGGTGCCGTTGGTCGTGGTGAGGAGCACCGTCTTCCCCTCCACCTTCTCGCGCGTGAACTCGAGCGGCGAGTTGCCGAGGTCGAAGCCCTCGATCGGGAGCATGCGGCGCTCGCCGGCGAGCAGGGTCTCGCCGCGGTCGAGCTGCTTCGCGCGCATGATCGCCTCGTCGGCGCTGTCGAGCGGCACGACGTTGCGGGCGCCGTGGTGCAGCGCGGCGGCGATGGAGGTCGAGGCGCGCAGCACGTCGATCACGACCACGGCCCGCCCCGTCACGATCGCGGCGGGCGCGTTCCCCGGCCCGAAGACGACGTCGATGCGCACTACGGCTCCCGCATCAGGTCGCTCTCGCGCTCCAGGAACTTCGTGTCCACCTGGCCGCTCTGGAAGCGCGGGTTCTGCATGACGCGCGCGAGGAACGGGATCGTGGTGGTGACCCCCTCGATGACGAAGCTCTCGAGCGCCACCTGCATGCGCTTCACCGCCTCGGCGCGGTCGCGCCCCTGGCAGATGAGCTTGGCGAGGAGCGAGTCGTAGAACGGCGGCACGGTGTAGCCCGCGTAGATGTGCGTGTCGATGCGCACGCCGGGGCCGCCCGGCGGATGGAAGACCTCGATCCGCCCGGGCGACGGCTGGAAGTTCCGCGCCGGGTCCTCCGCGTTCACGCGCACCTCGATCACGTGGCCGCGCAGCGGCGGCAGCTCCTTCACCGACAGCTTCTCCCCCGCGGCGACGCGGATCTGCTCCTTCACGAGGTCCACGCCGGTGAGCATCTCCGTGACCGGGTGCTCCACCTGGATGCGCGTGTTCATCTCCATGAAGTAGTACGACCCGTCCTCGTCCAGGAGCATCTCGATCGTGCCGGCGCCCACGTAGTCGATGGCCTTCGCCCCCTTCACCGCGTCGCCCCCCATCTTCTCGCGGAGCTTGGGCGTCATGGCGGGGCTCGGGCTCTCCTCGATCAGCTTCTGGTGCCGCCGCTGCACGGAGCAGTCGCGCTCGCCGAGGTGGATGACGCTCCCGTGCTGGTCGCCCATGATCTGGAACTCGATGTGGCGCGGGCGCTGCAGGTACTTCTCGACGTACACGTCGCCGTTGCCGAAGGCGGAGAGCGCCTCGGAGCGCGCGAGCTGGAAGGCGCGCGCGAAGTCGTCGGCGTCGGCGGCCACGCGCATCCCCTTCCCGCCGCCGCCGGCCGCGGCCTTGATGATCACCGGGAAGCCGACCGTCTTCGCGAAGGCGAGCGCCTCCTCGGCGTCCTCCACGGGGCCGGGGGTGCCGGGGACGATCGGGACGCCGACGTCGGTCATCGCCTTGCGCGCCGCCGCCTTGTCGCCCATCACGCGGATCTGCTGCGCCGTGGGGCCGATGAAGGCGATGTTGGACGCCGCGCACGTCTCGGCGAACTCCGCGTTCTCGGCGAGGAAGCCGTAGCCGGGGTGGATCGCGTCGGCGCCGGTGATCTCGGCGGCCGCGATCAGCCGCGGGATGCGCAGGTACGAATCGCGCGCCGGCGACGGCCCGATGCACACGTCGTCATCGGCGAAGCGCACGTGCAGCGACTCGCGGTCCGCCTCGGAGTACACGGCCACCGTCTGGATGCCGAGCTCCCGGCACGCGCGGATCACGCGGAGCGCGATCTCGCCGCGGTTCGCGATGAGGATCTTCTTGAACATTCGCTCGGTGCCGCCGGCCTACGCGCCGACCTCCCGCTGGAAACCGTCCCACGAGGTGTCGCTCGAGCCCTCGACCCCCTGCGTGCGGAGGGCGAACTCGCTCGGATTGGTCGCGTAGAAGAGCGCCTGCTCGTACGAGATCAGCTTCTTCGTGTACCACTGCATGAGCGACTGGTCGAAGGTCTGCATCCCGTACTGCACCGTGCCCTCCTTGATCAGGTCCGGGATGTTGAGCGACTTCGTCATGTCGCGGATCTGGTCGCGCACGGCGGCGGTGTTCACGAGGATCTCCACCGCCGGCACGCGCCCCTTCCCGTCCGCGCGCGGCACGAGCCGCAGCGAGATCACCGCCGCGAGCGCGCTCGCCAGCGTGAAGCGCACCTCGTTCTGCTGGTGCGGCGCGTAGAAGGAGATCACGCGGTTGATCGTCTGCGTGGCATCGGTCGTGTGCAGCGTGGAGAAGACCAGGTGCCCCGTGTCGGCGGCCTTCAGCGCGACCTCGAGCGTCTCGATGTCGCGGATCTCGCCGATGAGGATGACGTCGGGGTCCTGCCGCAGCACGCGGCGCAGCGCCACCGAGAAGCTCCCCGTGTCGGCGCCCACCTCGCGCTGGTTGATGCTCGACTTGTTGTCGCGGTGCAGGAACTCGATCGGGTCCTCGATCGTGATCACGTTCGCGTGCCGCTTCTCGTTGATGTGCTGGATCATCGCGGCGAGCGCCGTCGACTTCCCCGAGCCCGTCACCCCCGTCACGAGCACCAGCCCGCGCGGGCGCATCGAGATCTCCTCCACCACCGGCGGCAGGTTGAGCTCCGCCACCGTCTTCACCTGGTAGGGCACCGCGCGCAGCGCGTAGGCGATCGTCCCGCGCTGCTGGTACACGTTCACGCGGAAGCGCCCGATCCCCGGCACGCCGATCGCGAAGTCCGCCTCCTTGTTCTCGGCGAACTCCTTCACCTGCTTCGGCGTCATGATCTGCTCCGCGAGCACCTTGAGGTCCTCGGGGCGGAGCGGCGGGATGTCGAGCGTCGAGAGATCGCCGTTGATGCGCAGCACCGGCGGGCGCCCCACCTTCAAGTGCAGGTCGGACGCGTTCTGCTGGATCATCCGCTGGAGCACCGCCTTGAAGTTGAAGGCGGCCGCGTTCACCGGATCCGGGACGTCCCGCTGCGCGGGGACCTGTGTCGTGCTAGCCATTGGGGTCGATGCGGAAGAGGACCTGACCGTACTCCACCGGATGCGCGTCGGCCACGCAGACCTCGCGCACGACGCCGGAGAACTCCGACTCGATCTCGTTCATGATCTTCATCGCCTCGATGATGCAGAGCCCCTGCCCCTTCTCCACGCGCCCCCCTTCCGAGACGTAGGGCGCGGCGCCGGGCTCCGGGCTCCGGTAGAAGGTGCCCACCATCGGCGACTTCACCTCCAGCAGCTTGGACTTCGGCGCCGCCGCCGGCTCGGCCTCCGCCGCGACCGCGGCCTGCCCCTCGGCGGGCGTCGCCCGCGCGGGCGGCGCGATCAGGGCCGGCATCGCCATCGGCGGCGCCACCTGCATCGAGCCCCGCTGCTGCGGCGTCTTCGAGATCCGGATCTTCATCCCCTTGTCGGAGGAGATCTCGATCGAATCCACCGTCGAGCTGTCGAGCAGCTCCACCAGCTTCTTCACGTAGCGCAGGTCGATCATGGCGATCCCGTGTCGGCTTGAAGGCGGGCCCTCACGCGAGCTCCACGAGCTCGCGCGGGAAGTCGGTCAGGATGCGGGGTCCCGCGGGGTCGAGCACCACATCGTCCTCGATCCGCACGCCCCCCCACCCGGGACGGTACAGCCCCGGTTCGATCGTCACCACCGCCCCGGGCGCCAGCGTGCCCTCGGCGGTGCGCGCGAGCCGGGGCGCCTCGTGCACCTCCAGGCCGATCCCATGGCCCAGCCCGTGCCCGAACAACTCCCCGAATCCCGCGCCTTCAATGTAGCTCCGCGCGAGCCCGTCGGCATCCCGGGCGGGCATCCCGGCCCGCACCCCCGCCGCCGCCCGCGCGTTCGCCTCCCGCACCACATCGTAGAAGGCGCGCTGCTCGGCCGTCGCCCGCCCCACCACCACCGTGCGCGTCACGTCGGACACGTAGCCGTCCACCACGGCGCCGAAGTCGAAGAGCAGGAACTCCCCCGCCCGCACCGCGCGCCGCGCGGCGCGCGCGTGCGGCAGCGCCGAGCGTTCCCCCGACGCGACGATCGTCTCGAAGGCGTAGCCCTCGCTCCCCCCCTCGCGCATCTCGCGCTCGAGGATCCCCGCGATCTGCAGCTCCGTGAGCCCGGCCTTCACCTGCGGCAGCGTGCGCGCGAGCGCCCCGGTCGCGGCCGCCGCCGCGCGCTCGATCGCGGCGATCTCGTCCGCATCCTTGCGCTCGCGCAGCGCCTCCACGAGGTCCGTGGCCGGCCGCCACATCCACTTGTCCCCCTGCTGCAGCAGCCGCGCGAACTCCCGGTGCGCGAGGTGTGCGCTCTCGAAGGCCATCGTCGTGGCCCCCATCGCCGGCAGGTGGCGCCAGAGCGCGCTCCACACGCTCTGCAGCTCGATGATGACCTGCGCGAAGTCGCCCACCTCCTCCTTCACCTGCGTCTGGTAGCGGAAGTCGGTGATGAGGAGGATGCGCGACGCCGTGACGGCCACCAGCGCATTCGAGCCGGAGAAGCCGGTGAGATAGCGGATGTTCGGGAGGCAGGTGAGCAGCGCGCCGTCCACTCCCAGCGCCGCGAGCGCCGTGCGCAGCGCGGCGAGGCGCGTCTCGCGGCGGTCAGCCACGAGAGGCGAGCGAGCCGGCGAGCCCCCGCAGCGCGAGCTCGTACCCGCGCGTGCCGAAGCCCGACAGGATCGCCACCGCGCCGGCCGCGAGCACCGTGCGCCGGCGCTCGGGCTCGCGCGCGAAGATGTTCGAGATGTGCACCTCGACGTACGGCAGCGCGATCGCGCGGAAGGCGTCGCGGATCGCCAGGCTCGTGTGGCTGTACGCGCCGGCGTTGATCAGCGCGCCGTCGCAGCGCCCCTTGAGCGCCTGGATGCAGTCCACGAGCTCCCCCTCCCCGTTCCGCTGCGCGAACTCCACCTCCACGCCCAGCTCGCGCGCCACCTCGCGCAGCCGCCGCTCCACGTCCGCGAGGGTCTCGCGCCCGTACACCTCCGGCTCCCGCGTGCCGAGCAGGTTGAGGTTGGGCCCGTTGAGGACGGCGATCCGCACTATTTCTTGAGCCCGTCCAGCCACTCGTGGAAGAGCGCGAGGTCCGCCTCGGGCGGCACCCCCGGCTCGGCGGCGCGCGACGACGGCGGCGTCGCCACCGCGGGGGTCGCGCCGCTCTCGCGCGGCGCGAAGAACTCGTCGAAGGTGACCGACGGGCTGGCGCGCTGCGCGTCCGTGGTGGGCCGTTGTCCGCGGAAGACCTCGTCCAGGGAGAGCGGCGCCGACGCCGCGCGCGCCGGCTGTCCCGACCCGGACGCGGGCTGCGCGCCGGAGAACTCTTCCGAGAAGGCGCCCGCGAGCGCGCTCGCCGCGGCCTCGTCCACCGCCCCCGCGCGCTCGGTGAAGAGCCCTGAGAG
>DATKOH010000263.1:0-6609 GCA_035524735.1 Gemmatimonadaceae bacterium
TTCGCCTTCACGCGGTGGCCCCGCTTCGACGCCGGGCTCTGGCAGCGCATGGTGGACAACGCGCGCGAACGAGAACTGCCGCGCGCGCCGGCGCCCATCGCCGCGTCGGACCGCGACGCCGGCGCGATCGCCGCCGCCACCGCGAACGCCGAACGCGCGGGCGTGGCCGAGGACATCACTTTCACTCGACAGTCGCTCTCGGCCGCCTCTCCGTCCGGAGACACTCCGGGCTGGATCGTCACCAATCCGCCATACGGTGTGCGCGTGGGCGACCGGAAGGCGCTGCGCGACCTCTACGCCCAACTCGGCAACGTCGCGCGGGCGCGCTTCGGCGGGTGGACGCTCGCCATGCTCTCCGCGGACGCCGAGCTCGACCGCCAGCTGCGCCTCCCCCTCGCCACCGCCTTCCGCACCCGCAATGGCGGGCTCCCGGTGCGGCTGGTCAGCGCTCCGGTTCCCGCGGCATCCGCGGGTGGTCGTGGATGAAGAGCGACAGCACCATGCTCACGAGGCTGATCACGATCGACCCGTAGAGCGCCGGCACGAAGCCGTCGACGTGGAAGCCGAGTCCGAGCGATCCCGACAGCGCGCTCGTGAGCATCAGCATCAGCGCGTTGATCACGAGCAGGAAGAGCCCGAGGGTGAGCACCACCACCGGCAGGCTCAGCAGCTTGAGGATCGGCTTCACGAACACGTTCACCACGCCGAAGACGAGCGCCACGCCGGCGAGCGCGAGCACGCTGCCGTCGGCGGTGATCCCGTGCACCCAGTGGGCGGCGGCCCACAGGGCGCACATCGTGATGCCGATCCGGATGAGCAGTCTCATGGCAGCGGTCCTCCCGAAGGTTGGGGCGCGTGCGGCTCCTCCAATGTGCGCAGCCGGCGCAGCGCCGGCCACCAGCGCGCCACGCCCGCCACCACGAGCAGCGTCGCGACCCCGCCGCCTACCACGCTCCACACCGGCCCGAACCAGGCCGCCGTCGCGCCGCTCTCGAAGCCGCCCAGCTGGTTCGACGTGTCGATGAACAGGCTGTTCACCGCGCTCACGCGCCCGCGCATGGCGTCGGGGGTGCGCACCTGCACCAGCGTCTGGCGGATCACCACGCTCACCATGTCGAAGCCGCCGGCGGCGATCATCATCGCGAGCGACAGCGGGTACCAGCGCGACACCCCGAAGATGATCGTCGTCACGCCGAACCCGGCCACCGCCCAGAGCACCGTGTGCCCGGCGCGGCGCAGCGGCCCGCCGTGCGCCAGGCCGAACGCCACCACCACCGCACCGATCGCCGGCGCCGCGCGCAGCCATCCGAAGCCGTCCGGCCCCACGTGCAGGATGTCCTTCGCGTACACCGGCAGGAGGGTCATCGCCCCGCCGAAGAACACCGCGAAGAGGTCGAGCGTGATCGCGCCGAAGATCACCGGTTCGCGAACCACGAAGCGGAACCCCGCGAGGAATGCCGTCACCGACATCGCCTCGCGCTTCCGCGGCGCGGGCCGTCCCTGCAGCGCCGCCAGACAGGCGAGGAAGCAGGTCATCAACCCCGCGTCGATCAGGTACACGGGCCCGGCGCGGTGCGCCAGCGCGATCACCGCGCCGCCGAGCGCCGGCCCGATCACGCTCGCCGCCTGCCACCCCGTGCTGCTCCACGTCACCGCGTTCGTGAAGTCCTGCGGCGGCACGAGCTGCGGCAGCATCGCCGCCGACGCCGGCCGGTGGAAGGCCAGCGCCACCCCCACCACGAAGAGGCAGACGTACACCAGCGCCACCGGCGCGCCCGTGTACGAGATCGCCGCGAGCGACAGCGAGCAGGCGATCAGGAGCAGCAGCGAGAGCGACACCACCGTGCGCCGGTCGAAGCGGTCCGCCGCGTGCCCCGCGGGGAGCACCAGCAGGTAGATCGGCAGCACCTGCACCAGCCCCACCATCCCGAGCGCCATCGCGGAGCCCGTGCGCTCGTATAGCTCCCAGCCGATCGCCACGTCGAGCATCTGCGCGCCGATCACGCTCAGGAATCGCCCGCCCAGGAAGAAGCGATAATCGCGCGACCGCAGCGCCGCGTACGGGCCGCCGTCGCGCGCCTCCCTAGCGAGCATTCAGCGCGGCGGGATCGCCGTACACGGGCCGCCCATCGAGCAGGGTGAGCAGCACCTTCGTCGCGTGGATCTCGTTCGGCGGGATCGCGAAGAGGTCGCGCCCGAGGAGCACGAGGTCCGCCGCCTTCCCGACGGCGATCGAGCCCGTCTCCCGCTCCTGGAAGTTCGCGAACGCGCCGTTGATCGTGTACGCCGCGAGGATCTGGTCGAGCGTGACGAGCTCCTTCGGCGTCCACGCCGGCCCCGGCGCGCCGAACGGGTCGCGCCGCGTGACCGCCACCTGGATCGCCTCGAGCGGGTTCATCGAGCTCACCAGCCAGTCGCTCCCCCCCACGATCGTCCCGCCGCTGCGCGCGACGCTGCCGATCGGGTACAGCCGCGAACTCCGCTCGGGGCCG
The DNA here is from genome assembly GCA_035524735.1 of Gemmatimonadaceae bacterium. Classification (GTDB taxonomy): domain Bacteria; phylum Gemmatimonadota; class Gemmatimonadetes; order Gemmatimonadales; family Gemmatimonadaceae; genus DATKOH01. The sequence goes on from DATKOH010000263.1 coordinate 2,493, forward strand.
AGGACCGGCTCGGTGAGGTCGCGCACGTAGCTGTCGCGGTAGGCCCAGAGCGACTGGAAGTTCGCCAGCACGCCGAGCTGCGCGAAGCGCGGCACGTCGAGCGTGTCGATCATCTCGAGGTGCGCGATCTGGTGCCGCGCGTCGCGCGCGCCGTTCGCCCGGCGCGCCGCCGCGAAGCCGTCCAGCGCGAGCCGCACGCCGCGGTCGCCGATCGCGTGGATGTGCACCTGGAAGCCCGCCCGGTCGAGCGCCGTCACGATCGTGTCCATCTGCCCCGGCGTCAGGTTCGCGGGGCCGCGGTCATGCGTGTCGAGGTACGGCTCGAGCAGCGCGGCGGTGTGCGCCTCCACCACGCCGTCGGCGTAGATCTTCGCCTGCACCGGCCGGAAGCGCTTCCCGGCGTAGCGCGTGCGCTGCGCCGCGAGCCGCGCCACCTGCGCCGTCCCCGCCGCCGGATCCACGTGCATCGCCGCCACCACCCGCATCGGCAGCGCCCCCGCGCTGTCCAGCACGCGGAACGCCTCGAGGATCGTCGTGTCCGCGTCCGCCTCGGTCATCGTGGTGATGCCGAACGAATTGCCCAGCGCGAGCGACCGCTTCAGCCCGCGCTCGTAGTCCTCCGGCGTGCGCGGCGGCACCACGCGCGTCACCAGCGCCTCCGCGTCCTCGCGCAGCGTGCCGCTCGGCGCGCCGTGCGCGTCGCGCTCGATGCGCCCCCGCGGCGGGTCCGGCGTCTTCGACGTGATCCCCGCGAGCGCGAGCGCCCGGGAGTTCACCCACGCGCTGTGCCCGTCCGCGGCGCGGAAGTACGCCGGCCGGTCGGGCACCAGCGAGTCGAGCAGCTCTCGCGTCGGGTTCGCCGCCGGGAAGAGCGGCAGCGCCCAGCCGCGCCCGATGATCCACGGGCGCTTCGGGTCGTCCGCCGCGCACCGCCGGATGTGCGCCACGAGCATCGCGCGCGACGTGTCGTCCACCAGCAGGCAGTCGTAGAGCCACGCCCCCCCCGTGGCGGGGTGCAGGTGCGAATCCTCGAAGCCCGGCAGGAGCATCCGCCCGGCGAGAGGGATCACCACCGTGCCCTTGCCGATGAACGCCTTCGCGCCGGCATCGTCGCCCACGTATGCGATGCGCCCGCGCGCCACGGCCACCGCGCTCGCGCGCGGCCGCGCGCTGTCCGCGGTCCACACGGTGCCGCCGAGGAAGACGTAATCGGCGCTGGGCGGCGCGGGCGTGCACGCGGCCAGCGACATGAGCGCGACGAGGATGCGGCGGCCGGTCATGGGTTCCACTCCTGGAGGAGGTCATCCACCGCGCGCGCCTCCGCCCACAATCCGGCGGTGAGCGCCGCGCCGGCGGCGAGGATCGCGTAGTCGGTGAGCGTGAAGCGCTCGTTCCGCGGCGCGGCGGGCGCCGTGATGACGTTCACGCGCGCCATCGTCATCTGCACCGGGAGCACGGGCAGGAGCAGGAGCGGCCCCGCCATCCACGCCGGCACGGCGGCCAGCAGCGCGACGTTCGCGATGAAGTACGCCGCCGCGAGCCCCACCGCGCTCCACCGCGGCCGCACCCCCGCCGTCGACGCGCTCTCCGCCGCGGCCGCGAACATCCGGTACACGGTCACCGGCGCGAAGAAGGTGCGCCAGACGGGGCTGAGCGCCGCGCCCTCGCGCGCGCGCATGCGCTTCCAGTTCCCGTAGATCCAGTAGTAATGGTAGATGCCGAGCGTGCCGAGCGTCATCACCACGAACTTCGTGGTGCCCACGGGCCACCAGGGCGCCTCCGCCCGCGCGGCGGCCGCGTCGTGCGGCGCCAGGATCACGCTAGCCGAGCTGCTCCAGCTCGTCCGCCAGGTCCTTCGCCGTGGCCGGCCGCTCGCTCCGGTCGCGCGCGATCGTCCGCACGATCAGCGCCGACAGCGCCGGCGGCACCTCGGGGTCCACCTCGATCGGCGGCTTCGGCGGCTCGGAGAGCATCTTGCCGATGAGCACGGTGGCCGAGTCGGCGTTCCATGGGCGCCCGCCGGTCACGCACTCGTACAGCACGATCCCCGCCGAGTACAGGTCGGCGCGCGCGTCGATCTCGTCGCCGAGCAGCTGCTCCGGCGCCATGTATTCGGGGGTCCCCACCACCATGCCGGTCTTCGTCACCCCCTTCGGCCGCTCGGTCAGGCGCGCGATGCCGAAGTCCATCACCTTCAGCACGCCGTCCGGCTGCACCACGAGGTTCTGCGGCTTGATGTCGCGGTGGATCACCCCCTGCTCGTGCGCCACCTCCAGCGCGCGCGCGAGCTGCTTGCCGATCGAGATCGCCGCCGCGGCCGGCATCTTCTTCCGCTTGATGAGCAGGTCGTGCAGCGACGTCCCCGCCACGTACTCCATCGTGATGAAGTGCACGCCCTCGGCCTCGCCGATGTCGTGCGTGCGCACCACGTTCCGGTGCGAGATGCGCCGCGCGAGCTTGATCTCGCTCCGGAAGCGCTCGAGCGCCGACGGATCGCTCCCCAGGAAGTCCGAGCGCAGCGTCTTGATCGCGATCACCTCGCCGAGCTGGCTGTCCATCGCCTTGTACACGACGCCCATGCCGCCCGTGCCCAGCGTGCCCTGGATCTGGTAGCGGCCGGCGAAGATCGTGCCCGGCCCGAGCGAGCGCGCGGTCGTGACGGTGCGCGCCTCCTCGGCCGCGCGCTCGACGGCCGTCTCGCGCGAGATCATCTTCCGCTCGCCGCTCGTCTTCAGGATGTCCACCAGCGCCTTCTGGTCGCGCAGCTCCTTCAGCAGGATGCCGAGCGCCGCGCCCAGCTCGCCGATCTCGTCGTTGCTCCGGATCTCCTCCGGCGCCGAGTAATCGCCCCCCGCCGCGCGCCGGGTCGCGCCGAGCAGCAGCCCCACGGGGCGCGTGATCGAGCGCGCGATGAGGAAGGCGGCCAGGAACGCGATCACGAGTCCGATCAGCCCCGCCTCGATGATCTCGCGCCGCAGCTCCTGGAAGGCCGCCTGCTGCTTCGAGCGCAGGCGCAGCGCGAGGAGCCCGCCCAGCACCTTGCCGCTCGCCGACCGCAGCGGCGCCAGTCGCCCCACGTACTGCTCCGGGCCGATCGCGACGAGCCGCTGCTCGAGCGGCGCGTCCACGGGGACGTGCGCCGCGACGTACCGGTCGATCACGTCCACCGAGGCCGGCTTGAGGTCCAGCGTCGCCGCGGCGACCCGCACCGTGCCGGTGGAATCGCCCGTGTAGACCACCATCTCCAGCCCCGACAGTTTCGACAGGTTCTGCGCGACCGCCTCGTCGATCTCCGTCGCCGCCATCAGCACGCCCACCGGGTTCCCGCCGGGCACCGCGATCGGCACCGCCGCCGCCTGGAAGATCGTCGAATCGGAGGAGAGTCCGTAGCCCAGCGCGCGCTCGCCGTCGAGCGCCTTGCGCACGAGCGGCGAGCTCGCGAGCGACTTCGCCGTCGCGCTCGGCTGGTCGCTGCGCGCGAGCAGCGTGCCGCTCGAATCGATGATCTGCACCCACGTCGCGCCGATCCGGTCGCGCGCCTCCACCGACTGGTCGAAGAGCGTCCCCCCCTTCACGTGCAGCACGAGGTCGCGGAACTTCGGGTTCTGCGCGAAGGTCTCCGCGCTCCGCGCCGTGGCCGTCTGCTTCCCGTCCAGGATCGCCTGCGCGATCTGCACCCCCTGGTCCAGCTCGTGCTCCACGCGCTCGCGCGACGCGCGCAGCGCGGTGTCGTAGTTCATCCAGAGCGTCACGCCGAGCGCGAGCATCACCGCCGCGGCGATGCCGAAGAAGATCTTCCAGGTGAGCGAGATGCCGGTGCGCGCCGCCGTCGCCTGCGCCATCAGTAGACCTCGCCCCCGCCGGAGTAGTAGTCCTCCCCCGCCTTGTTCTTGTGCGCGACCTTCTGCCACCCGCGCGCGTCCAGCTGCATCGCCACGCCGCCCAGCCCCGCCGCGCTCACCGTCACCGGCTGCATCCGCTCCCCGCCGCGCTCGTGCCACGCGTGCAGCACGTAGCTCCCCGCCGGCACGCTGTCGATCGCGAAGCGCCCGTCCACCCCCGCGAGCGCGAACCACTTCGTGGGCACCACGAGGATGTACGCCGACATCTTCGCGTG
>DATKOH010000264.1:0-11920 GCA_035524735.1 Gemmatimonadaceae bacterium
GCTCTACCGGGCGTGCGAGACAGCGCGCGCGATGCTCGTCGCGCCGCACGACGTGTCGCGGGTGATCGCGCGCCCCTTCACGGGGAGCGCCGGGGCGTACCGGCGCACCGCGGCGCGGCGGGACTTCTCCATCGAGCCCCCCGGCGAGACGCTGCTCGATGCGCTGGCGGCGGCGGGGATCGAGCGGCGCGGGGTGGGGAAGGTGGACGACCTCTTCGCGGGGCGGGGGATCGCCAGCCTGCACACGCCGGGGAACGCGGAGGGGGTGGCGGCGATCGCGGAGGCCCTTCGGACGATGCCCAGTGGGTTCCTGTTCGCCAACCTTGTAGATTTCGACCAGCTTTGGGGGCACCGGAACGATGTCGCGGGGTTCTATGAAGGGCTCCGCGCGTTCGACCGTGCCCTGCCATCACTGCTCCAGCTGCTTCGCGAGGACGATCTGCTCTTCCTGACCGCCGACCACGGGAACGACCCGACGACGCCGAGCACGGACCATTCGCGCGAGCGAGTGCCGCTGCTGGCGCTCGGCGCGCGCGTGCGCCCCGGGGCGCTCGGGGAGCGGCGCAGCTTCGCCGACCTCGGCGCGACGGTGGCGGAGTGGCTCGGCGTGGGCTTCCGCGGGGCGGGGACGTCCTTCCTCTCGACCCTGGTGCGGGCGTGACGGCCGTGTCGGGCGCCGAGCGGCTGCGCGACGCGGCCGCGGCCGCCATGCGCCGCGCGTACGCGCCGTACTCGGGCTTCCGCGTGGGCGCGGCGCTCGAGGCGCGCGACGGCTCCGTGTACGCGGGGTGCAACGTGGAGAACGCGAGCACGCCCGCGGGGATCTGCGCCGAACGGGGAGCGGTGTCGGCGGCGGTCGCCGCCGGGAACCGCGCCTTCGTCCGGATCGTGATCGTCACCGAGGCGGCCGCGCCGACGCCGCCCTGCGGCATCTGCCGGCAGGTGCTGGCGGAGCTCGCGCCCGATCTCGAGGTGGTGAGCCGCACGCTGGCCGGCGCGGAAGCGCGCTGGCCGCTCTCCGCGCTCCTCCCGCAGCCGTTCACCGCCGCATCGCTGGGCCGCGCGTGAGCGCCGAGCCCCTCACGTCCGGTCCAGACCTCTTCGTTCGCTTCGGAGTCCGCGTCTTGTCGAATCGTGCATTGACGTTGGTGGCGCTGGCCGCCGCCGCGCTGTGGCTGGGTGCGTGCCAGGAGCAGCTGCGAGGGGGGAACGCGTGCCCGTCGCTCTGCCCCGAGCAGACGATCGGCTTCCAGGACACCGTCTTCACCGCGGCGCAGGTCATCGACACGATGATCACGCTGCCCGGCACGCCGCCGCTCGGCACGGAGCCCACCGTGCTCCTCGCGCGCTACGTGCAGGGGGGCGACTCCGTGGTGAGCGGGGGGGTGTTCCGCTTCGACTCGGTGACGCGGGCGATCCTGCTCGCCGACACGACCAAGGCGCCGATCGTGCTCACGTCCGTGGATTCGGCCTACCTGAAGCTGACCTTCCAGGCGCCGCCCACGGGGCAGGACTCGTTCTACGTGAAGGATTCCACCGTCACGTTCATTGCGTACAACGTGTTCGTGAACGCGCCGGACCTCGACACGGCGCCGGTGCACGCGAAGTTCAGCGGGACGCCGATCGGGTCGCTGACGATGACCCGCGATTCGCTGCAGTACGGCATCAAGATCCCGCTCGACACCGCCTGGCTCACGACGGCGGTCACCACCGGGCAGAAGGTGTGGATCGGCGTCGCGGTGCAGAATGCGAACGGCGCGCGCGTGATCATCAACTCGTCGAACTCCAAGACGGTGATCGCCGCGGCGCAGCCCCTGCTGGAGTACCTCGGGCACGCGGACACGTCCAACATCTCCATCCTGGTGTCGCCGAACGCGCGCGCCACGGTGTGGGGGCCCGCGATCCCGGCGCTGGGCGACTACCAGATGATCTTCAAGGGGTCGAACGCGGTGCCGGCGGGGCTGCTCGGCGTGGGGGGGCTCCCGCAGAACCGGCTGCTCGTCCGCTTCAAGTTCCCCTCGTGGCTCATCGACTCGTCGACCACCGTGGTGCGGGCGAACCTGGAGCTGCAACAGGCGCCGTACACGCAGTACGCCTGGGACAGCACGGCACCGGACGCGGACACCGTGCAGATGCATCCGTACACGCTGGTCGCGGCGCCCAGCGTGACCGATTTCTTCGCGATGGGGATCCTGGTGGGCGACGTGACGGCGACGTCGATGCGCAACACGTACATGGCGCCCACGGGGGCGGGGCTCGACACGGTGCCGCTCGTGGCGCTCGCATCGAACGTGTTCAACTACTGGAAGGCGGAAGGGAGCGCGATCCAGCGCGGGGTGGTCTTCGCGATGGTGGGCGAGGGGGTCGAGCCGCGCCAGCTGCTCTTCTACGGTCCCGGCGCGGCGCCGGCGCTCCGGCCGCGCGTGCACATCAGCTACGTCCCCCACTCCGTCATCGGGCTCCCGTGATGCGCGCCTTCCTCGTGGTCCTCGCGCTCGCTGGCGCGGCGCTCTCCGCCGCCGCGCAGGGGACGCTCAGCACGCAGGGCTACGGCTACCCGGCCGGCCCGCTCTCGTCGCGCGCGCTCGGCATGGGGGGCGGGATCGCGGAGCTCGATCCGCTCACGCCGCTCAATCCCGCGTCGCTCACGTCGTGGGGGCGGTCGGGCTTCTACGCGCAGTACGGCCCCGAGTTCCGCTCGGTCGAGGCCGGCGGCACGACGGACAACTCCACCATCATCCGCTTCCCGCTCATCGCGGGCGCCGTGACCGTGGGCGACCAGTGGACGATCGGCTTCTCCTTCTCCGACGTGCTCGACCGCACCTGGGGGACGGAGGTGTCGGGCTGGTATCCGCTCGTGAGCGGCGACAGCGTGCACTACACGCAGAACTTCAAGAGCGCCGGTTCGCTCACGAACGTGCGCGCGGCCGCGGGCTACCGGCTGTCGAACTCCCTGCGCATCGGCTTCGGCCTCTCCTTCCTCACGGGGCAGAACACGCTCGCGATCGTCGAGACCTTCGCCGACTCCGACTACGCCGGCTTCGCGCAGGTGACGGTGGTGAACCTCTCGGGGACGGCGGTGACGGCCGGGCTCGAATGGAGCCCGATCCCCACGTTCGCGGTGGGACTGTCGGGGCAGCTCGGCGGCCCGCTGCGCGGGCGCCGCAACGACACGCTGGTGGTCAGCGCGCGCGCGCCGTCGCGCGCGGGCACCTCGCTGCTGTTCGCCGGCATCTCCGGCGTGGTGATCGCGGCGGACGCCGAATGGACGCAGTGGTCGGCGATGAACGGACTGGAGCAGAGCACGATCGTCGCGCAGGACACGTGGGACTACGGCGCGGGCGCGGAGATCAAGGTCGCGGGGATGGGCGGCGCCGATCTGCCGGTGCGGCTCGGGTACCGCTGGCGGCAGCTCCCCTTCCCGGCGGGCGGGCAGACCGTCACCGAGTCCAACTACTCCTTCGGCTTCGGGATCCCGGTGGCCACCGGGCGGGGGCGCTTCGACTTCGGCATCGTGCGCGCGATCCGCTCGGCCAACGTGCCCGTGCAGGAGAAGGCGTGGATCGTGAACGTGGGCATCCTGGTCCGCCCCTGAGGGTCTACCTCGCGACGCACGGCTGCCGCGCGAACCAGTACGACAGCGCGGCGGTGCGGGCGACGCTCGAGGCGGGGGGGCACGCGCTCGTCGATGCCCCCGAGGCGGCCGACGCGGCGATCTTCAATTCGTGCGCGGTGACCGCGGAGGCCGAAGCGGACCTGCGGCAGGCGGTGCGCCGCGCGGCGCGCCGGAATCCGGCGCTGCGCACGGTGGTGATGGGCTGCGCGGCCGCTCTCGACCGCGGCGCGATCGCGGCGCTCCCCTCCGTCACCCACGTGGTGCCGGGGGCGGCGGTGGAGGAGGCGGTGCGCGCGCTCGGCGCCGGGTCCTCCCTCGTGCGCCCCGTGCGACAGTCCGGGGCGCGCGCGCTGCTCCGCATCCAGGACGGCTGCGACGAGCACTGCACCTTCTGCGCGACCACGCTCGCGCGCGGCGCCGCGCGCTCGCGGCCGGTGGAGGAGATCGTGCGCGAGGCGGCGGCGCTCGCCGAGCACCACGCCGAGATCGTGCTCACGGGGGTGCACATCGGCCGCTACGGCGAGGACCTCGGCGCGTCGCTCGCGCGGCTCGTCGCGGCGCTCGTGGCGCGCGTGCCGGCGGTGCGATTCCGCCTCTCCTCGGTGGAGGCCACCGAGGTGGACGACGCGCTCGCCGAGCTCCTCACCGGCGACGCGCGCCGAGTCGCGCCCTGGCTGCACGCTCCGCTGCAGTCGGGGTCCGACGCGGTGCTGCGGCGCATGGGGCGCCACTGGTACGACGCCGCGTCGTACGCGCGGGCGGTGGAGCGCCTCGCGGCGCGCGCGCCGCGCCTGGGGCTCGGTGCCGACGTGATCGCGGGCTTCCCCGGGGAGAGCGCGGCGGACCACGCGGCCACGGTTGCGCTCCTGCGGGCGCTGCCCTTCACGGCGCTGCACGTCTTCCCGTACTCGCCGCGCCCGGGAACGGCGGCGGTGCGGCTGGCGCGCGCGGTGCCGCGCGCGGAGGCGGCGGCGCGGGCGGCGGAATTGCGCGCCATCGGCGAGGAGAAGGGGGCGGCGCACCGCGCGTCGCGCGCGGGGACGCCGGCCGACGTGGTCGCGCTCGGCCCGGCGCGGGCGCGGCGCGGCCTCACGGAGGACAACCTCACGGTGCGGTGGCGCGAACCCGTGCCGCCCCGCGGCGCCCGCCTGGACGCACGCCTCGAGCTCGACGGCGGCGCTCTGTTCGCGCGCGCCGGACTCCGCTAGCTTGGACCAATGACCACTCCCCGCGGCGGCACCGTCTACATCGAGACCTACGGGTGCCAGATGAACGTGAGCGACGCCGAGCTGATGCTCGGCCGGCTCGCGGCGGACGGCTACGCGCCGGTGGAGTCGCCGGATGGGGCGGACGTGATCCTCGTCAACACCTGCGCGATCCGCGACCACGCGGAGCAGCGGGTGCTCGGCCGGATCGGCGAGCTCAAGCGGCACATGGGCGCGACGACGGTGCTCGGCGTGACGGGGTGCATGGCGCAGCGCCTCGGCCCCGTGCTGCTCGAGCGGGCGCCGCACGTGGCCCTCGTGATCGGCCCCGACGGCTACCGCGCGCTCCCCGCGCTCATCGCTGGCGCGCGCGCGGGGCAGCGCTCGGCCGCCGTGGACTTCGACCTCGAGGAGCACTACGAGGGGATCGCCGCGCGGCGCCTCGAGGGGGTGCGCGCGTGGCTCCCCGTGCAGCGCGGCTGCGACTACAAGTGCACGTACTGCATCGTGCCCTCCACGCGCGGCCCGGAGCGGAGCCGCCCGCTGGACGACGTCGTGCGCGAGGCGCGCGCGATCGCGGCTGACGGGATCACGGAGGTGACGCTGCTCGGGCAGACGGTGAACTCCTGGCGCCACGACGGCCGCGACTTCGCCGACCTGCTGCGCGCCGTGGGCGCGGTGCCGGGGATCCGGCGCGTGCGCTTCACCAGCCCGCACCCGAACGACTTCACCGACCGCGTGATCGCCGCCATGGCCGACACGGCCGCGGTGTGCGAGCACGTGCACCTGCCCATGCAGTCGGGGAGCGACCGCACGCTCAAGCGGATGCTCCGCCGCTACACGCGCGCGGAGTTCCTCGCCACGGCGGAGCGGCTGCGCGCCGCGATCCCGGGGCTCGCGCTCACGACGGACGTGATCGTCGGCTTCCCGGGGGAGACGGACGAGGACTTCGAGGAAACGCTGAGCGCCCTGCGCGCCGTGGCCTTCGATGACGCGTTCACCTTCCGCTTCTCCATGCGCGACGGCACGCCGGCCACGCGGCTCCCGGCGTCGCTCGCGGTGCCGGAGGCGGTGGCCGCCGAGCGGCTGGAGCGGCTGATCGACGTGCAGCGCGGGATCACGCGGGCGCGGAACCTCGCGCTCCTCGGCACGCGGCACGAGGTGCTGGTGGAGAAGGGGGCGAAGCGCGGCGACCTGCTGCAGGGGCGCACGCGGCATCACCGCACGGTGCTCATCCCCGGCGGCGAGGAGCTGATCGGCCGCTACGTGACGGTGACGCTCACCGGGACCACGGGCTCGACCTTCACGGGCGCGCCGGTGGCGGCGCCCGTGGGGGCGCGCGCCGCGCTGCCGCTCGCCGGATGAAGAACTTCCTCGAGGGCGCGATCCGCGAGATCTACGGGGAGCTGAAGGGGCGCTTCCCCGAGAACTGCTCCTGCGAGCGCTGCGAGGCGGACATCGTGACGTTCGCGCTGAATCATCTCCCGCCGCGCTACACGGTGGAGGAGAACCCCGGGCGCACGCTCGTGTCGGTGGACCTGCAGAAGGAAGCGACGCGGGCGGCCTTCGCGGTGACGGTGCTGGAGGCGATCCGGGTGGTGGGCGCGAGCCCGCGCCACGGGAAGGAGCCGCGCACGGGCCAGTGAAAGGAGGCGGCGCGCCGCGATAGGATGGCGCGCCGTGCGGGGCGGGAGCGCATGCATGCGCCATGCCCCTCATCGCACAGGCGGTGGCCGCCTTCGCCGCCGGGCTCCTCGCGGGGTTCGGCGGCGTGCCGTGGGCGGGCGCCGCCGCGGCGGCCGCGCTCGCGCTCGCCGCCGGCGCGCCGGGGCGGCGCCCGCGCCTGGCGCTGGCGGCGCTCCTCGCGGCGGGGGTGCTCGCCGCGCGCGCCGACGAAGCGCACCGCGACGCCTGCCGCGTGCGGGCGGCGCGCGTGCGCGAGTGGCGCGTGGTGCTCGACGAGGCCGCCGCGCCGGGCGCCTACGTGATGGGCGACGCCGAATCCGGCGGCTGCGCGCTGCGCGCGGCGATCACCGTGGCGCGCGGGCGCGCCGCCGCCGGCGACGCGGTGCGCGTGCGCGGCGACGCGGCGGTGACGGCGCGGGGGATCCGGATCGTGCATGCCGAGCTGTCCCCCGAGACCGGCGGCTCGGTGCTGGCGGCGTGGCGGGCGGCATCGGGGGCGCGCATCGACACGCTCTACCGTGCCGACGCGCCGCTCGTGCGCGCGCTGCTCATCGCCGACCAGCGCGCCGTGGACCCCGCGCTGCGCGACCGCTTCGCCGCGGCGGGGATCGTGCACATGCTCTCGATCTCCGGCCTGCACGTGGCGATCATCGCGGCGGCGGTGCGGCTGCTCTTCCTGGCCCTGCGGCTCCGCCCCGCCGCGGCGTCGCTGGCCACGATCGCCGTGATCGCGGCGTACGTGGCGATGATCGGCGCCCCGCCGCCGGCGGTGCGCTCCGGCGCCATGCTTGCGCTCGCCGCGCTGTCCCGCGTGGTGCAGCGGCCGCTCGCGGCGTGGGGAGTGCTCGCGGTGGGGGGCGCGATCCCGCTCCTCCTCGACCTGCGCGCCGCGACCGACCTCGGCTGGCAGCTCTCCGTGCTCGGCATGGCGAGCCTCATCGCCGCGGGCGCGCTCGTGAAGCGCCGCATCGCGCCGCGGCTCCCCGGCTGGGCCGCCGGCGCGACCGGCGTGGCGGTGATCTCCACCGTCGCCACGCTCGCGAGCGCGCCGCTCGTCGCGTGGCACTTCGGGCGCGTGAGCGCGGTCGCGCCCCTCACGAACGTTCTCGCCACGCCGGTGATGGCGGTGCTGCAGCCGGCGCTCTTCCTCTCGCTGGTGCTCGGACCCTGGCCGGCGGCGGCCCAGCTGGTGGCCGACGCGGCGCATCCGCTGCTGCGTGCCTTCGAGTTCGTGGCCGCGGCGGGGGGCGCGATGCCGGGCGCGTCGATCGGCGTGGCGCCCACCCTCATGCAGGCGCTCCTCGCGGGCGCCGCGGCGATCGCGCTGCTCGCGGCGTGCGCCGCGCGCGATCCCTGGCGCCCGCTCGTCGGCGCGCTCGCGCTCTGCGCCGCGGCCCTCTGGTGCCCCGACGTGCTGCGTCCGCCGCACGGGCTCGAGATGCACGTCATCGACGTGGGGCAGGGGGATGCGGTGGCCCTTCGCACCCCCGCGGGGCGCTGGATCCTGACCGACGCGGGTCGCACGTGGCCCGGCGGCGACGCCGGGCGCGCGACGGTCGTGCCGTACCTCCGCCGCTACGGCGGCCGCGTGGCGCTCTTCGTGCTCACGCATCCGCACGCCGATCACGTGGGTGGGGCCGCCACCGTGCTGCGCGCGCTCCACCCCGCGGCCTACTGGGACGGCGCCTTCGCCGGCACCTCCACGCCCTACCTCGGCTCGCTCGCCATGGCGGACTCCGCGGGGGTCCCCTGGCATCGCGCGCACCCGGGCGACTCGCTGGTGGTGGACGGCGTGGTGCTGCGCGTGCTCGCCCCCGATTCCGCCTGGACGGTGGAGCTCGCCGATCCGAACGCGGCGAGCGTGGTGACGATGGTGGAGTATGGCGCCGTGCGCTTCCTCCTCATGGGCGACGCGGAGCACGGGGAGGAGGAGCGGCTCGTCGCGCGCTACGGCGACGGGCTGCGCGCGGCCGTGCTCAAGGTGGGGCATCACGGCTCGAACACCTCGAGCACGGCGCCCTTCCTCGCGGCGGTGTCGCCGAGGGTGGCGGTGATCTCGGTGGGCGCGGGGAACTCCTACGGGCACCCGAGCGCGTCGGTGCTCGCGGCGCTCGCGCGGGCGGGGGCCGCGGTGCTGCGCACCGACCTCGAGGGGGCGGTGATCGTGCGCACCGACGGCGCGTCGCTGGAGGTGGAAGCGGGGGGCGCGCGGTGGCGCGTGCCGGTGCCAGCGGCGGGCGCGGCGGGCGCGGCGCCGCGCCCTTGCCCCGCGTGCTCCGTCCCCTGAACTTTGGCGTGGCGCCGCGCCCCCCGCCGCCGACGTCCCGCGCCCAGGAGCCGCACCGTGGTCCTCCATACCAGCACCTCGGTCGTCACGATCGAGCGGTTCATCATCGAGCAGGAACGCCTGCACCCCGATGCGAGCGGCGAGCTCTCCGCCATCCTCTACGACCTCGCGCTCGCCGCGAAGATGATCGCGAACAAGGTGCGCAGCGCGGGGCTCGCCGACATCCTCGGCGCCACCGAGTCGCAGAACGTGCAGGGAGAGGTGCAGCAGAAGCTCGATGTCATCGCCAACGAGATCGTGATCAAGGCGATGGACCACGGCGGCCGCCTCTGCGCGATGGCGAGCGAGGAGGAGCCGGAGATCATCCAGATCCCCGAGGGCTTCCGCCTCGGCAGCTACATCCTGATGTTCGACCCCCTCGACGGCTCCTCGAACATCGACGTGAACGTGCCGGTGGGCACGATCTTCTCCGTGGTGAAGAAGATCGCGCGCAGCCCGCGCGGGGAGCTGGAGGACCTGCTGCAGCCCGGCCGCCGCCAGGTGGCCGCGGGCTACGTCATCTACGGCTCGAGCACCATGCTCGTGTACACCACGGGGCAGGGGGCGCACGGCTTCACCCTCGATCCCTCCATCGGCGAGTTCCTCCTCTCGCACCCGAACATCAAGATCCCCGCCACGGGGCGCTACCTCTCGGTGAACGACTCCTACGAGCAGCTCTGGGAGCCGAACGTGCGCGCGCTCATCCGGAAGTACCGCGGGCTCGAAGGGGGGCGCAAGCCGCTCAACGTGCGCTACGTCGGGAGCCTCGTCGCCGACTTCCACCGCAACCTCCTCGGCGGCGGCGTCTTCTGCTATCCGGCGAACAGCAAGACGCCGAAGGGGAAGCTGCGGCTGCTGTATGAGGCGAATCCGCTCGCCTTCATCGTCGAGCAGGCGGGGGGCGCGGCGAGCGACGGACGGCAGCGCATCCTGGACCTGCAGCCCGCCGAGCTGCACCAGCGCACGCCGCTCTACATCGGCAGCCGCGACGAGGTGGCGCTGGCGACCGAGATGCTCGCGGGCGCGTAGCTTGGCGGACGAGCGGCGCACTCCCTCCGGCATCCCGGTCCCGCCGGTGCTCCGGCCGGCCGACGGCGCCGTGGACTACGCGCGCGACCTCGGCGATCCCGGCGCCTTCCCCTTCACGCGCGGCGTGCAGGCCACGATGTACCGCGGGCGCCTCTGGACGATGCGCCAGTACGCGGGCTTCGGCACCGCCGACGAGACGAACGCGCGCTTCAAGCTCCTCCTCGACGCCGGGCAGACCGGGCTCTCCGTCGCCTTCGACCTCCCCACGCAGATGGGGTTCGATTCCGACTCCCCGCGCGCGCTCGGCGAAGTGGGGCGCGTGGGCGTGGCCATCGACACCGTGGAGGACATGCACGCGCTGCTCCGGGACCTGCCGCTGGAGCGCGTGTCCACGTCGATGACGATCAACGCGACCGCTTCCACGCTGCTGGCCATGTACATCGTGGCGGCGGAGGAGCGGGGGATCGCGCGCGCGCGCCTCTCGGGGACGATCCAGAACGACATCCTCAAGGAGTACGTCGCGCGCGGCACGTACATCTACCCGCCCGCGCCGAGCCTCGACCTGATCACCGAACTCTTCCGCTTCTGCGCCGCCGAGGTGCCGCAGTGGAACCCGATCTCGATCAGCGGCTACCACATCCGCGAGGCGGGGGCGACGGCGGTGCAGGAGCTCGCCTTCACCCTCGCCAACGCGGTGGAGTACCTCGACCGCGCGGTGCGGGCCGGCCTCGCGGTGGACGACTTCGCGCCGCGCCTCTCCTTCTTCTTCGCGGCGCACAGCGACCTCTTCGAGGAGGCGGCGAAGTTCCGCGCCGCGCGCCGCCTCTACGCGCGGCTCATGCGCGAGCGCTACGGCGCGTCGGACGCCTCCGCGCGCCTCCGCTTCCACACGCAGACGGGCGGCGTCACGCTCACCGCGCAGCAGCCGCTGAACAACGTGGTGCGCGTGGCGGTGCAGACGCTCGCCGCCGTGCTCGGCGGCACGCAGTCGCTGCACACCAACGGCTACGACGAGGCGCTCGCGCTCCCCACGGCGGAGGCGGCCACGCTCGCGCTCCGCACGCAGCAGGTGGTGGCCTACGAGAGCGGCGCCGCCGCCACCGCCGACCCGCTCGCCGGCAGCTACTACGTGGAGCGCCTCACGAACGAGCTCGAGCAGGGCGCGCGCGCGCTCATGGAACGGGTGGCCGCGATGGGCGGCGCGGAGCGCGCCATCGCCGCCGGCTTCTACCAGGAGGAGATCGGGCGCAGCGCCTACGAGTACCAGCTGGCCGTGGAGCGCGGCGACGCGGTGGTGGTGGGCGTCAACCGCTTCGGCGATGGCGTGGAGCCGCCGGTGATCCCCGCCCCCGACTACTCCGCGCTCGAACGCGCGCAGGTGGAGCGCGTGCGCGCGGTGCGCGCCCGGCGCGACGCGTCGGCCGCGGCGCGGACGCTGGCCGCGCTCCGCGGCGCCGCCAAGGCGCCCATTGCCGCGCGCCCCCCGCTCATGCCGCTCATCATTGACGCCGTGCGCGCCCGCGTCACGCTGGGGGAGATCTCCGACGCCTTCGTCGACGCCTGGGGGCGCCACCAGCCGGCGTGAATCGGGGGGCGTCTCCTTGAGCCGACCCCCCGGCTCTCGTTAGCTTGAACGTTCGCCCCATGCCCATCTACGAGTACGCCTGCCAGTCCGGGCACCGCTCCGAGCGTTTCGTCCGCCGGATCGGTGACGCCGAGGAGACCGTCGCCTGCCCGGTGTGCGGGCAGCCGGCCGCGCGCGTCATCTCCGGGGCGGGGCTCGTCTTCAAGGGCTCGGGTTTCTACATCACGGATTACGGCAAGGACGGCAAGAAGGCGCAGACGCCGCCGCCGGCGAAGACGGAGGGCGGCAAGAGCGACGCCCCCGCCGCGCCCAAGTCCGACAGCGCGCCCGCCGCGAAGCCGAAGGGCGGGGAATGACCCCGCGCGACGCGATCCACGCCGCGCTCGGGCGCGCGGCGCGGAGCCTCGGCGCGCCCGAGCCGGTGGAGCCCGTGATGGAGCGCCCGCGCGAGCGCGCGCACGGCCACTGGTCCA
>DATKOH010000265.1:0-3839 GCA_035524735.1 Gemmatimonadaceae bacterium
TATCAGCTCGGGTTGGTGGACCGAGTGACGCTCTGTGGCGCGCAGCCTCCCGCGTTGATACGGGATGAGATGCTTCGGGCGGACGTGTTCCTGCATGCGGCGGTGTCCGAGGGGTTCGGGAATGCGGTCATGGAAGCACAGTCGATGATGCTGCCGGTCGTCTGCACCGATGCGGATGGCTTGCGTGAGAATGTGTCGGATGGCGAGAGCGGCCTCGTGGTGCCGCGCCGTGATCCGCGTGCACTCGCCGATGCGATGGCGCGCTTGGCGCCGGAGCCTGCATTGCGGCAGCGGATGGGAGAGAGCGGCCGCAAGCGCGTGCTGGTGAAGTTCCGGCTCGCCGACCAGATCGCGGCGTTCGGCGCGCTGTACGAGCGCGTGCTCGCCGCCCCGCCGGCGCGACGGCCGTGAAGATCGATCTCGTCCTGCTCGACGAGCACGCGCCCCTCCCCGCGTGGACGCTCGGCGCGGTGCGCCGGTGCGCGCCGGCGCCGGGGGCGCTCTGCGAGCTCATCGCTCGTGACGCAGGGGCGAGCGATGCCGATGCGTGGTTCTTCTGGGACCCGGCGCTCGGCGCGCCGCCGGAGGTGCGCGCGCGCGATGCGCTCGCCCTCCCCGGCGACATCTTCCATTCGGGGCTCGAGCTGGGGCTGGCCGGCGCGCCGGGGATGATCGATTTCGTGGCGCCCACCTGGATGCTCAACGCCGATCCCGATCCCGAAATCGTTGCCACGAGCTGGCGCGTCTCCTTCCGCGCCTGCCTGGTGCGGCGCCCCGTGCTCGAATGGGCGGCGCCCGATCCGCGCTTCGACACGCTCGATGGAATGTCGCTGGAGTGGGGGCACCGCTGCGTGCGCTTCGGCGCGCTGCCGCGGCATCATCCCCTCGGCCTCCCCGCTCGCGCGCCGGTGGTCACGCTCGAGGACGAGCTTCGCTTCGTGCGAGCGGGATTCGGGGGGAAGTGGGCGCTCTGGGCCACGTGGCGGGCCATGTGCGCGGGCTACGCCAGGATGGAGGATCTGGCCGACGCCTGGCTCGCGACCCGCGGCATACTCGCCGCCCGCCCCGCCCGCCCCTACCAGGCGCCGCGCGGCGCCGGTGGGACTGCGCCCGCCGCGGTGTCGGTGCTCATCCCGACGCTCGACCGCTACGATCACCTTCGTACCGTACTCGGCCAACTGCGGTCCCAGACCGTGCGTCCGAAGGAGATCATCATCGTGGACCAGACGCCGGTGAATGAGGCGCGTCCATCGCTCGCCGCCGAGTTCCCGGACCTGCCGATCGTCGCCATCGCGCTCGACCGGGCGGGGCAGTGCACCGCGCGCAACGCGGGGCTCGCGCGCATGCGAGGGGACGGGGTGCTCTTCATCGACGATGACGATGAAGTGGGCCCCGACCGGATCGCGCGTCATGTGGCGCACCTCGCGAGCACGGGGGCGGACGTGTCGTCGGGGGTCGCGCGCGAACCCACCTCGGGCCCGCTGCCGGCGGCCTTCACCTTCGCCCGCGCGAGCGACGTCTTCCCGACGAACAACACGCTCGCGATGCGGCGCGCGCTGGAGCGCAGCGGACTCTTCGATCTCGCGTACGACCATGGCGCGCGGGCCGACGGGGACCTGGGGATGCGCGCGCATCTCTCCGGGGCCGTGATGCTCCTCGCTCCGGAGATCTCCGTGCTGCATCACCACGCGCCGCGCGGCGGCCTGCGTGCGCATGGAGCGCGCGTCACGACCTACGGGCGGAGCCGCCGGGAGATCGCGGTGCGGCAGCTCCCGGAGGTGACGGCCATCTACCTCATCCTTCGCTATTTCTCCGACCGGCAGGTGCGCGAGGCGCTCGCCCAGAGCGCGGCGGGCACGCTCAGCGTGCATGGCGCCTGGTGGAAGCGTGCGGCCAAGGCGGCATACGGCGTGCTGATGCTCCCGCACACCCTCTGGCAGATCTCCCGCCGCCTGCACGCGGCGCGCGAGATGCTCGCCCGATTCCCGCAGATCCCCCGGCTCGAGGGATCGGCACGATGAAGCTGCTGCTCCTCAGCTCGGAATTCCCTCCGGGGCCCGGCGGCATCGGCACGCACGCCGCCGCCCTCGCCGCGCGTCTCACCGCCATGGGCTGGGAGGTGACGGTGCTCTCCCGGCAGGACTACGCGAGCGACGAGGAGGTCGCCGCCTTCAACGCCGCGCAGCCGTACCGCATCGTGCGGTTCAAGGCCGTGGCGGGATCGCTCGTGGAGGCCGCCTACCGCTACCGGGTGGCGGCGCGGATCATCAGAGAGTGGAACCCCGACGCGATGCTCGCATCGGGGGAGCGGTCGGTGTGGCTCGCCTGGCGCCTCGCGAGGATCCGGCGCACCCCGTGGATCGCGGTGGGGCACGGCACGGAGTTCGGGCTCCAGAGCGCCCTCGAGCGCCGCCTCAACCGCCGCGCCTTCACGAGCGCCACGATGATCGTGTGCCCGAGCGAGTACACCCGCGCGCGGATGCACGCGGCGGGGATCCGCGGGCGCCGCGAGATGGTGATCCCCAACGGCGCCGACGAATCCGTGTTCCGCATCCTGCCGGACGGTGCGCGCGGATCAACGGCCGGCCCCCTGCTCCTCACCGTCGGGAATCTCACCGAGCGGAAGGGGCAGGATGTGGTCATCCGCGCGCTCCCATCGCTCCCGGGGGTGCGCTACGAGATGATCGGCCTCCCCACGCGCAGGGAGGAACTCGCCGCGCTCGCGAAGGAACTCGGCGTGCTCGACCGCGTGGAGTTCCTGGGCCGCCTCCCGCAGGAGGAGGTCGTGCGGCGGATGAACGCCTGCGATCTCTTCGTCATGACGAGCCGGAACACGCGGAGCGGCGACTTCGAGGGATTCGGGATCGCCGTGGTGGAGGCCGCGCTCTGCGGGAAGACGGCGGTGGTCGCCTCGGGGTCGGGACTCGCGGAGGCGATCGTCGCCGGCGAAACGGGCACCCTGGTGCGCGAGGACGATCCCCGCGACACGGCGCGCGCCATCCAGGAACTGCTGCGCGACGGCATGAAGCGGAAGCGGATGGCGGCCGCCGCGCACGCGCGCGCGCTCGCGGAGCAGACGTGGACGCGCCGCGCGGCGCAGTACGACGAGGCGCTGCGCGAGGCGATGCGTCCCCCCGGACGGAAGCTGGTGGTGATCTCGGATACGCCGCACCAGCGGCGGGGGGACACGATCGTCGGGTGGGGGGCCACGGTGCGGGAGATCGACCATCTGAGCGCGCTCTTCGATGAAGTGGTGCACGTGGCGCCGGTGAGCGACGCGCCGGCGCCGGCCAACTCGCTCCCCTACGCTTCGCCGCGGGTGCGCGTGCGCGAACTTCCTCCGGCGGGAGGCGACACGCTCGCGGACAAGGTGGCGCTCCTCCGCCGGGCGCCGGGGTATCTCTCGGCGGCGCTCGAGGAGTTGCGCGGTGCGGAAGCGGTGCACCTGCGTTGTCCGGCGAGCGTGAGCATGATGGTGGCGCTCCTCCTCCCCTTCCTGCGGAGGCCGGAGAAGCGCTGGATCAAGTACGCGGGGAACTGGAACCCGCAGGGAGACGAGCCCTGGACGTACGAGCTGCAGCGGAAGTGGCTGATGCGGCCGTGGCACCGCGCGATCGTGACGGTGAACGGGGAGTGGCCGGGGCAGCCCGCGCACGTGCGGAGCTTCCTCAATCCCTCGCTCACGAATGAGGAACTCGCGGCGGGGCGGGCGGCGGCGGCGGTCAAGACGTTCGACTATCCCGTTCGTCTCCTGTTCGTCGGCCGGCTGGAGGAGGCGAAGGGTGTCCGCTGCGCGCTGGACGCGCTGGTGCGGTTGAACCGAAAGGGCTATGCGGTGC
>DATKOH010000266.1:0-14543 GCA_035524735.1 Gemmatimonadaceae bacterium
CGGTGCTCGCCGAGGCCGTCACCCCCGAGTACTTCACGATCAAGGACATCACCGTCAGCAAGGGGCGGCTCCTCACCGAGCAGGAGGAGGCGCTCGGCACGAACGTCGTGGTGATCGGCACCGACGTCGCGGACGAGTACTTCCCCAACCTCGACCCGCTCGGCCGCACCCTCCGGCTGGAGGGGACCGAGTTCCGCGTCATCGGCGTGATGGACAAGCAGGGGAAGTCGCTCGGCTTCAACTTCGACAACCAGGTGTTCGGCCCGTTCAACAGCGCCATGCACCTCGTCACCTACTCCTTCCGCGACATCGCGGGGATCGTGGTGCAGGCCCCGAACGAGAACGCCCTCTCGGACGTGCAGGCGCAGGTGCGCGAGCTGATGCGCCGCCGGCGCCGCCTCCACCCCGGCGATCCCGACAACTTCGTGCTGGAGACCACGCAGTCCGCCTTCGCCGCGTGGGACAAGGTGAAGCAGGTGCTCGTGCTCGCGGGGATCGCGCTCCCGACGATCGGGCTCGTCGTGGGCGCGATCGTGATCATGAACATCATGCTCGTGGCGGTCGCCGAGCGCACGCGCGAGATCGGCATCCGCAAGGCGCTCGGCGCGCGCCGCCGCGACATCCGCCGGCAGTTCCTCGTCGAGTCCTCCACGCTGAGCGTGTTCGGCGCGCTGCTCGGCATCGCGGGGGGCTTCGGCATCTCCGGCTTCCTGCGGCTCGTGGACTTCCCGACCACGGTCGCGCCCTGGAGCATCCTGCTCTCGGTGGCCGTGGGCGGCGGCGTGGGCGTCCTCGCCGGCACCTACCCCGCCATGCGCGCCGCGCGGCTCGATCCGATCGTCGCGCTCCGGTCCGAGTGATGGGATTCCGCGAGCGGGTCTCGGCGCTGGCCGAGGGGGTGTTCATCGCCTTCGACGCGATGCGCCAGAACAAGGTGCGCGCCGCGCTCACGATCGCGGGGATCGCGATCGGCGTGATCGTGGTGACCGCGATGAGCGCCGCGGTGCACGGCATCAACGCGGGGGTGGAGGAGGCGTTCGCCGCGGCGGGCCCCACGACCTTCTACGTCACCAAGTGGCCGATCGCCATCAACAACTGCAACGGCCCGGAGACCTGCCCCTGGATCCGCTTCCCTCCCCTGCGCGTGGAGGAGGCGGCGCAGGTGGCGCGCCTTCCC
This sequence comes from Gemmatimonadaceae bacterium, assembly GCA_035524735.1. Classification (GTDB taxonomy): domain Bacteria; phylum Gemmatimonadota; class Gemmatimonadetes; order Gemmatimonadales; family Gemmatimonadaceae; genus DATKOH01. Next base: position 1,178 of record DATKOH010000266.1, read on the forward strand.
ACGATCAAGGCCGTCACCGCGCACGTGAACTCGAGCGCGGCGGTGAAGTACAAGGACCGCACGCTTCCCGGCGCGCAGCTCGAGGCGTACACGCCCGGCTGGACCGACGTGGACGGCGGCTCGATCTCCCCCGGGCGCAGCTTCACCGACGCGGAGAACGCCGACGGCGCGCAGGTGGCGCTCGTGGACGACAAGATCGCCGAGCGGCTCTTCGCCGGCGGCGACGCGCTCGACAAGACGATCGCGCTCGACGGGCGCCCCTTCCGCGTGATCGGCGTGTACCACGAGAGCGCGAGCTTCTTCGACAACAGCTCGCGCGGGCGCGTGGTGATCCCCTTCGAGACGGCGCGGCGCCGGCTGAGCACGAACGTGCGCTGGCTCGACCTCACCGTGAAGCCGCGCGACGGGGTGCCGCAGGATGAGGCGATGGACGACGCCGTGACCGTGCTCCGCACGGTGCGCGGGCTGCGCCCCGGCCAGGCCGACAACTTCTTCGTCAGCACGCAGGAGAAGGTCATGGAGCTCTACAACTCGATCTTCCAGACCTTCTTCCTCGTCATGATCGCCCTCTCGGCGATCGGCCTCCTCGTGGGCGGCGTGGGGGTGGTGGCGATCATGATGATCTCCGTCACCGAGCGCACGCGCGAGATCGGCGTGCGCAAGGCGCTCGGCGCCACGCGGCGGATCATCCTCTGGCAGTTCCTCGTGGAGGCCGTCACGCTCACCGGCATCGGCGCGGTCATCGGCCTCCTGCTCGGCGGCGGCGCGACCGGGCTGGTGCGCCTCGCCCTCCCGATCAAGGCCAGCATCCCCCCCTTCGCGATCGTCGCCGCCCTCGCGGCGAGCTGCCTCACCGGCATCCTCTTCGGCATGATCCCCGCCCTGCGCGCCTCGCGGCTCGATCCGGTGGAAGCGCTGCGCTACGAATAGCGCGCGGTCGCGGCGCCGCGGCGCGCCCCGCTCATCCGGGCGCCGGACACCGCGCCCCGCCCACCGGATGCCGCGAGCCCGAAACCGGGAACCACTGGAATCCGTCCGAGAGGTCGCATGAAGCTCCTCGATTCGATCCGCCTCGCCCTCCAGCAGATCCGGGTGCAGAAGCTCAAGAGCTTCTTCACCCTGCTCGGCGTCATGATCGGCGTGATGTTCCTCGTCGCGGTCGTCTCGATCGTCACGGGGATGGGGCGCTACATGGAGGAGGACTTCGTCGGGAAGCTCATGGGGGTGAACACCTTCGAGCTGCGCCGCTTCCCGAGCATCAACATCGGCAACGTCACCGACGCCGAGTGGAAGGAGTGGATGCGCCGCCCCTACCTCCGGGATGAGGACGTGCACCCGGTGGTGGACGGCCTCCCCGCCGGCACGCGCTGGGCGACGCGCAACGCGGCGTGGGCGCAGTACATCGAGAGCGAGTACGCGCGCCGCAAGCAGGCGCAGCTCTTCGCCGTGAACGGCGACTTCTTCAACGTCCAGAACATCACGGTCGGCAAGGGGCGCGTGATCGCCGAGCAGGAGCTGCAGCACGGCGCGCTCGTGGCGGTGATCGGCGCCGACGTGGCCTCGCACTTCTTCCCCAACCTCGACCCGATCGGCCGCACGGTGCGCATCGGCGGCATCGGCTACACCGTGATCGGCGTGGCCGACCCGCAGGGGTCGATCTTCGGGCACTCGCTGGACAAGTTCGTCGTCGTGCCGCTCAAGAGCCCGGCGCGGCGCCTCACGCAGCCGCCGGGCGTGATCGCGACGCTGCTCATCAAGAGCTCGAGCGTGGCGCAGATGAAGGACGTGATGGACCAGGTGCGCGCGACGATGCGCGAGCGCCGCCGCCTCCGCCCGTCGCAGCCCGACAACTTCGTGCTCTTCACCTCCGAGTCCGCCCTCGACTTCTGGACGAAGGTGAAGGCGGTGATGACCATCGCCGGCGCCGCGATCCCGGGGATCGGCCTCATCGTGGGCGCGATGGTGATCATGAACATCATGCTCGTCGCGGTCGCCGAGCGCACGCGCGAGATCGGCGTGCGCAAGGCGCTCGGCGCGCGCCGCCGCGACATCCGCCGGCAGTTCCTCGCCGAGTCGGCGACGCTGTCCACGGTGGGCGCCGCCATCGGCGTCGCGCTCGGCATCGCCTTCGCCGGCCTCGTGACGCTCGTGAGCCCGCTGCCGATGTCGGTCGCCCCGTGGTCGGTGGCGCTCGGCGTCGCCCTCGGCACCATCACCGGCGTCGTGGCGGGAGTCTACCCCGCCGTGCGCGCCGCGCGCCTCGATCCCATCACCGCGATCCGCCAGGAGTGACGTGAGCGCCGCCGACCGCCTCTACAGCACCCTCGAAGGGGTCAAGATCGCCGTGGAGTCGCTGCGCGCGAACAAGGTGCGCGCGGCGCTCACCATCATGGGGATCGCCGTCGGCGTCTTCGTCGTCACCGGCATGGCCGCCGCCGTGCACGGCATCCAGACGAGCTTCGCGCAGGACATGGCCGCCGCCGGCCCCACGAGCTTCTTCCTCTTCCGCCGCGCCGACTTCTTCGAGAACTGCGACGGCAGCGACGAGACCTGCCCCTCGCGCCGCAACCCGCCGCTCACCCTGCGCGAGGCGCAGATCCTCGAGCGCCTCCCCTCCGTGGAGGTCGTCACCGCGCACATCTCGGGCTCGGCGACCTTCAAATACCGCGACCGCCAGCTCCCCAGCGCGACGGTGGACGCCTACACGCCCAACTGGACGATGACCGACGGCGGGAACATCGAGCCGGGGCGCAGCTTCACCGCCGCCGAGGCCACCGCCGCCGCGCGCGTGGTGGTGATCAACGACAAGATGGCCGAGCGCCTCTTCGGGCAGTCCGACCCGGTGGGCAAGGTGCTCACCGCCGACGGCATCCCCTTCACGGTGATCGGCGTCTACCACAGCACCGTCGGCTTCCTCGGCACGCCCACCGAGGAGGCGAGCGGCGACGAGGCGCAGGCGAAGGTCCCCTTCGAGACGGGGCGGAAGTACCTCGACCTCTGGATCCGCGGGCTCGACCTCGTGGTGAAGCCGCGCGCGGGGGTGACGCGCGACGACGCGATGGACGACGTCACCGCGCGGCTGCGCGCCGTGCGCGGGCTCCGCCCGGGGGCGGTGAACAACTTCGCCGTCGTGGGACAGGACAAGCTGATGGGGGCGTTCGACCAGTTCACGGGGAACTTCTTCATGATCATGATCGCGCTCGCGAGCGTCGGGCTGCTCGTGGGCGGCGTGGGGGTGGTGGCGATCATGATGATCTCCGTCACCGAGCGCACGCGCGAGATCGGCGTCCGCAAGGCGCTCGGCGCCACGCGCGGCACGATCCTCTGGCAGTTCCTGGTGGAGGCGGCCACGCTCACGATCATCGGCGCGAGCACCGGGCTCGTGATCGGCGGGCTCATCGCGGAGGGGATCAAGAACTGGACGCCGGTGCCCGCCGCCGTGCCCCCCGGCGCCATCGCCGCCGCCCTCCTCGGCGCCGCCGTCACCGGCGTCCTCTTCGGCATCATCCCCGCCCTCCGCGCCGCGCGGCTGGACCCGGTGGAGGCGCTGAGGTACGAGTGACCGGGTGCCGGTGGCCGGCGGCCGGTCCCCGATCGGCGCTGTCCGATCCCCGGTCACCGGACGCCGCACCCCGCCCATCGCGAACCGGATGCCGGTGACCGCCGCCCGCGGGTAGGCAACGCACCTTCGTCGGCCTTAGCTTTCAGCATGCTCTTCGCCGACGTCCTCTCCCTCGCGTTCGCGCAGATCCGCGGGAGCAAGCTCCGGAGCTTCTTCACGCTCCTGGGGATCATCGTGTCGGTCGCCTTCCTCGTGGCGGTCGTGGCGGTGATCCAGGGGATGAACGCGTACGTGAAGGAGACGCTCGCCGACGCGATGATCGGGAACAACTCCTTCCAGGTGCGGCGGGACCCGATCCGCGTGGGGCTCTTCGACGAGGACGCGATGCGGGCGGTGGCCAAGCGGCCGCGCATCACGCTGCGCGACGCGGAGGCCGTGCGCCGCGCCCTCCCCGACGCGCAGGCGGTCTCGATCATGAGCGGGTGGCCCACGCCCCAGGCGGACATCGTGTGGGGGGACCACACGCTCGCCGACGTGCTCACCTTCGGCATCTCCCCCGAGTACCAGGTGGTGCAGGACTACCGCTTCACCAGCGGCCGGCCGATCTCCCAGACGGACATCGAGCAGCGGCGGCCGGTGGTGGTGGTGGGCGCCGACATCGCGGAGAAGCTGTTCGAGGGGGTGCCCGCGGTGGGGCAGGAGGTGCGCATCCGCGGCGCGCGCTTCACGATCATCGGCGTGATCGCCAAGAAGGGGAAGGTGCTGGGGCAGAGCTTCGACGCCTTCGTGCTCCTGCCGCTCCCGCAGTTCGAGATGCTCTTCGGCCGCCGGCTCACCACGGTGATCTCGGTCAAGATGTACGAGGCGGACCAGGTGGCGCCGGGGATGGACCGCGCGGAGGAGGCGATGCGCGTGGCGCACAAGCTGCGCCCCGACCAGGACGCCGACTTCTCGATCGAGACCTCCGAGGCGATCGTCGCCTTCTGGAAGCAGCTCACGAACGTGCTCTTCCAGGTGATCCCGGCGATGGTGGCGATCGGGATCCTCGTGGGCGGGATCGTGATCATGAACATCATGCTGATGTCGGTGAACGAGCGCACGCGCGAGGTGGGGATCCGGAAGTCCGTGGGCGCCACGCGCCGCGACATCCGGCGCCAGTTCCTCGCGGAGGCGGTGATGCTCTCGCTGCTCGGCGGCGCGATCGGCGTGGGCGCCGGGTCCACGCTCGCCGCGCTCGTCTCCCTCGCGTCGCCGCTGCCGGTGCGCGTCACCGCCTGGTCGGTGGCGCTGGCGCTCGGGCTCGGCGGCGGCGTCGGGATCGTGTTCGGGATCCTCCCCGCCGACCGCGCCTCCCGCCTCGACCCCATCACCGCCATGCGCGCCGAATGAGGCTCGTCGAGGCCGCGCGCGAGAACGTCACGATCGCGCTCGCCACCCTCCGGGTGAACAAGCTGCGCTCGGCGCTCACGGTGCTCGGCGTCGTGATCGGCGTCAGCACCGTGATGACCATGGCGTCGATCGTGCAGGGGATCAGTGAGCAGATCATCAACACCATCGAGGTCGCGGGGCCGAACACCTTCTACGTGATGAAGGTCTTCTCGCAGACGCCGCTCGACCCCAACCGCCTGCCGAAGTGGGTGCGCATCCGCCCCGACCTGCGCGAGGAGGAGGCGGAACGGATCGCGTCGCTCCCCGAGGTCGGCTACGCGGCGATGTGGGTGCAGCTCTTCGGCCGCTTCGAGTACCAGGGGCAGCGCACGCAGCCGCTCACGATCTTCGCCGCGGACGACCGCTACAGCGAGATCAACGGCGGCGACCTGCTCAAGGGACGCTGGTTCTCGCGGGCGGAGGTCTCCTCCGGCGCGCCGGTGGTGGTGCTCACCGAGAAGTTCGCGAACCGGGTGTTCGGCGCCGCCGATCCCATCGGGAAGACCATGCGCGTGCTCACGCGGCCGGTGACCGTGGTGGGCGTCGTGAGCGAACCCGCCAACATCTTCTCCCCGCCGGGGCAGGAGGTGGGGGGGGTGGTGCCGTACCGCTTCGCCGAGCACTCGTACACGTTCGACAAGACGAACCAGCTGTTCATCGTGGTGAAGCCGCGCGAGGGCGTGAGCGCCGAGCACGCGCACGACGCGGTGATGATCGCGCTGCGCAACCTGCGCCACCTTCATCCCGGCGATCCCAACACCTTCGACTTCATCACGCAGGACCAGATCCTCGACGTCTTCAAGAAGATCACCGACACCTTCTTCCTCGTGATGATCTCGCTCTCGGGCGTGGGGCTGCTCGTGGGCGGCATCGGCGTGATGGCGATCATGATGGTCTCGGTCACCGACCGCACGCGCGAGATCGGCGTTCGGAAGGCGCTCGGCGCGCGGCGCACGGACATCCTCCTGCAGTTCCTCGTGGAGGCGGCCACCCTCACCGGGCTCGGCGGGGGGATCGGGATCGTGGTCGGGCTCGCCGCCGGCAAGGCGGTGACGATGCTCATGAGGATCCAGGCGAGCGCGCCGGTGCTCATCACCGCGATCGCGGTGCTGGTGTCGGTCGCCATCGGCGTGGTGTTCGGCCTCTACCCGGCCACGCGCGCGGCGCGCCTCGACCCGGTGGAGGCGCTGCGCTACGAGTAGCGCCGCGGCGCTAGGGGCGCAGGTCGGCGGGGCGCTGCGCGCCGGCGGATGAGCGCGCGAGCACGCCCTCGCGCTGCGCGCTCTCGACGACGATCGTCTCCACCAGCCCCGGCTTCTCCTCGTGCGCGAGATGGCCGCAGTCGCCGATCTCCACGATGCGCACGTTGCGGAAGCGCCCCGCGAGCCGGTCGGCGATGCGCGCGGGGACCCACGGATCGTTGAGCGCCACGGCGAGGGTGACGGGCAGCTCCAGCTGCGCGAGGTCGCGCTGCAGCCGCCCCGCGTCCCAGTTGGCGAACATCGTGGTCACCGCGCCCATGTGGCGCCGCGAGCGCAGGAAGGCCGTGTAGAGCGCGGCCTGCGCGTCGGGCATCGCCGAGCCCATCGAGCGGAGCAGCGATTCCTCGAGCGACCCCTGCGCGAGCCGGCTGCCCAGCCCGTCCACGAAGGAGGAGCGCGACGAGACGTTCGCCGCGGGGGCGAGCAGCGTCCACAGGTGGCGCCGCGGCGGCGTGAGCGCCGCGTTGATGCCGACGAGCGTGCGGAAGGCGCCGGGGCGCTCGAGCACGTGGCGGAGGAGCACCGCCATCCCCGCGCCGTGCGCGACGCCGATCGCCGGCTGCGCGCCGAGCGCGTCGAGGAGCGTGCCGAGCTCCGACGCGAGCCCGTCGAGGGAGAGGAGGTCCGTGCGCGGCGCGGTGGTGAAGCCGTGCCCCGGGAGATCGGGGGCGATGACGGTGAAGCGCCGCGCGAGGCGGGGGGCGAGGTCGCGCCAGGAGTGCGTGGCGGACCCGGTGCCGTGCACGAGGAGGAGCGGCGGCCCGGAGCCGAAGAGCTGCACGTGCCACCGCTGGGCACCGGCTTCGACGAAATGACTCGCCTGGCGGTTCGGCCAGACGTCCCCGAGGGCGACCCAGCTGGGCGTGTCGCGCACGTCTCACAACCTAGTGTCCTCCGCGCGAAAACACCATCCGGCGCCGGGAGCGGGCCTCGGCCTACGCCCGACCGCGCCGGCGCCCCGCGCCCGCCCGCCGCCATCCCCCCGTCTCGCGCGTATATTCCCCACCCATGGATCCCCTGCGCGTCCTGGCGATCGCCGCGCACCGCGACGATGTCGAACTCACCTGCGGCGGCACCCTCGCGCGCGCGGCGCAGCTCGGCCACCGCACGGGGATCATCGACCTCACCGCGGGCGAGATGGGCACCCGCGGCAGCGCGGAGGTCCGCGAGCGGGAGGCGGCGCGCGCCGCGGAGATCCTCGGCGTGACCGAGCGCGTGAACCTCGGCCTCCCCGACGCCGGCGTCTTCAACACGCACGAGACGCGCACCGCGCTCGTGCGCGAGATCCGCCGCATGCGCCCCGAGGTCGTGCTCGCCCCCGCGCTCAGCGGGCGGCATCCCGACCACCGGATCACCGCCGAGCTGGTGCGCGACGCCTGCTTCCTCGCCGGCCTCGCGAAGTACGCGCCCGGCGGCGCCGCGGCGCACCGGCCGCGCAAGGTGGTCCACTGCCTCAGCTACCGCGAGGACCACGTCAAGCCGACCTTCGTCGTGGACGTGTCCGACGTGTTCGAGACGAAGATGCGTTCGATCGCCGCCTTCGAGTCGCAGTTCGCCGGCGCCGTGCAGGCGGGGGAGGTCTTCCCCACCACCGAATCGCTCTTCGACGTCATCCGGCACCACGCGGCGCACTACGGGTCGCTCATCCGCGCGCGCTACGGCGAGCCCTTCCTCACGCACGAGACGATGCGCGTGGACGACGTCACCACGCTCGGCGTCTCCAGCTTCTAAGCGATGGACTACCCCGGCTACCTCCAGCTCGACGCGCTGCTCGCGCTGCAGCGGGCCCAGTCGCAGCCCGAGGAGCCGGACGAGCTCCTCTTCATCGTCGTGCACCAGTCGAGCGAGCTCTGGTTCAAGGTCATCCTGCGGGAGCTCGAGACGCTCGTCGCGCGCCTCGAGGGGGCCGACGTCACCGGCGCGATCTTCGTCACCAAGCGGCTCAACGCGCTCGTGCGCATCGTGAGCGAGCAGCTCTCGGCGCTCGACACGATGCCGCCGCAGCGCTTCGCGCGCTTCCGCGGCTTCCTCGGCACGTCGAGCGGCTCGCAGAGCGCGCAGTTCCGCGCGATCGAGGCGGCGAGCGGGCTCCGCGATCCCGCCTTCGTGCACGCGATCGCCGAATCGGGGGAGCCGCCGGAGATCGTGCGCCGCTGGATGGCGCGCCCCACGCTGCAGGAACTCTTCCATCAGCTGCTCGCCGCGCACGGCGCCACCCCCGAGTCGCTCTACGCGAGCGCCGAGGCGTCGCCCCTCTTCCTCCTCGCGGAGGAGCTGCTCGAGTACGACCAGGGCTTCGCGCGCTGGCGCTTCCTGCACGTGCAGCTCGTCGAGCGGATCATCGGCCCCGCCACCGGCGGCACCGGCGGCACGCTCGGCGCCAAGTACCTGGCGCGCACGGTGCAGCAGCGCTTCTTCCCGTCCCTCTGGGAGGTGCGGTCGCGCGTCTTCGGGGCGGGCGCGTGACGCTGCGCGACATCAGCATCGCGCTCGCCGCCGGCACGCCGGAGTGGCCGGGGGACACGCCCTTCAGCTGCGGCTGGACCTGGCGGAAGGACGCGGGAGCGAGCGTGAACCTGTCGTCGTTCACCACCAGCCCGCACGTGGGCACGCACGCCGACGCGCCGCTGCACGTGCGCGACGGCTGGCCCGCGGCCGACGCGATGCCGCTCGCCCCCTTCACGGGACCGGCGCGCGTGATCGCCCCGGAGCATGTGGGCGCGCTGGCGGGGGAGCGCGTGGAGCGGCTCCTCCTCCGCACCGGGCGCTCGATCGCCGACGGCGCCTTCCCCGCCGACTGGCCGGTGCTCGCGCTCGACGCCGTGCGCGCCCTCCTCGGCCGCGGCCTCGTGCTGCTCGGCGTCGACGCGCCGAGCGTCGATGCGCGCGAGAGCACCACGCTCCCCGTGCATCATTGCCTCTTCGAGGGGGGCGCGTACATCCTCGAGAACCTCGACCTGCGCGGCGTCCCCGACGGCCGCTACGAACTGACCGCGCTCCCCGTGAAGCTCGCGGGGCTCGACGCCGCGCCCGTGCGCGCCGCGCTCCGTCCCCTCTCCTGACCCCGTCCCGACCGATGCCCCCTCGCCAGCCCGCCGCGGACCACCGCCCATCGTACCTCGCCGCGACCGTCGCCGCGCTGCTCGTCTTCGCGCTCTACCTCCTCACCCTCGCCCCCTCCACGGCGATGTGGGACGCGAGCGAGTTCATCACCGCGGCGTACACCATGGGGCTGCCCCACCCGCCGGGGAACCCGCTCTTCGTGCTCCTCGGCCGCACGGTGACGCTCCTGCCGATCGCGCCGAACGCCGCGATGCGCGTGAACATCCTCACCGCCTTCGCGAGCGCGGTGTCGAGCGGGATGTGGTTCCTCATCACCGAGCGCGTGCTGTCGTACTGGCTGCCGCAGCGCTGGCAGCGGTGGACGGGCGCCGCGGTGGCCACGCTCATCGGCGCCACCGTGTTCACGGTGTGGAGCCAGAGCGTGGTGAACGAGAAGGTGTACACGATCTCGCTCTGCTTCTTCGCGGTGGTGAGCTGGCTCACGGTGCTCTGGTGCGACGATCCCGACGGGGCGCGCGCCGACCGCCTGCTCGTGCTGATCGCCTACCTCATCGGCCTCGGCTACACGAACCACCCGGCGGGCTTCCTCGTGGCGCCCGCGGTGGGGGTGGCGGTGCTCGCGCGCCGCTGGCAGACGCTCACGCGCTGGGGGCTCCTGGCCGCGTGCCTCGGCGCGCTCACGCTCGGCCTCACGACGTTCGCCTTCGAGCCGATCCGCAGCGCGCACTTCCCCGCCATCAACGAGGGGGAGCCCACGGGCTGCCTCACCGAGTTCAAGTGGGACTGCACCTTCTCCGCGACGACCGCGCAGCGCCTCAAGGCGAACATCAACCGCGACCAGTTCGGCAAGCCGAGCGTCTTCGAGCGCCAGACCGACATCGGCGGGCAGTTCGGCATGTGGTGGTTCTACTTCGAGTGGCAGTGGCTGCGCGATCCCTACGGCGCGCAGCACAGTCTGCAGGTGGCGCTCGCCATCGTGTTCTTCGTGCTCGGCCTCCTCGGCGGCTGGACGCACTGGAAACGGGACCCGATGAGCTTCTGGTTCTTCGGGCCGCTGATCTTCACGGTGACGATCGCGCTCGTCATCTACATGAACTTCAAGTACGGCCTGTCGCAGGCGCCGGAACTGCAGAACACCGTGCCGCGCGAGGTGCGCGACCGCGACTACTTCTATCTGTGGAGCTATTCCGCGTGGAGCGTGTGGGCCGGGCTCGGCCTCGTGTGGATCTGGGAGACGGTGGCGTCGCTCTTCTCCGGCGAGGAGGACGTGCGGCGCTCGGCGGCCGATGACCGCCCGCGGCTGCCCCTCCGCAGCTGGCTCTTCGCGAGCCCCGTGCTGCTGATCGCGCTCACCCCCTTCTTCGGCAACCTCCGCTACGCGCCGCGCAACGGCGACACCTTCACGCGCGACTGGGCCGCCGACGTGCTCAACAGCATCGAGCCCTACGGCATCGTCATCACGAACGGCGACAACGACACCTTCCCGCTCTGGTACGCGCAGGAGGTGGAGGGGATCCGCCAGGACGTGACCGTGGCGGTGACGTCGCTGCTCAACACCGACTGGTACGTGCGGCAGATCATCCGCCGCCCCACGCGTCCCTACGACGCGGCGAAGGGGCCCGTGATCTTCCGCGGCCGGCAGTGGCCGGTGCCCACCGTGCCCCCGCTCGCGCTCACCATCCCGCAGGCGGACGCCATCCCCATGGGGATGGACCTGCCGCAGGCGCAGACGTTCACGAAGGACTCGATCACCGCGGTGCTCCGGCCGGGCACGCTGCTGCGCGACCAGCTGATCACCCTGCGCATGATCCGCGACGCCTTCCCGCAGCGCCCGATGTACTTCACGAGCTCCGGCTACGGGCAGTCGCTCGGCCTCGGCGCCTACCTCGTGCAGGAGGGGATCGTCACGAAGCTCTGGCCCACCGTGCCGCCGAACAATGCGCGCTTCATCGCGGTGCAGGGCTTCGGCGCGATCGACCTCACGCAATCGGTCGCGCTGTGGGACTCCGTGTACACCGCGCCGAAGACGCTGCTGCGCATCGACCGCTGGGTGGACCGCGCGAGCTCCGACATCCCGCTGCGCTACGTGATCACGGCGGCGGTGCTGTCCGAGGCGCTCAACTCGCACGGGCAGCCGGCGCTCGGCGCGCAGATGATGCAGCAGGCGCAGGCGCTGGCGAACGCCGCGCGGCTGAACGAGGTGCTCGGCCAGCCCAAGCGCGTCGAGTGACGGCGGGCGCCGCGGGCGGGCGCGCCGCGCGCGCGGCGCCCTGGGGCGCCGCCGCGGCGGTGCTCGCGGTGCTCGCGCTCACCGCCGGCGCGGCGATGCCCGTCGGCGTCTTCTACGACGACGGGATCTACGTGGACCTCGCGCGCGCGCTCGCGTCGGGGGCAGGCTATCACCACCTCGCGCTCCCCGGCGCGCCGGCGGGCATCCACTATCCCCCGCTCTACCCGGCGTGGCTCGCGCTCTGGAACGCGCTCCGTCCGCCGGTGGGCGCGGCCGGCGTGATCGCATGGCTCAAGGGGGGGAACGCGCTGCTCGCGGCGGCGAGCGTCGTGCCGTGGGCGCGGTGGGGCGCGCGGCGACTCGCGATGCCGGCGTGGCTCGCGGCCGTCGCGGCGGCGGTGGCGGTGCTCCTCGTGCCCGCGCGCGCGGTGACGAGCACGCTCTTCTCCGAGCCGCTCGCGTGGTTCCTGCTGGGGTGCGCGCTCGATCTGGCCGACGAGGGGGAGCAGGCGCCGGCGCCGAGCCTGCGGCGCGCGGTGGCGATGGCCGCGCTCGCGGCGCTGCTCCCGCTCCTCCGCACCATCCTCCTCCCGGTGACCGCCGCCGTGGGCTGGCGCCTCGCCAGCGAGACGGCGCGCCCGGTGGCGCTGCGGCAGCGCGAAGCGATGTTCGCGGCGTTCATGATGCTCCCGACGGTCGCGTGGTTCGCGTGGACGGCGCGCCACGCGCACGACATCCCCGTCGCGTGGATGGGGAGCTACGGGAGCTACCTCGCGATGTGGCGCGAGAGCGTGTCGGGGCCCAGCGATCTCGCGGCGCTCGCGGGGCACCAGGTGCTGGGGCTCTGGCGCACGGCGCGGCAGCTCTGGGGGAGCGCGGGCGCCGTGGCCGGTCTCGCGGCGATCGCCGCCGGACTCTGGCGGCTCCGCGGCTGGCGCTCGGTGGCCTGGCTCGGCACGCTCGGCTACTTCGCGATCGTGCTCGTCTGGCCCATCGAGCCCGACCGCTTCCTCTGGGGCGTGCTGCCGCTGCTCGCCCTGCTCATGGCCGGGGGGATCATGGCCGGCTGCGCCTGGGTGCGCGGCCGGCACCCGGCGCGGCTCGCCGTGCTCGTGCTCATCGCCGCGCTCCCCCTGTACAGCTGCACGCGCCTCAACGCGCACGGCTATCGCGCCCGCGGCTGGATCGTGCCGCAGGAGCGGGAGACGGCGGCGTACGCGCCCGTGGTGGCGTGGGCGGCCACCCTCCCGCGCGACGCGGTGATCCTCACCGCGAACGACCCGCTCGTCGCGCAGGCGACGGGCTTGCGCGCCGCGCCCCTGCTCGCCCCCGACCTGCGCGAGACGCGCGGCGCACCGCCGCTGCGCCCGGCGCCCGTGCGCGCCGCGATGAGCGCCTGCGCCGCGGGCGCCGGCTGGATGGTGGTGATCGACACGCTCGACGAGGCCGGCGCCGCGATCGCCGCCCTGCGCGCGGACACCACCACCGGCATCCGCTTCGGCGAAACGGTGCACCTCGACGGCGCCCGCGCCGCGGTGCAATTTCGGTGCACGCCCACTCGCTAAGGTACCACTCTCGCAGCCTTGTGGCTCGAGAACGGCACTGGCGTATGGGAGGCGTCGGGATGTGGGTTCGGGGAAGCGTGGCGTCTAGGACCTGGGCAGTGGAGCCTCCGTGCCCACGAATGCCCCACCCCCCACCCCCACCTCCCACTCTTCCCCGCTCCCACCTCCCGACCCCTCCCACCTCCCACCCCCCACTCGCAATGACCAGGTGCACACGATGAGATCCGCCCTCCTCTCTTTGACCGCCGCGCTCCTG
>DATKOH010000267.1:0-2950 GCA_035524735.1 Gemmatimonadaceae bacterium
GCCCGAAGATTCCCTTGATTCGGCGTGTAAGCTCCGATAGATTCACATCTTATGCGTTTTCGGGACCTCGCCGGGCGCGTCGCCGAGGTGCGCGGGAAGATCGACGCGGCGGTGGCGCGGGGCGGGCACGGGCAGCGGGTCACCATCATCGCGGTGACCAAGACGCACGGGCCGGACGCGGTGGAAGCGGCATACGAGGCGGGGCTGGCCGACGTGGGCGAGAACCGCGTGCAGGAAGCGCTGCAGAAGATGACGGGGGTGACGGCGCCGGTGCGCTGGCACCTGATCGGGCACCTGCAGCGGAACAAGGTGAAGGCGCTGGAGCATTTCGCGCTGCTGCACTCGGTGGACAGCGCGCGGCTGGCGGATGCGGTGAGCGAGTTCGGCGTGTCGCGCGGCCGCGCGGTGGATGCGCTGGTGCAGGTGAGCGTGGTGGGCGAGGAGACGAAGGGCGGATTCCCGCCGCAGGAGATGGCGGCGGAGGCCGAGCGGTTCACGGCGCGCGCGGGGCTGCGCGTGACGGGCGTGATGGCGATGGCGCCGCTCGGCGCGGACGAGCGGACGCTGCGGCAGGTGTTCCGCGGCGCGCGCGAGGCGCGCGAGCTGCTGGCGGGCGCGGGGCATCCCGCGCACGCGCTGTCGATGGGCATGTCGAACGACTACGAGGTCGCGGTGGAGGAAGGCGCGACGATGGTGCGGTTGGGCAGCGTCCTCTTCGGAGCACGAGGCACATGAGCGACGAATCCTTTCATCTGACCCCGCTCGACATCCGGCGCTTCGATTTCGGGAGCCGGGCCTTCCGCGGCTACGATGCGCAGAAGGTGGAGGACTTCCGCAATCAGGTGGCCGACGAGCTGGAGCGGCTCACGAAGCTGAATCAGGAGCTCGACCAGAAGGCGCGCGGCTTCCACGAGCAGCTGCGCGCGTTCCGCGAGCGGGACAAGGCGCTGAACGACGCGCTGGTCTCGGCGCAGCAGCTGCGCGCGGAGATGAAGGAGCAGGCGGACAAGGAGGCGCAGCTGATCCTGCGCGAGGCGCGCGCCGAGGCGGACCGGATGATGGACGCCGCGAAGTCGGAGATCCGCCGGCTGGAGGGGGAACTCGCGGCGCTCGACAAGAGCCGCGTGACCTACATCGCGCAGCTGCGGGCGGTGATCGAGCGGCAGCTCGCGGAGCTGTCGGCGATGGGCACGCCCCCGGGCGCGGGGCGCGCCTCGGGCGCGGCCGCCGCGCCGCCGCCGCCGCCACCGGCCGCGCCGCCGGCGCCCCCGCGCCGCGCGAGCGGCGAAGCGGAGGCCGCCGCCGATCCGCGCGCGCAGATGAAGACCCCCGCCTGGCTGGAGTCGCTCGTCAAGGAATGACGCCGTACCGGCTCGACGACCCGCTCCCGAGCACGAACGTCCCGCCGCACCACCCGCACACGCGCGCCGCGATCGCGGCCGCGGCGGCGGTGGTGCGCGAACGTTTCGCGCCGGTGCCCGAGGTGGCGATCATCCTCGGCACCGGGCTCGGCGGCCTCGCGAGGGAGATCGCGTCGCCCGTCACCATCCCGTACGAGGAGATCCCGGGCTTCCCGCTCTCCACGGTGGAGTCGCACGCGGGACGCCTGATCGGCGGCACCCTCGCCGGCCGCCCGGTGATCGCGATGCAGGGGCGCTTCCACCTCTACGAGGGCTACACCGCGCAGCAGGTGAGCTTCCCGGTGCGCGTGATGCGCGCGCTCGGCGCGCGCGCGCTGGTGGTGTCGAACGCGAGCGGCGGGCTCGACGGCTCCTGGCAGGCCGGGGACCTGATGCTCATCGCCGATCACCTGAACCTGCTCGGCGCGAACCCGCTCATCGGCCCGAACGACGACGCGCTGGGCCCGCGCTTCCCCGACATGTCGGCGCCGTACGACGCCGCGCTGCGGGCGCTGGCGCGCGACGTGGCGTCGCGCGCGGGGCTCACGCTGCGCGAGGGGGTGTACGCCGCGGTGACGGGACCCGCCTTCGAGACGCGCGCGGAGTACCGGATGCTGCGTACGCTCGGCGCGCACGCGGTGGGGATGAGCACGGTGCCCGAGGTGATCGTCGCGGTGCACGGCGGGATGCGCGTGCTCGGCGTGTCGATGATCACCGATCTCTGCGATCCCGACACGCTGGAGCCGGTGACGCTCGAGCGGATCGTCGACGCGGCGACGCGGGCGGAGCCGCGGCTGACGGCGCTGGTGCGCGGCGTCCTGGAGCGGATGTGACCGCGCGCCGCTACCGCGTCCCCGAGGCGGAGCTCACGCCGGACGCGCTCGAACGAGAGATGCTGGAGCGGTGGACCGCCGAGGACGCGCTCGGCGCGACGCTGCGCGCGCGGGCGGGGTGCGAGGAGTTCGTCTTCTTCGAGGGGCCGCCGACGGCCAACGGGCGCCCCGGCATCCACCACGTGTTCTCGCGCACGGTGAAGGACCTCTTCTGCCGCTACCACGTGATGAAGGGGAAGCTGGTGCGGCGGAAGGCGGGGTGGGACACGCACGGGCTGCCGGTGGAGATCGAGGTGGAGAAGCAGCTCGGGCTGAACGGCAAGCCGGAGATCGAGACGTTCGGCGTGGCCGAGTTCAACCAGCGCTGCCGCGAGAGCGTGTGGAAGTACAAGGGCGACTGGGAGACGCTCTCGGCGCGCATCGGGTACTGGCTCGACTACTCGGATCCCTACATCACGTATTCGAAGGAGTACGTGGAGAGCGTGTGGTGGGCGCTGGCGACGCTGCACGCGCGCGGGCACCTGTATCGCGGGCACAAGATCCTGCCGTACTGCGCGCGCTGCGGCACGGCGCTGTCGAGCCACGAGGTGGCGCAGGGGTACCGGGATGTGAAGGATCCGAGCGTCTACCTCTCGCTTCGGCTTCGCACGAAGAGCGGTGAGGCCGTGAGGAGGATCCTAGTCTGGACCACGACGCCGTGGACGCTCGTCTCGAACG
>DATKOH010000268.1:0-5436 GCA_035524735.1 Gemmatimonadaceae bacterium
GTGGCGGCCAAGCGGGAGTACGCGGGGTACGAGGTGATCGTCAACATCCAGGGAGATGAACCGTTCGTCCCGGAGGACGCGGTGCGCGGGGCGGCTGGGCTGGTCACGGGCGGACGCTTCGAGCTCGGGACGGCCGCCGCGCCGGCCTCGCGGGAGGCGCTGCTCACGCCGCACATCGTGAAGGTGGTCTGTGCGGACGACGGGCGGGCGCTCTACTTCTCGCGGGCGCCGATCCCCTTCCTGCGGGACGATGCCGACGCCGCGGTGCGTGACGGGCTCGTGCGCCAGCACATCGGCGTGTACGCGTACACGCAGCGGGCGCTGGCGCGGTGGGTGGCGTTGCCGCAGCACCCGCTGGAGCGGGTGGAACGGCTGGAGCAGCTGCGGCCGCTGGCCGCGGGGATGGCGATGGGCGTCGCGCCCGTGCGTGAGGCGCTGACGGGCGGGATCGACACGGAAGATGATTTGCGCCGCGCGAACGAGCGCTGGCCGGACCTTATCGCGGAGCGGGTGTGATGCCGAATCATCCGGTGAACCAGACCACGAAGTTCATCTTCGTCACGGGCGGCGTCGTCTCGTCGCTGGGGAAGGGGATCGCGGCCGCCTCGCTCGGGCGATTGCTCGTCGAGCGCGGGCTGCGCGTGTCGATGCTCAAGTTCGACCCGTACATCAACGTCGACCCGGGGACGATGTCCCCCTTCCAGCACGGCGAGGTGTTCGTCACCGACGACGGCGCGGAGACCGACCTCGACCTCGGCCACTACGAGCGCTTCGTGGACCGCTCCCTCTCGCAGGCGAACAACGTGACCACGGGGCGCATCTATCTCAACGTGATCACGAAGGAGCGCCGCGGCGAGTACCTCGGCTCCACCGTGCAGGTGATCCCGCACATCACCGACGAGATCAAGGCGGCGATGAAGCGGCTCGCGCCGGACAACGACGTGGTGATCGTCGAGATCGGCGGCACGGTGGGCGACATCGAGTCGCAGCCCTTCCTCGAGGCGATCCGCCAGTTCCGCCACGAGGTGGGGCGCGAGAACGCGATCTTCATCCACCTCACCCTCGTGCCCTACATCGGCGCGGCCGGGGAGGTGAAGACCAAGCCCACGCAGCACTCGGTGCGCGACCTGATGGAGCTCGGGATCCAGCCCGACATCCTGATCTGCCGCACCGAGCGCCCGCTGTCGGCCGAGGTCAAGCGCAAGATCGCGCTCTTCTGCAACGTGGAGTTCGGCTCGGTGATCGAGAGCCGCGACGTGCCCACGATCTACGAGATCCCGCTCTCCTTCCACGAGCAGGGGCTGGACGACCGCGTGGCCGAGCGGCTCGGGCTGCCGGGGAAGAGCCCCGACCTCGCGGCGTGGCGGCAGATGGTGGACCGCGTGCGGCAGCCGCGCGAGCGCGTGCGCATTGCCGTGGTCGGCAAGTACACCGACCTCGTGGACAGCTACAAGAGCGTGGCCGAGGCGCTGATCCACGGCGGCATCGCCAACGACGTGGGCGTGGACATCCAGTGGCTCTCGAGCGACCTCTTCACCGACCAGGCGCGCGCGCGGGAGGTGCTGGCCGACTGCGACGGGCTGCTGGTGCCCGGCGGCTTCGGCGTGCGCGGCGTGGAGGGGATGGTCGAGGCGATCCGTTGCGTGCGCGAGCGGGGGGTGCCCTTCTTCGGGATCTGCCTCGGCATGCAGGTGGCGTCCATCGAGTTCGCGCGCCACAAGTGCGGCCTCGACGACAGCCACTCGAGCGAGTTCGCCCCCGAGTGCGCCAATCCCGTGATCGCGCTCATGGAGGCGCAGCAGCACGTGACCGACATGGGCGGCACGATGCGCCTCGGCGCGTACCCCGCGCGGCTGCGTCCCGGCTCGCTCGCCGCCGAGTGCTACGGCGTGCCCGAGATCAGCGAGCGCCACCGCCACCGCTACGAGTTCGCGAACCAGTACCGCGAGGTGTTCGAGAAGAACGGCATGCGCTTCTCGGGGCTCTCCCCCGACGGGTCGCTGGTGGAGATCATCGAGTTGCCGGACCACCCGTGGTTCGTGGGCGTGCAGTTCCACCCCGAGCTGAAGTCCCGTCCCACGCGCCCGCACCCGCTCTTCGCCGGCTTCGTCGGCGCGGCGGTGCGCGCGCATCACGCCTTCGCCGGGGAGCGCGCCCGCGCGCGCGCGACGAGCTGATCGTGGCCGTCTCCTTCCGCTCCGACGCGCTCTTCCTCATCGCGGGGCCCTGCGTGGTGGAGGGCGACGACCTCAACCTCCGCGTGGCCGAACACCTCGCGCGGCTCGCGCCGCGCGTGCCGGGCGGCATCATCTACAAGGCGAGCTACGACAAGGCGAACCGGTCGAACCCCGGCGCGCCGCGCGGCCCGGGCCTCGAGGAGGGGCTCGCCGCGCTCGCGCGCGTGCGCCAGCAGTCGGGGCTCCCGGTGCTCACCGACGTGCACCTCCCCGACGACTGCGGCATCGCCGCCGAGGTCGTGGACGTGCTGCAGATCCCGGCCTTCCTCTGCCGCCAGACCGACCTCCTCGAGGCGGCGGGCGCGACGGGGAAGCCCGTGAACGTGAAGAAGGGGCAGTGGATGCACCCCGAGGGGATGCGCGGCGCCGTGTCCAAGGTGCGGCGTGCGGCGGGGAAGGCGGGGGAGGCGCCGGGGCACGTCGCGGTCACGGAGCGCGGCACCTTCTTCGGCTACGGCGACCTCGTCGTGGACATGCGCGCCTTCCCGCGCCTGCGCGACGCCTGTCACGCCCCCGTGATCTTCGACGCCACGCACAGCGTGCAGCGCCCGGGCATGGGCGAGGGGGGCGCCAGCGGCGGGCTGCGCGAGTTCATTCCCGTGCTCACGAGCGCCGCGATCGGCGCGGGCGCCGACGGCCTCTTCCTCGAGACGCACCCGGATCCCGACCACGCGCCGAGCGACGGGCCCAACATGATCCCGCTCGCGCAGCTCGACGAGCTCGTGAAGCGCGCGGTCGACCTCTGGCACGCCCGCCGCTCGTGATCGACGCCGCGCTGGCCCGCCGCATCCGCCTCGTCGGCCTCGACGTCGACGGCGTGCTCACCGACGGCGGCATCTACCTCGGCGAGTCCGGCGGCGCCTCGCTGGAGTTCAAGCGCTACCACATCGAGGACGGCCTCGGCGTGAAGCTGCTGCGCAACGCCGGGCTCAAGGTCGTGATCGTGACCGGCCGCGTCTCCGAGAGCGTGCGCCTGCGCGCGCAGGAGCTCGAGGTGGATGACGTCGCGCAGGATGCCCAGGCGCGCAAGCTGCCGGCCTTCAAGCGGATGCTCGAGCGGTTCGGCATCGCGCCCGCCGACGCCGCCTTCGTGGGCGACGACCTCCCCGACCTGGGCATCCTGCGCATGACGGGGCTGCCGATCGCGGTGGCGAACGCCGTCCCCGAGGTGCGCGCGGCCGCGGCGGTCACGCTCGAGCGCCGCGGCGGCCACGGCGCGGTGCGCGAGGCGGCCGAGCGGCTGCTCAAGGCGCGCGGCGAGTGGGACGCGCTCGTGGAGGAGTACGTGGCGCTCCGCTCCACGCCGGGGCTCGAGGTGCTGCGATGACCCACGACGAGCTGATCGAGCGCGGCCGCCGGGTGCTGCGCCTCGAGCGCGAGGCGCTGGCCGAGGTCGAGCGCCGCCTCGGCGGGGAGTTCGCGAAGGCCGTGGAGCTGATCGCCGCCTCGGACGGCCGGGTGATCGTGAGCGGGGTGGGGAAGTCGGGGATCATCGGCCGGAAGATCGCCGCGACGCTCACCTCCACCGGCACCCCCGCCACCTTCCTCCACCCGGTGGAAGGGCTGCACGGCGATCTCGGCATCGTCGGCCCGGCCGACGTCGTGATCCTGCTCTCGAAGAGCGGCGAGACGCAGGAGCTCTTCCCGCTCATCGAGCAGCTCAAGCGGCTCGGCGTGCATCTCATCGCGATCTCCGGCGACCGTGACTCGCAGCTCGCGCGCCAGGCCGACGCGGTGCTCGACACGTGGGTGGCGGAGGAGGCCTGTCCGCACGACCTCGCTCCCACCACGAGCACCACGGCGGCGCTCGCGATGGGCGACGCGCTCGCCGTGGCGCTCCTCGAGCGGAAGGGCTTCAAGCGCGAGGATTTCGCGCGGCTGCACCCCGGCGGTTCCCTCGGACGGCGCCTCCTCACGCGCGTGCACGATCTCATGGTCACCGACAAGCTGCCCACCGTGGGGCGCGACGCGACGATGCGCGAGGCGGTGGTCATGCTCGCCGAGCGCCGCGGCACCGTGGCGGTGGTCGACGGGGGAGGGCGCGTGCTCGGCGTCGTCACCGCCGGCGACCTCACGCGCCTCATGGAGCGCGAGGCCGACTTCCTCGCGGTGCCCGTGGCGAAGGTCATGAATGCGTCACCGAAGACGATCGCCGCCGACGAACTCGCGAGCGCCGCCGTCCACCGGATGGAGCAGCACGGGATCATGGCGCTGCCGGTGCTCGACGCCGACCGGCGGCTCGTGGGCATGGTGCACCTGCACGACCTCATGCGCGCGGGGGTGCGGTGAGCCGGCGCGCGGTGGTCGTGCTGCTCGCGGCCTGCGCGGCCGCCGCCGCGTCCTGCAAGAGCGGCACGCAGCCGCCGGTGGCGCGCACGAACCCGCTCGCCGACTCCGCCGACCAGGTGATGTTCGGCGTGCGCACCTACATCACCGACCAGGGGATCAAGCGCGCCGAGATGCACGCCGACACCGGCTTCTTCTTCGACGGCAACTCGCGCATCGAGGTGCGCAACGAGCGCACGCTCTTCTTCACCGGCACGGGCCAGCAGAGCGCGGTGCTCACCTCGCTCGAGGGCACGTACAGCACGCAGCGGAACACGATGGAGGCGCGCAAGAACGTCCTCGTCGTCACCGAGGACGGCAAGCGGCTCGTCACGTCGCAGCTGGCCTACAACCAGGTGACGAACCTGATCTCGAGCGACAGCCCCTTCGTCCTCACGCAGCCCGACCGCCGCGTGGAGGGCGTCGGCTTCGTCTCCGACCCCGCGCTCGCGAACCTGAAGATCCTGCGGCTGAAGGCGGGGCAGGGGCCGATCCCGCTCTCCGGCGCGAATCCATGAGGCCGGCCGCCCTCGCGGCGGCCGTGCTGATCGCGGCCGCACCCGTCGCGCACGCGCAGCGCCCCGCGGCGCCCGCCGCCGGGGGGCCCACCGGCCGCTGCGATCTCGTCGTCTCCCCCCGCAGCGACTCCACGCGCGTCACCTCCGTGAAGCAGCCGAGCGGGCAGTACAACAGCTTCGTCGGCGGCGGCGTCACCGGCGCGTGCCCGGCGCAGCGCCTCACGCTCACCGCCGACAGCGCGGAGTATTTCGGCGATCTCCGCCGCTGGCACCTCATCGGCAACGTGCACTACGTGGAGCCGCGGCTCACGCTCGATTCCCAGGTCGCCACGTACTTCATGGCCGAGGAGCGGCTC
>DATKOH010000269.1:0-6946 GCA_035524735.1 Gemmatimonadaceae bacterium
CGCGGCGCACACCAAGACGCCGTGACCGTCGAACTGCGGGTGCTGCGCGGCGCGCGCGCCGGCCAGCGCGAGCAGTTCGCGAAGTCGCTGATCACGCTGGGGCGGAACCCGCTCTGCGACTTCCGCTTCGATCCGCAGCTCGACCTCGACGTCTCGGCGCGCCACGCCGAGATCGAGGTCGTGAACCAGGAGTACGTGCTGCGCGATTCGAACAGCACGAACGGCACCTTCGTGAACGGCTCGCGGATCCCGGGGAACTGGGTGTTGCACGACGGCGACGTGCTGACCTTCGGCGCGCACGGGCCGCAGGTGGCGGTGCGCGTGCTCGCGCCGCCCTATTCGGTGCGGGCGACGGCGCCGGACATCAAGCCGCCGAACCTCACCTCCCCCGCGGTGCGCGGGCTGCGGGGGGCGGCCGGCGGCGACGCGGCGGGCGGGGGCGGCGGGGGCGGCGGGGGCGGCGGGGGCGCGGAGCCGCCCACGGGCACGACGCGGCGCCACGCGGGCTCCACCACCGAGCGGATCGCGATGGCGGTGCGCACGCACACCACGCAGCTGCGCCGGTGGGCGATCGCGGCGCTGGCGGTGGCGGTGGTGGGCAGCGGGCTCTCCTTCTGGCTGGGCTGGCGCGCCGCGGAGCAGCGGGACCGGGCGTTGATCGCGCGGAACGCGGAGAACGACAGCCTCGAGGCCGCGCTGCAGACCACGCTCGACGCGCTGCGCACGCAGGTGGCGGGACTCGACTCGGCGCTGGCGGCGGAGCACGCGGAGGGGCAGCGGCTCAAGGACCTGCTCTCGCGGCAGGGGCACGGGCGCGAGGCCGATTCGATCGCGCGCCAGCTGGCGGCGAGCGAGGCGCGCCGGCGCGCGCTGCTCGACCGCGCCCGGTCGTACGAGACGATCTTCGCGCGGAGCGGCCCGGCCGTGACGCTCATCGCCGTGCAGTGGCCCGATGGGCGCACCTTCAGCGGCAGCGGCTTCTGCGTCACGGCGTCGGGGGAGGTCGTCACGAACCGTCACCTCGTGGTGGACAGCCTGGGACGGGTGCCGGCGCGCATCGCCGTCATCTTCAGCGACACCCGCAACTGGCTGGAGGCGCACGTGATCCGGTCGTCCGCGGGCGCCGACCTCTCGGTGCTGCAGATCGACCGCGCGGGCCCCTACCCGTGGGTGGGGAACGTGGCGCGCTCGTCGGCGAGCCTCCCGGTGGGCGCGGACGTGGTGACGATCGGCTTCCCGCTCGGCACGGAGACGCCGATGGAGGGGAGCGGCACGAAGATCACGGCGCGCTCGTCGCTCTTCCGCGGCACGGTGAGCAAGCATCTCGAGGACGTGATCCAGATCGACGCGTACGCGGGCGCGGGCTCGAGCGGGAGCCCGGTGTTCGACCTCGACGGCCACGTGGTGGGGGTGGTGTACGGCGGCGCGCGCGAGGCGGCGGGGCGGATCACGTACGCGGTGCCGGCGGAGGCGCTGGCGTCGCTGCTGGGCCAGCGGTAGTCAGGCCGGCGTCAGCTTCCCGAGGATGCGCGCCCCCGCGGCGCCGGTGGCATGGGGGATGTTCCCCGGGCGCCCCTCGAGGAAGAGCCACCCCAGCAGCGCGAACGCCACGGCCTCCTTCGCGTCGTCGCGGAAGAACTCCTCGCTGAACAGGCGCACGGTGCGCGGCGCGAGCGCGTCGCGGATGGCGCGCACGAGCGCGGGATTGCGGGCGCCGCCGCCGGAGAGGAGCACGTCGCCGATGTCCGCGGGGAGGAAGCGGTCGTACGCGGCCGCGATGCTGCGCGCGGTGAGCGCGACCGACGTGGCGACGATGTCCTCGATGCGCGCGCCGGGGTCGGCGGCGCGGCAGCGCGCGATGAACCTCGCGATGTAGTCGCGGCTGAAGCGCTCGCGGCCGGTGCTCTTGGGCGGCGCCTCGGCGAAGAAGGGATCGGCGAGCGACTCCTCGAGGGCCGCGGCCACCGGCGCGCCGCGCGACGCGAGTGCGCCATCGAGATCGTACGGGAGCGACGGGACGAGCGTGCGCACGACGCCATCGATCACCGCGCAGCCCGGCCCGGTGTCGAAAGCGGACACCTCCCCCGCGCCGGCCGGCGGCACGAGACTCACGTTGGCGATCCCGCCCAGGTTCTGGAGGGCGCGCGGGCGCGCGGGGTGCGCGAAGAGCATCCGGTCGGCGATGGCGACGAGCGGGGCCCCCTGCCCTCCCGCGGCGACGTCGCGGGCGCGGAAGTCGGAGATCACGGGGAGGCCGGTGCGCTCGGCGATCACGGCGCTCTCGCCGGCCTGCCACGTGTCGTGCGGCGCGGCGTGCCAGAGCGTGTGGCCGTGGCTCGCGATGGCGCGCACGTCGCGCGGCGCGAGCTTCGCCCCCTCGATCACCGCGCGCGCGGCGACGGCCAGCCAGGCGCCGAGTTCGTAGTTCAGCCGAGCGTACTCGGCGGCGGTGCCCGACTCCGCGGCGCGCAGGAGGCGGTCGCGCTGTTCGGGGGTGTAGTCGAGGGTGAGGAAGTGCAACAGCTCGGCGCTCGGCGCTCGGGGCTCGGGGCTCGGCGCTCGGCGCTCGGCGCTCGGCGCGAGTGGGGCGGCGCTCGGCGTGAGTGGGGCGGCGCTCGGCGTGAACCGGACTGCGGCGGCGGAGATGCCGTCGGCCGAGGTGCCGGACATGAGGCCGATGAGGATCACCGGCGCGGCCATCAGCCCTCGCGCGGGGGGGGAGGCGCCTGGCCGGTGGCGCGGCGGATCACGCCGCCGGCGGCGCGGAGCTTCTCCTCGGCGTCGCGGACGCCGACGCGCGCGAGGTGCATGACGATCGCGGTCTTCACGCTCCCCTCGGCGGCGTCGATGAGCTGGCGCGCCCGCGCGCGGTCCACGTTGCAGACCTCCATCACGATGCGCTCGCCGCGGTCGACGAGCTTCGCGCTCAGGGCGCGGAGGTCGACCATCAGGTTGCCATACGTCTTCCCGATGCGGATGAGCGCGCCGGTGGAGATCGTGTTGAGCACCATCTTGGTGGCGGTGCCGGCCTTGAGGCGCGTGGAGCCGGTGACGGCCTCGGGGCCGGTGCGCACGACGATCGCCACCGTGACGGCGGCGGCGAGATCCTCGGGCGGCGGGGAGCAGGAGAGGATCGCGGTGCGAGCGCCGAGCTGCATGGCGCGCTCGAGGGCGCCGCGCACGTACGGGGTGGTGCCGCTCGCGGCGATGCCGATCACGAAGTCGCGCGAGTTGACGTCGCGCTCGGCCATCGCGGCGGCGCCGTCGGCGGCCACATCCTCGGCCCCCTCCTGGGAGCGCGTGAGCGCGGGAAGTCCTCCGGCGATCACTCCCTGCACCATCTCGGGGTCGGTGCCGAAGGTGGGCGGGCATTCGCTCGCGTCGAGCACGCCGAGCCGGCCGGAGGTGCCGGCGCCGACGTAGAGGAGGCGGCCGCCCGCGCGGAAGGCGAGCTCGGCGAGTTCGATCGCGCGCGCGATCGGCGTGCGCTGCGCGTGCACGGCGTCGGCGACGGTGCGGTCCTCGGCGTTCATGAGGTCCACGATCTCGAGCGGCGTCGCCAGGTCGATGCCGGCGGTGCGCGGGTTGCGGCGCTCGGTGAGCCGCGGATCGAGGGGCGGCGAGGGCACGGCGGCCTTGGGTGAGGGCGGACGGCGCGTCGCGTGGCAGGGGCTCGCGACGACGGCTAACTTACCGGCCGCCGCACGACCGTCGCAAGAGAAACCGGAGGTCGCATGATGCGCCGCGTTCCCTTCGCCGCCGCCCTGCTCACCGTGCTCGCCGTGCTCGCCGTGCTCGCCGCCGCGCCCGCGCGCGCGCAGGCGCCGGCGCCGCGCGCCACCGCCGGCTCCGCCGTCACCGCGCCGCACGCGATGATCGCGAGCAACTCGGAGCTCGCGAGCGCGGCGGGGGTGGAAGTGCTGCGCGAGGGGGGCAACGCGGTGGATGCGGCGGTGGCGGTGGGCTTCGCGCTCGCGGTGACGCACCCCGAGGCGGGGAACATCGGCGGCGGCGGCTTCATGGTGATCCGCATGGCGGACGGGCGCACGGCGGCGCTCGACTACCGCGAGATGGCGCCGCACGCGGCGACGCGCGACATGTACGCCGACAGCGCGAGCCGCGCCGCGAAGGCGAGCCAGGAAGGGGCGCGCGCGGTGGGGGTGCCGGGCTCCGTGGCGGGAATGGTCACGGCGCACCAGGAGTTCGGGCGTCTGCCGCTCGCGAAGGTGATGGCGCCGGCGATCCGCCTCGCGGAGAAGGGATTCGTGGTGGACACGGCGCTCGCGCGCTCGCTCGCGGAGGAGGCGCACCTGATCGCGCGCTTCGCGGGGGCGAAGCTCTTCCTCCCCGGCGGCAAGCCGCTCGCGGCGGGGCAGAAGCTCGTGCAGCCCGCGCTGGCGCGCACGCTCAAGGGGATCGCGCAGCACGGGAGGAAGGGCTTCTACGAAGGGGCGGTGGCGAAGGCCGTCGCCGACGAGATGAAGAAGGATGGCGGGCTGATCACCCTCGAGGACCTGCGCGAGTACCACCCCGCGTGGCGCGAGCCGCTCGCGGGGACGTACCGGGGATGGCAGATCATCGGGATGCCGCCGTCGAGCTCCGGCGGGATCACGGTGGTGGAGACGCTGAACATCCTCGAGACCTTCGCGCCGCTCCCCCCCGCGCGCGGTGCGGCGGAGACGCACCTGCTCGCGGAGTCGCTGCGGCGCGCCTTCATCGACCGGAACGCGCTGCTCGGCGATCCCGACTTCGCGCCGCTGCCGGTGGCGCTGCTGCTGAGCAAGCCGTACGCGCGCGAGTGGGCGGCGACGATCGCGCGCGACTCGGCGACGTCCACCGTGGAGGCGGTCCGCCTCGCGCCGAACGCCGGCGTGCGCGGCGGCGAACCGACGAACACGACGAGCTATTCGGTGGTCGACGCGAAGGGGAACGCCGTCGCGACCACCACCACGCTGAACGACCTCTACGGGTCGGGGGTGTACGTCGCGGCCGCGGGCTTCTTCCTGAACGACGAGATGGACGACTTCACGTCGCGCCCGGGGGAGCCGAACGGCTTCGGGCTCGTGCAGGGGGAACGGAACGCGATCGCGCCGGGGAAGCGGATGCTCTCGGCGATGGCGCCCACGATCGTGCTCGACAGCCTCGGGCGCGTGTCGCTCGTGGTGGGCGCGCGCGGCGGGCCGCGCATCATCACGAGCCTCGTGCAGGTGATGCTCGGCGTGATGGAGTACGGGATGCCGCTGGTGGACGCGGTGAACGCGCCGCGCGTGCACGAACAGGCGCTGCCCGACACGCTCAAGTACGAGGAGGGCGCGCTCGCGCCGGCGGTGGTGGACTCGCTCACGGCGATGGGCTACGCGATGGCGGTGGCGCACTTCCAGCCGGGCGGATTCGTGGGGCGGGTGTTCGCCGTGGGGCGCGTGAAGAACGGCTGGGTGGGGGTGGTGGACCGGCGGACGAGCGGAGGGGCCGCGGGCTACTGAGGCGCTGCCGCGCGCATTCGACTGTCGGAGGGGGGCGCGACCTTACCCGTCCACCCTCAGCAGCGAGCAAGCGCATGACCCAGATCGCGCAGTTCCTCGGCGGCGTCGCCCTCGGCGAGCCGGTCTCCTTCGGCGGGCTCACCCTCTTCCCGCTGCGGTCCGCGCAGCCGCGCGACGCGGACTACGACATCCTGCCCGTGGCGATCACCACCGGCACGGCGCGCGTCACCGAGGTGTCGCAGGGGGGCAGCGTGCCGGAGCTGCTCATCGAGACGAAGGGCGGGCGCCCGGTGCTCGCGATCGACGGCGAGGAGCTGATCGGCGCGAAGCAGAACCGCGTGGTGAACGTCTCGATCCTCCTCGCGGCGCAGGCGCAGACCCGGATCCCGGTGTCGTGCACCGAGGCGGGGCGCTGGCGGCACGAGTCGCCGGAGTTCATGGCGTCGCCGCAGGCGATGTACCCCGAGGCGCGCGCGCGGAAGGTGCGCGACGTGAGCGCCACCCTGAAGTCCCAGCGCAGCTACCGCGGGGACCAGGGCGCGGTGTGGCACTCGATCGACTCGAAGCTCGGCGCGATGGGGCAGGCCGCGCCCACGCGGGCGATGAGCGAGCTGTACGCCGGGCGGAGCGGGACGATCGAGGAGTTCGTGCGCGCCTTCGCGCCGGTGGAGGGACAGGTGGGCGCGGTGTACGCGATCGGCGGGCGGGTGGTGGGGCTCGATGGCTTCGATGCGCCGTCCACCTGGCGCGCGTACGCGCCGCGGCTGGTGCGCGGCTACGCGCTCGACGCGCTGAGCACCGCGGCGCCGGCCCCGGTGCCGCGCGATGCGGCGGCGGCGTGGCTGGCGGATCTGGGGCTCGACCCGGTGGAGAGCTATCCCGGCGTGGGGCTCGGGGAGACGCTGCGCTTCACCGGCGCGCGCGTGCACGGCTCGGCGCTCTGGGCCGAGGGGCGCGTGATGCACCTGGTGGCGTTCGCGGCGCGGAACAACTGAACGGCGGCCCCCGGTGCACGGCGCGAGCCGCGCGCCGGGGGCGGCGCGCCGGGCTAGATGCGCTGCCGGATGAACTCCGGCGTGAGCGCCTGCAGGTAGCTCGCGATGAGCGTGAAGTAGTTCGTGAGCAGCAGGACGCCGATCGCGATGAGGATCACGCCGCCCACGCGGTTCACCCAGATCATGACGCCCTTGTACTTCGCGAAGAGGGTGATGAAGCGGTCCACCGCGAGCGCGGCGAGGAGGAAGGGGACGGCGAGCCCCATCGAGTACCAGAAGAGGAGCCCGAGCCCCTTGCCGAGGCTCGCGGCGCTCGACGTGTAGACGAGGATCGAGCCGAGGATGGGGCCGATGCAGGGGGTCCACCCGGCGGCGAAGGCGATGCCGACGAGGACGGTGCCGAGGTAGCCGGCGGGCTTGTCGGCGAGATGGACGCGGCGCTCCCGGCTGAAGAAGGCGATGTCGAAG
>DATKOH010000270.1:0-8311 GCA_035524735.1 Gemmatimonadaceae bacterium
AAACCGCACACCGAAGGACCCCTCATGCGCACGCTGCTCCCCCTCGCGGCCCCCCTCGCGGCGACTCTCGCGGCCCTTCTCGCCGCCTGCGCCACGAATCCCGTCACCGGGAAGAGCGAACTCAGCCTCTACAGCGAGAGCCAGGAGATCGCGATGGGCAAGCAGTCCGCCGCGTCGGTGGACCAGACGGTCGGGCTGTATCCCGACTCCGGCGTGCAGCGCTACGTGAGCGCGCTCGGCCATTCGCTCGCCGCGCACACGGAGCGGCCGAACCTCCCCTGGCAGTTCCACGTGGTGGACGATCCCACCGTGAACGCCTTCGCGCTGCCGGGCGGGTTCATCTTCGTCACGCGCGGGCTGCTCACGCACGTCAACGACGAGGCGGAGCTCGCCACGGTGGTGGGGCACGAGTGCGGGCACGTCGCGGCGAAGCACTCGGTGAACCTGATGACGCAGGAAGAGCTGATGACGGCCGGGCTCGCCGTGGGGATGGCGGTGAACAAGACGATCGCGCGCTACGGCGCCTACGCGCAGCAGGGGCTGCAGATCCTCTTCCTCCAGTTCAGCCGCGACGACGAGGCGCAGGCCGACCAGCTCGGCTTCAAGTACGCGCTCGCCGACAGCTTCGACGTGCGCCAGATGGCGCCGATGTTCCAGATGCTCGACGGCATCACGCAGATGAGCGGCAGCCGGATCCCCGAGTGGCAGAGCACGCATCCGCTCCCGAAGAACCGCCTCGCGGCGACGCAGGCGCGCGTCGCGCAGACGAACGTCGACTGGACGCGCCTCAAGGTGGGGCGCGCCGAGTACCTGCGCATGATCGACGGCATGGTGTACGGCGACGATCCGCGCAACGGCTACTTCGAGGGGACGCGCTTCGTGGCGCCGGCGCTCCGCTTCGAGATGACCTTCCCGCCGGGGTGGCAGACGGCGAACCGCGCCGACGCGGTGCTCGGCGCGAGCGCGTCCGGCGACGCGGCGATCGTGCTGCGTACGGCGCCCGGGAACGCGCAGCAGGCGGAGCAGCGGTTCGCGCAGACGCAGGGGCTGCGCACGGCGGCGCCGAGCTTCGGGTCGGTGCACGGCCTGCCGGCGACGTCGGTCGACTTCCAGCTCGCGGAGCAGGACACCACCCAGCCGCCCGTGCGCGGGCGCGCGCTGTTCGTGCAGCACGGCGGCGCGACGTACCAGCTGCTCGGCTACACCACGATGGACAAGTGGTACCTCTACGAGCCCGCCTTCACGCAGGCGCTGTCGAGCTTCGCCGAGGTGACGGACCCGAAGGTGCTCGGCGTGCAGCCCGCGCGCGTGCGCGTGGTCACCCTCCCGCACGCGATGACGCTCGCGCAATTCAACGCCGCGTACCCATCCTCGATCGGCCTCCGCGAACTCGCCGTGATGAACGGCCTCGATTCCGCCGCCGTGATCCCGGCGGGGACGATGGTGAAGCGGGTAGTGAAATAGGATTCGCAGACCTGCGAGGCGCGACCGGCATCGTCTGAGCGGTTCGCGGGCACCGGTTCCCGGTTTCCGATCGGCGGTTCGCGGGGTGCGGTTTCCGGGGCGCGCGTGGTGAGTGCTGCGATCCCGTCAAACCGGACGCCGGTCACCGCCCACCGGAAACCGGAACCCGGAAACCGGTAACCCGCCTCTCGAGTTCTCAGACCGTCTCCAAGTACCGATGCACCGTATAGATCGCCGCCGAGCCTTCGCCCACGGCGGCGGCCACGCGGCGGTTCGCGCCGGCGCGCACGTCGCCCGCGGCGAAGACGCCGGGGATGCTCGTCTCGAAGAGGAAGGGGTCGCGGTCGAGCGTCCACCCCTCGACGCGGCCGTTCCGGCGGGGGAGGTCGGGCCCGGTGAGGATGAAGCCCGCGTCGTCGCGCGCGAGCGCGCCCGCGAACATCTCGGTGCGCGGCGTGGCGCCGATGAAGATGAACATCGCCGCCTGCGCGATCGCGCGCTCGGCGCCCGCCGCGTCCCGCAGGATCACGCGCTCGAGGTGGTCCGTCCCCTCCACCCGCACCACGTCCACGCCGGCGATCACCTCGATGTTGTCCGTCGCCTTGATGCGGGCCACGAGATAGTCCGACATCTTCTTCTCGATCCCCTCGCCGTGCACGAGCAGCGTCACCTTGCGCGCGGTGCGCGAGAAGAACATCGCCCCCTGGCCCGCGGAGTTCGCCGCGCCCACGATGCACACGTCGCGTCCGCGGTAGGTGGCCCCCTCGGTCATCGCGGCGCCGTAGTAGACGCCGGCGCCGGTGAGTTCGTCCACGCCGGGCACGTCGAGCCGGCGCACCTGCATCCCCGTCGAGATCACCACGGCGTAGCTCGAGAGCTCCGTGCCGTCGGCGAGCTTCACGAAACGGTACGGATCGGCGCGGCGGATGCCGACCACCTCGCGCGCGGTGAGGATCTCGGCGCCGAAGCGCCGCGCCTGCGCCACCGCGCGCTGCGCGAGGTCGGCGCCGGTGATGCCGTTCGGGAAGCCGAGGTAGTTCTCGATGCGCGAGCTCGTGCCCGCCTGTCCTCCCGGCGCGCTCGCCTCGACGAGCACCGTGCGCAGCCCCTCGGAGCCCGCGTACACCGCGTTGGCGAGCCCCGCCGGTCCGCCGCCGATGATGATGAGGTCGTAGAAGGGGCGCTCCGCCTGCGTGCGCAGCCCCGCCTTCGCCGCCAGCTCGAGCGTGGTGGGCGCCACGAGATGCGAACCGTCGGGGAAGAAGACCACCGGCAGCAGCGACGTCCCGCCGGCCGCCGCGCGCACCATCTCGCGCGCCGCGTCGTCCTGGTCGATGTCGGTCCACTGGTAGGGGACGTGGTTGCGCGAGAGGAATTCCTTCGTGGTGTAGCTCGCGCGCGACCAGGGCGATCCGATCACGCGGATCCCCTCGAAGGGGAGCCGCACCGACGCCGTCCATTCCGAGAGCAGGTCGTCGAGCACCGGATAGAGGCGCGTGGCGGGGGGCGCCCACGGCTTCATCAGATAGTGGTCGAGCCCCACGTCGTTGATGCTCGCGATCGCGGCCTCGGTGTCGGCGTACGCGGTGAGGAGCACCTTCCGCGCCTCGGGATAGAGCGTGCGCAGCTCGCGCAGCAGCTCCACCCCCGTCATGCCGGGCATGCGCTGGTCGACGAGGAAGAGCGCCACCGGCGCGCCGCGCTTCTTGAGCTCGCGCACCGCGTCGAGCGCCGATTGCCCGGAGCTCGCCTTGAGCACGCGGAACTCCCCGGCGTACTTCGCGCGCAGGTCGCGCTCGATCGCGGCCAGCACTTCGAGGTCGTCGTCCACCGTGAGGATCACCGGCTTCGTCACGTCACGCTCCTCCGCCGCCCGCGGGCAGCGTCACGGTGAACGTCGTGCGCCCCGGCGCCGACTCGACGGCGATGTCGCCGGCGTGGTGCCGCACCAGCCGGCGCGCGATGTCGAGCCCGAGCCCCGTGCCCTTGCCCACGGGCTTCGTGGTGAAGAACGGATCGAAGATGCGCTCCTTCACCTCGGCGGGAATCCCGGCGCCGTCGTCCGCCACCGTCACGGCCACCGCGCCGCGCACCGGCGCCGCGCGCACCGCCACCTGCGACTTCGCGGCGTCGAGCGCGTTGTCGATCAGGTTCGCCCACACCTGGTTGAGTTCGCCGCCGAATCCCTGCACGCGCGGCAGGTCGGCGGGGACGTCGAGCGACACCGCGATCGAGCGCGCGCGCGCCTTGCCGTTGAGCACGGCAAGCGTGTCGCGCAGTCCCTGGCCCACGTCCACCGGCTTCGGCATCGTCGCCTGGTCCATGTACGTGAAGCCCTTCACGGCGGAGACGAGCGCGTGGATCCGCGACGCGGCCGCCTCGATCTCCGACGCGAGCTGCGCCGCGGCGCATCCGGCGACGAGCCAGCGCAGCACCGCGTCGAGCGCCGCCGGCTCGAGCGACTCCGCCAGCTCGTCGAGCGCGTCGATCGTCATCGACGATTCCGCGAGCGAGTACGCGGCGGTGACGTTCGCGCTGCGGCGCTCGAGCCACGCGGTGATCGCGTCCTCGCGGTCGGCCGTCTCCAGCGGATCGTGCCCGAAGGACCGGCCGGACGCGGCGAGGCAGAGCGTGCGCGCCCGTTCCACCGACGCCCACTGCGCATCGTTGAGGCGGAGCGCGCCCACCGCGCGCGCGGCGGCGTCGAAGTCCTCCAGCCGCTTCGCCAGTCCCTCCGCCGATCGGGCCACCGCCGACGCCGGATTGTTGAGCTCGTGCGCGAGCCCGGCGGCGAGGCGGCCGAGCGACGCCATCTTCTCCTCGCCGAGGTCGCTCGACGTGAAGACGCGCGCGCGGTCGAGCATGATGTGCACGCAGCGCGCGGTGAGCTCCGGGCACTCGCGCGTGAGCTCGCGGAAGTGCTCGCGCCGCACGAGGAAGACCTCGGTGTCGAGGTCCGCCTTCACGTCGCCGGGCGAGCCCTTCATGCGCGAGTACGGGAGGATCCCCGCGATGTCGCCCGGCGCCCACTCGAGCACGCGGTGCGGCCCCGCGCCGCGGTCCACCGTGATGGAGAGATGCCCGTCGAGCACCACGTACAGCCCCGCGATCGCCGCCGACGGCGAACTCACCGTGCTCCCCGCCGGGTAGTGCACGATCTCCCCGTGCGCCAGCAGCCAGTCGAGCTCGCCGCGCGGCAGTCCGGCCGTCGCGCGCTGCTGCTCGAGGCGGAGGAGGAGGGGATCGGTGGTCGGCATGCTGGGGATGTGCGTCGGGGTGAAGGTCGGAGTCAAGGAGCGACCGGCCCTCGGCCATAGGTCATCAGAAGCTCACATATCGCCATCGATCGCCCGCCGAGCGCCGAGCGCCGAGCGCCGAGCGCCGATGCCCGAGCGCCGATGAATTCACTCATCCACCTTCCCCCGCATCCCCTTCACATCTCCGATCAAGTTCTCCACCGTCCCCGCCGGCAGCGACGCGGAGGGCCAGGCGTACACCTGGTTCTCGAAGCTCATCTTCGTGCTGAACTTCGCCGTGCCGCTCTCGCTCACCCAGAGGATCACCGCGCACACCGCCACCGGGCCGATCACGGCGGCGGCCCAGCGCGCCCAGCCGCGCCACGAGCTCGCGAGCCCGAGCTGCGCGTACACCGCGAGCACCAGCACCACGACGAAGGCGAAGCCCATGCCCTCCTCCCACGGCACGCGCGGCCAGAGGAAGGTGAGCCACTCCTGCAGCCAGTCGCCGAGGATGAGCACGATCCCCGCGAGCGCGGCGATCGCGACGTGGTGCGTGAAGAACGCGGGATGGCGGAAGAGCTTCGCGGCGAGCGACCAGATCCCCGCCCAGGCGAAGGTGATCGCGAGCGCCACGAAGACGGCGGCGAAGACGGTCGCCCCCGTCTTCCCCTCGAAATCGGCGGCGAGGAGGCGCACCACCGACAGCGCGCAACAGAGCGCGACGATCCCGCCGCGCACCCACGGGGAACGGAGGCGCGATGCGCCCGTCACCGGCGCGTTCCAGGCGCCGGCGCGGTCGCGCTTCGCGGGAGGCACCGGTGCGAGCGGGTCGAGATAGCGGATCGTCGTGCGTCCCGCGTGCAGCGTCATCCCCATCGCGAGCGGCACGCGCGTCACGCGCTCGTTCGCCCCGTTCACGCGGAGC
Organism: Gemmatimonadaceae bacterium; assembly: GCA_035524735.1. Classification (GTDB taxonomy): domain Bacteria; phylum Gemmatimonadota; class Gemmatimonadetes; order Gemmatimonadales; family Gemmatimonadaceae; genus DATKOH01. Next base: position 5,629 of record DATKOH010000270.1, read on the forward strand.
CCGTTCACGCTCCCCGCGTCCTCGGCGGCCAGCCCGGCGCCGTCCTCCACGATCCGGATGTGCACCGCATCCATGTACGGATCGTCCACCACCACGTCGCTGGAGTAGGCGCGCCCGATCGTCGCCGGGAGGGCGTCGATGCGCGCGAGGCCGATCCGCTCGCCGTGCGAGTCGAGCACCTCGAGCACGCCGCGCGGCGCATGCGCGGGTGCTGCGGGCGGGGTGGATCCGGACGGCGCCGCGGGCGCGCCGGTGGGCTCGCTCACTGGATCCTCCCGAGGAAGCGCGCCGTGAGCGCCTCCGCGTTCTCCCAGCTCACCCCCGACACGGTGAGCGTCGCGATCAGCGCATGGTCGCCGCCGCCGAGCACCACCACGTGCGTGGAGACGTCGTAGAGTCCCGCGAGCTTCTTGTAGCGGCGCAGGCAGGTGGCCACGCGCATGGTGAGCGCGGCGCGCTCCCCCGCCGGCCGCCGCACGTTGCGGGTGACGCAGTGGAAGTTCCCCGCCTCGGTCTCGGGCGCGTCGAGCTCCGTGCTCATCGTCCCGTAGCGCGCCTGCAGGAGCGCGGCGAAGCGCGACGGGCCGAGCTCGGTGGTCGAGTAATACCAGTAGTGGAGGTAGACGCTCCCCGTGCTGTGATCCTCGGAGAGGAAGATCTCGTCCTCGGTCTCGCAGCGGTGCGACACCACGTCGTAGTGCCGGGTCTCATCGGCCTTCGTGATGTCCCCCCAGCAGCGGAAGAAGGAGGCGGGACGCGTGGGCACCGTGCGATCGCCCAGCGTCACGACGGCGGTGGAGTCGGCGAGGAGCGCCGCGAAGTGCTCGGCCTGGTACGCGCTCACCTGCGCCGCGATCTCCGGCTGGAAATCCTTCGGCGGCGCGTAGCCCGGCGCCGTGGCGCGCGCGAGCAGCGCCGCCGCGTACGACGCGGGGACGAGGAAGCCGATGCCGTTCCCCGCCGTGGCGACGTTCACGCCCACGACGCGCCCGTCGGCGGTGATCGCCGGACCGCCGCTCATCCCGCGGTTGATCGCGCCGGTGAAGTGCATCTTCGGATAGAGCGCGTACTGCAGCTCGCCGTTGTACGTCCCCTCGACGATGCTCAGCCCGAGATCGCTCGGGTTGCCGAGCGCGTAGAGGCGCGTGCCCTGCGCCACCGGCGCGGCCGCGAGCGCGAAACCGCGCGCGGCGGGCTTGTCGTCGGACACCACGGCGAGATCGTGCACCACGTCCACCGCCAGCACGCGCAGCGGGTGGCCGGCCCCATCCCGGCCGACCCACTCCGCGCGGTAGTCCGCCGGCTCGTTCACCACCGGCGCGATGACGTGGAAGTTGGTGACGAGCGCCGGCGCGCCCGCGGCGAAGAAGCCCGAGCCGATCTGCGACTTGGAGCCGGACTTGAGCTCGATGATGCGGATCTGCACCACCTGCGGCGCGTAGCGCTGGAAGACCCCCGCGGTGGCGGCGGTGCTGTCCTGCGCGAGCGCGGACGCGGATGCGACCGCCAGCGCGGCGGCGAGTGCGGCGAGGGGGCGGCGCATGGGGCTAATGTCGGTCATCGCGCGGGAGATTCAAGTGCCGCCGGGGGGCGCGAGCTCACGTCACGGATGACAGTTCCCCGCGTCCCGCCCCTTCGCCCCCGCCGCCTCCTCGCTCACCTCCAGGAACTGCACGCTCGGCGGCATGGTCGGCGCCATGGTGATGCTCACGCGCAGCGCGCCGTGCGCGCAGGGCATCACCCACTGCCCGCGCAGCGCGTTCTCCACCACGTCCCACGCGCCCCCCGCCGAGCAGGCGCCGAGCTTCGCGTGCAGGGAATCGAGCTGCGCGCGGCGGTGCGGCTTGTCGTGGTCGAGGTAGAGATTGGGGGCGGCGAGCGAATCCGCGAGCGCATCGCTCCACGTCATCACGAGACGCGTCACCTGGTCGCGCGCCTTCGCCAGCGCGGGGGCGGGCGTCGCCTCGCGCGGCACGAGCGCGCCCGTCGACGCCATCAGCGCGAACGCCGAATCGGCGGCGGCGAAGAAGTCCGAGTAGGTGCGGTTGCCGAAGGCGAAGATCCCCACGCCGTAGTCGGGGAGCCACACCATCACGGTGCCGAAGCCCGGCAGCCCGCCCGCGTGCGCGACGACGTGCGCGAAGCGGCAGTTCGCGTAGATGCGGAGCCCGTAGCCATAGCCGGGGGCGAAGAGCGTCACCCGCTTCGTGATCGTGTCGTAGGTCACCACCGGCGGGCGCGAGCGGTGGACCTGCTGCATCTCGCGCAGCGACGCGCGCGCGAGCGGCCCCGCGTCCGCGCCGTCCCTCGGCGGCCACGCCTGCAGCATGAAGCTCATCCACTTCCCCATGTCGCGCGGGCTGATGAGCATGCCGCCCATCGGGCCGCCGGCGCCGTTCGCGAGCTGCGGCTCCACCTTCCACTGGCCGTCCTCCCAGCGGTAGCCCTGCGTGAAGCGCGCGGCCGGCACCGAGGCGGGCTCGAGCGTGCTCGACGTCATGCCGAGCGGCGCGAGGAGGCGCTGCTGCACGAAGCGCGTGTACGTCATGCCGGAGACGTTCGCGATGACGCGGCCGAGGATCATGAAGGCGTAGTTCGAGTACTCGTACGCCGTGTTCGGCGCGTGGGAGAAGGGGATGCCGCGCGCGATCATGCGGGAGAGCGCGCTGTCGGCGATCGAGAG
>DATKOH010000271.1:0-7509 GCA_035524735.1 Gemmatimonadaceae bacterium
GCGCACCGCGGATGACCGCGGATGAACGCCGATAACCGCGGATGAACGCGGATGACCGCGGATGAACGCGGATGAACTCCGGTAACCGCGGATGAACGCGGATGAACGCGGATCGTCTCCTGCGCATCCGGGCATCGAGGCTCCGTGATCACTCGCGTACGACTCGTGCATCAGCGTTCATCCGAACTGTTTCGCTTCATCCGCGTCCATCCGCGTCATCCGCGGTCTTCAGGGTTATCCGCGTTCATCCGCGGTCATCCGCGGTCTTCAGGGGTTATCCGCGTTCATCCGCGTTCATCCGCGGTCATCAGGGGTTATCCGCGTTCATCCGCGTTCATCCGCGGTCTTCAGGGGTTATCCACGTACATCCGCGTTCATCCGCGTTCATCCGCGGTCTTCAGGGGTGATCCGCGTTCATCCGCGTTCATCCGCGGTCATCAGGGGTTATCCGCGTTCATCCGCGGTCATCCGCGGTTATCCGTGGTCCTGTCTGTTGCGTTGTTCACTTCACGGGAACGTACAGCTGTCCCCCCGTGGTCACGAATTCCTCTGACTTGGCCTTCATCCCCTCCGCCGCGGCGGCCCGCAGCTGGTGGGTCAATTGCATCGAGCAGAACTTCGGCCCGCACATCGAGCAGAAGTGCGCCACCTTCGCCCCCTCCGCGGGCAGCGTCTGGTCGTGGTAGCGCTCGGCGGTCACCGGGTCGAGGGAGAGGTTGAACTGGTCGCGCCAGCGGAAGTCGAAGCGCGCCTTGGAGAGCGCGTCGTCCCAGGCGCGGGCGTTCGGGTGCCCCTTCGCGAGGTCGGCGGCGTGCGCGGCGATCCGGTAGGCGATCACGCCGGCCTTCACGTCGTCGCGGTCTGGGAGCCCCAGGTGTTCCTTCGGCGTGACGTAGCAGAGCATCGCGGTGCCGTACCAGCCGATCATCGCGGCGCCGATGGCGCTCGTGATGTGGTCGTAGCCCGGCGCGATGTCCGTGGTCAGCGGCCCGAGCGTGTAGAAGGGCGCTTCCGCGCACCACTCGAGCTGCTTGTCCATGTTCTCCTTAATGAGGTGCATCGGGATGTGCCCCGGTCCCTCGTTCATCGTCTGCACCTCGAACTCCCACGCGATCCGGTTGAGTTCCCCCTGCGTGCGCAGTTCGGCGAACTGCGCCTCGTCGTTCGCGTCGGCGATCGAGCCGGGGCGCAGTCCGTCGCCCAGGGAGAAAGAGACGTCGTACGCGCGCATGATCTCGCAGATCTCGCGGAAATGCGTGTACAGGAAGTTCTCCTGGTGGTGCGCGAGGCACCATTGCGCGAGGATCGAGCCGCCGCGCGAGACGATGCCGGTGACGCGCCGCGCCGTGAGCGGCACGTAGCGCAGCAGCACGCCGGCGTGCACGGTGAAGTAGTCCACCCCCTGCTCCGCCTGCTCGATGAGCGTGTCCCGGTACACCTCCCAGGTGAGGTCCTCCGGCGCGCCCCCCACCTTCTCGAGCGCCTGGTAGATGGGCACCGTGCCGATCGGCACGGGCGAGTTCCGCAGGATCCACTCGCGCGTCTCGTGGATGTCCTTGCCGGTGGAGAGGTCCATCACCGTGTCCGCCCCCCAGAGGGTGGCCCAGCGGAGCTTCTCGACCTCGTCCTCGATCGCGCTCTTCACGGCCGAGTTCCCGATGTTCGCGTTGATCTTCACGGCGAAGTTCCGCCCGATGATCATCGGCTCGAGTTCCGGGTGGTTCACGTTGGCCGGGATGATCGCGCGGCCGCGCGCGACCTCGTCGCGCACGAACTCGGCGGGCATCCCCTCGCGCAGCGCGACGAACTCCATCTCCTCGGTGATCTCGCCGCGGCGTGCGAAGCTCATCTGCGTGAGGGCGGCGCCGCCGCGGCGGGCGGCGATCCACGGCGCGCGCAGCGGCGGCAGTCCCGCGCGCACGTCGTGGCCGCTCGGACCGCTCGTGTCGTACACGCGCAGCGGCGGTTCGCCGCCGGAGAGCTGGATCTCGCGGAAGGGGACGCGCACGCCGCGCGTCCCGTCGACGTACACCTTGCGCGAGCTCGGGAAGGCGCCGGGGTAATCGGTCGCCGGTGCGCCGGCGCCGTTCGGCTTCGCGATCATGGTCGGCCTCGATGCTGCGGGGGCGACCCGGGCGGAGGAGCGATGGGTTGGACGGCGAGCGGGCCGCCGCACCGGCGACCACGACGCACCGCGCTCCCTACGCCGGCTCGACCCGGATCAGGTTCCAAGGGACTCTCTCAACTCCGCGGATACGGAGTACCCCTGGCGGCTGACTGCAATCTACCGGCGCGCCGCGCGGGCGACAATGCGGGGGCGGCGGGGGCGGCGGGTCCGGCGCGCCCCCTCTGCGCCGTCGTTGCCCTTCGCCCCCGCGCCGCTATCTTCTCCAGACCATCGGAGGTCCCATGGCATACGACATCGAGAACTTCATCGGCCCGTACCGCATTGCCGAGGGCAGGAAGTTCAGCCTCGCCGACATCGATCCGAAGGACACGCGCGGGCTCGAGGACGAGAAGAAGCGCGCCAAGGAGGTCCTCGAGGATGGCGTGAAGATGCTCGCCAAGCTCCAGGACAAGCTCTACGCGCAGGATCAGTGGGCGGTACTCCTCATCTTCCAGGCGATGGACGCCGCCGGGAAGGACGGCGCGATCAAGCACGTCATGAGCGGCGTCAACCCGCAGGGCTGCCAGGTGTACTCGTTCAAGGCGCCATCCGCCGAGGACCTGGACCACGACTTCCTCTGGCGCACGTCGAAGTGCCTCCCCGAGCGCGGCCGGATCGGGATCTTCAACCGCAGCTACTACGAGGAGACGCTGGTCGTGCGCGTGCACGAGAAGATCCTCGAGAAGCAGAAGCTGCCGAAGCGGCTCGTCACCAAGGACATCTGGAAGGAGCGCTTCGAGGACATCAGCGCCTTCGAGAAGTACCTGTACCGGAACGGCGTGCTCGTGCGGAAGTTCTTCCTCCACGTCTCGAAGAAGGAGCAGAAGAAGCGCTTCCTCAAGCGGCTCGACGACGAGGACCGCAACTGGAAGTTCTCCTCGAACGACGCGAAGGAGCGCGCCTACTGGGACCAGTACATGACGGCGTACGAGGACATGATCCGGAACACGGCGTCCAAGCACGCGCCCTGGTACGTCGTCCCCGCGGACAACAAGTGGTTCACGCGACTCGTGGTGGCCGGCGCGGTGATCGACGCGCTGGACTCGCTCGACCTGCACTATCCCGTGGTGAGCGACGAGCAAAAGAAGGACCTCGCGCAGGCGAAGCAGATGATCGAGGCGCAGGGGTGACCACGCCGGGCCGCGGCTCCGGGTCGTGAAGCGCGGCCTCCTCATCTACAACCCGGCCGCCGGGGCGCATCTCTCGCCCGAGCGGATGCGCGGCGTCATCGCGCGCGCCGCGGCGGCCGGCGTCGAGCTGGTGGAACGCCCCACCACCGAACCCGGCGACGCCACCCGCATCGCCGCGCGCGCGCTCGCCGACCCCCCCGACCTCATCGCCGTCGCCGGCGGCGACGGCACGATCGCCGAGGTCGGCGCCGCCGTGGTCGACACGCGCGTGCCGATCGCCATCCTCCCCTACGGCACCGCGAACGTCCTCGCGCGCGAGTACGGCATCGGCGCGAACCCGGTGCGCGCCGAGCGCGTGCTCGCATCGAGCCGCACGCGCGCGCTGCGCGCCTGGCGCACCGACCGCCGCCCCTGCTTCCTCTGGATGGGCGTGGGACTCGACGCGCGCATGATGGCCACCGTGCAGCCGATGCTCAAGCGCCGCTTCGGGCGCGCAGGCATCGGATGGACCGCGCTTGGCGAATTCCTCAACTATGCCTTCCCCGCGATCGCGATCGAGGGGATCGGCGAGAACGGCCGCCCCTTCGCGCACGAGGCGACGTACGCCGTGGCCGCGAACATCCGCCGCTACGGCGGCGACATGATGGTCGCCCCCGCCGCCGACCCCGAGGACGATCTCCTCGACCTCGTCCTCTTCACCGGCCGCACCCTCCCCGCCCTCGCGCGCTTCCTCATCGGCGTCGCGCTCGGCGAGATGGAGCGCCCGCATGTGCCGAACGTCATCCGCCTGCGCGCCCGCGAGATGAACGCGCGCCCCGTGCGGGGCGACCCCGTGGACGTGCAGATCGACGGCGACGTCGCCGGCGTCACCCCGGCATCGATCGGCCCGGTGACGGGAAAGATCAGGATCCTGGTGCCCGAGTGATGGCTGATGGCTGATGGCTGACGGCTGACGGCCGATGTTCGACTTTCGATGAGGCATGACAACGATGGAACGGTGCTCCGGAGGCTTCCGCCAGCACCGTTCCATCATTTTCATGCCTCATCGATCGTCGATCATCGACCGTCGGCCCTTATGTCTTTCCGAGGTACTTGCTCACGAACTCTTCCATGCGCCCCAGGTCGATGGAGGCGTCCTTGCATGGGCCCGAGGGAAGGGTCATGGTGAGGCCGAGCACCGGCACGCGCCCCGCCACGTCGTGGATGCCGCTCACCATGTCGCGCTCGCAGGCGACGGCGACCACCGCCCGCGGGCGGCGCTCCCGGATCACCCGGCGCGCGAGCTGCCCGCGCGTCGCCACGAAGGCGGAGACGTTGTGCCGCTTCGCGATGGCGAGCACGCCGTCCAGCGCCTCGCGCGAGAGGCAGCGCGGGATGAGGATGAGCAGCTCGTCGGCCGACACCGTGCGGCGGCGCGCGAGCGCGAGGCGGTCGTAGACGAGCACGCTCGCGTGCCCGGTCCAGTCGCGGCGCACTCCGAAGAGCTGCCCGGTGCGCCAGGCGAGGTGCAGCGTCCGGAGGAAGAGCCCCCGCTCGGCGAGGCGCTCGGGGAGGAGCGAGCGCCCCGTGGCGACGGCCAGCGCGATCAGCGCCAGCCAGGCCAGCGCCAGGAGGAGCCCGGCGCCTATACTATAGTATAGGGCCCCCGGGAGCCCCCTCCAGAGCGCCCCCAGCCGCGGGGCCAGCAGGTAGACCCCGCCCGCGAGCAGCGCCGCTGCGAGTGCGAAGCCCACCGCCGTGAAGCCGAAATAGAGGCGCACCGGCGCGGCGAAGTTCCCGCCGTTGTCGAGCGGAGTGCCGTCCCATTCGTCCCACTCGTGCCCGAGCCGGCGATCCGTCTCGATCTTGATCAGCTGGCCGGTCTGGCGCGGTGCGTCGATGCCCATGCCGGGAGTATGCCGGGCCGCCGGGATGCTTGTCAACGAAGCCCGCGTGAGCGAGAATCCCCGCGTGCCCCCCACCGGATTCCGCGGAGTCTTCCGCGACGATGAACTCGCGCGCGCCGTCTACTCGGAGGGCGCGGGGATCGCGCGCGCGCTGCCGGCGGCCGTGGCCGTGCCGGCCGACGCCGACGACGTGCCCGCGCTCGTGCGCTGGGCGCGGGAGACGGGCACGGCGCTCGTGCCGCGCGGGAGCGCGTCGGGGATGGCGGGGGGCGCCGTGGGGCGCGGCGTCATCGTGGACCTCTCGCAACTCGGCGGCGTCTCGCGCGTGGACGAGACCTGGCGCCGCGTGTGGGCGGCGGCGGGGGCCACGCGCGCGGAGGTGAACGAGAAGGCGCGCGGCCACGGGCTGCGTTTCCCCGTGGACCCGTCGAGCGGGAACTTCTGCACCATCGGCGGCATGGCGGCCACCAACGCGGCCGGCGCGCACTCGCTGCGCTACGGGTCCACGCGCGCGTGGGTGACCGCGCTCGACTGCGTCTTCGACGACGGCACGCGCGCCGTGGTGCGGCGCGGCTCTCCCCTGCCCGAGGTCCCCGCGCTCCGGCGATTCCAGGAGCAGGCGCATGGCGCGATCCTCGCGGCCCCCGGCCGCTACCGGCAGCATCCCGGCGTGCGGAAGGACAGCTCCGGCTACGCGCTCGCGGACTACGCGCGGAGCGGCGAGCTGATCGATCTGCTGGTGGGGAGCGAGGGGACGCTCGCGCTCTTTCTGGCGGTGGAGGTGTCGCTCGTGCCGGTGCCGGCGGCGACGTGCAGCCTGCTCGCCGAGTTCGCGAGCGTGGTGCAGGCGGTGGACGCGGCGGGGCGCGCGCGCGCGAACGGCGCGAGCGCATGCGAGCTGATCGACCGTACGTTCATCTCGATCGCGCAGAGCGAGGGGGAACCGATCGGCGTCACCGACGGCACCGACACGGTGCTGCTGGTGGAGGTGGAGGCGGGGGACCACGCTTCGGCCGCGGCCGCGGCGCGGCAGCTCGAGGGACTCTTCGGCGGCGCCGGCGCGATGCGGATCCAGGTGGCGCTCGATCCGGCGAGCGAGGGCGCGCTCTGGCAGCTGCGCCACGCCGCGAGCCCGATCCTCGCGCGCATGGACCCGCGCTTCAAGAGCCTGCAGTTCATCGAGGACGCCGCCGTCCCCCCCGACCAGACCGCGGCGTACGTGCGCGGCGTGCGCAAGGCGCTCGACGACCACGGGCTGCGCGGCGTGATCTTCGGCCACGCCGGCGACGCGCACGTGCACGTGAACCCGCTGGTGGACGTGACCGCCCCCGACTGGCGCGCGACGGTGGACGCCGTGCTCGCCGACGTCACGGAGCTCGTCGCCCGCCTGGGGGGCACGCTCGCCGGCGAGCACGGCGACGGCCGCCTGCGCACGCCCCTCCTCGACCGCGTCTGGCATCACGAATCGCGCGAGCTCTTCCGGAAGGTGAAGGAGGCGTTCGACCCGCAGGGGATCCTCAACCCCGGGGTGAAGGTGCCGGTGGCGGGGCAGCGGCCGGTGGAGGACGTGCGCTACGACCCCGCGCTCCCCGCGCTGCCGCCGGCGGCCCGGCGCGCGCTCGACACGATCGAGCGCACGCGCGACTGGCACGCGGCGAGGCTGTCGTTGCTCGAGGGAGGGCGCTAGCTTCGGTCACGGAGCCCCCGTCCCATTTCCCCCGCAGCGACACGGATCATGAAGATCTACACCGAGCCGGTGGTCACCGTCCTCGCCCGCCCCGCGTTCACCGAACCGGCGCATCTGCCGGTGCAGTGGCAGGGGGAGTCCACCGACGGCGAGCGCCTCGCCGAGTTCGCCGGGCGGCTCTGCTACATGAGCCAGAAGAACCCCGCGTCGCGCACGACGCGCGACTACCTCGAGAACATCAAGAAGCAGGGGCACGGCTCCGTGCTCGAGCACGCGAACTACACGCTGCTGCTCGAAGGGGTGAGCCGGTCGCTGACGCACGAGCTGGTGCGCCACCGCGCGGGCTTCGCGTACTCGCAGCTCTCGCAGCGCTACGTGGACGAGACCGACGCCGCGTTCGTGATGCCTCCCGCGATGCGGGGGGACGCCGCGCTCGAGGGGGCGTGGCGCGCGCAGATGGAGTCGGCGCTCGCGACGTACGTCGCGATGGTGGAGCAGCTGATGACGCGCTACGCCTGGGTGGCCGACAAGGTGCACCGCCGCAAGATGGCGCGCGAGGCCGCGCGCGCCGTGCTGCCGAACGCGACGGAGACGAAGATCGTCGTGACGGCGAACGTGCGCGGCTGGCGTACGATGCTG
>DATKOH010000272.1:0-13978 GCA_035524735.1 Gemmatimonadaceae bacterium
GGAAACCGGACACCGGACCCCGGACCCCGGTTTGCAGGATTACGGCTCGAGCAGCCCCGCGTTCCCCTTCCGAATGTCGCTCGCGCCCGTCGCCACGCCGGCGGCGACGCTCGCGCTGAGCAGGAGCGCCGTGCCGGCGCCCACGATGGGCAGGATCGCCGTGAGCGGCACCGCGACCACGGCCACCACCACCCCGGCGATGATCGGGGCGAGCGGCTTCTGGACGGCGTCCACGTAGCGCAGCCGGGTGCGGACGTAGTTCCGCGAGGTCGTGAATCCGGCGAGCGCCAGGGCGCCAGCAATAATGAGTGCGAGCATGGTGAGCACCTCCGCATTGCCCTACGCGAAGAGGGCCGCAACGGTTTCGTGACGCGGCCGCCCATGACCGCGCGCCCCCTGGATCGTCAAATGAGGGAAATCTCATTTGATCCGCTCCCCCCAGCCCCCCGCCATGTCCGACGGCGCCGCCGACGTCCTCTCCCGAACTCCCGCGAGCGAATCCTTCCTGGCGTGGGCGGCCGGCCTCTGGCAGGTGGAAGATGACGTCTACGAGATCACCCTCCTCCCCGATGGCGGCCTCGCGGGGCACATGCGCAACGGCGCCGAGATCTCGGCGGCGTGGGTGATCTCGCGCGGGCGCAAGATCCCGGGAGAGCGCGCGGCGGAGGTGTAGCCCCTCCCTCGCTGTCGCGCGCCGCGGGCGCGCCGTAGATTCGCGCGCGTGAGCCTGCCGCGCCCGCGCGTCCCCTTGCCCCACCGCATCCTCCTCATCCAGAAGGGCGCGCTCGGCGACGTGGTGCTCACCACCGCCCTGCTCGACGACCTGCACCGCGCCTTCCCCGGCGCGGTGATCGACTTCGCGGTGGGGCGCGCGGCCGCGCCGCTGCTGGAGCACCATCCCCTCGTGCACGAGACGGTGATCGTCGACGCCGCCCCCGCGTGGCGGCTCGCACCGGACATCCGCGCGCGGCGCTACGACTGGGTGGTGGACGTGCAGTCGAGCGCGCGCACCGCGCTGCTCACCGCGTGGTCGGGGGCGCGCGTGCGCATCGGCTGGGACGCGCGCGTGCGCCGCGCGGCGTACACGCACCGTCTCTCGCGCGACCGCCCCCCGGAATACGTCGTGCGCGAACGGCGTCGGCTGCTCACGCTCGCGGGGATCGCCACGGGCGACACGCCGCCGCATCTCGAGCTCACGGCCGCCGAGCGGTCCGAGGGGGAGCGGCGGCTGCGCGACGCGGGCGTGCCCGCCGGCCTCCCCGTGGTGGGGCTCCTCCTCTCCACGGTGGAGGCGCCGAAGAACTGGCCCCTCGATCATTTCGCGCGGCTCATCCCGATGCTCCGCGCCGCGGGCGCGACGCCCGTCGTGTTCCACGCGCCGGGGGAGGACGAGCGCGTCGCGCGCCTGCGCGAGCGCGCGCCCACCGCGATCGTCCTGCCGGAGATGGGGCTGCGCGCCTTCCTCGGCACGCTCGCGTCGTGCACGGTGCTCGTGTCGGGGGACACGGGGCCCGCGCACATGGCCGACGTCCTGGGCATCGCGCGCGTGACGATCTTCGGCCCCACCTCGCCCGCGGCATGGGTGCCCCCTGGCGGACGCGCCATCGCGCTGGCGAGCGCGAACCCGCCCATCCTCTCCATGCGCGCGCGCAAGCGGGCGCTCGGCACGCGGGAGGATTACACGGCGGACGTGACGCCGGAGCAGGTGCTCGACGCGGTGCGAGGGCTGATCGGCACGCGGTGAACGCGGCGCGGAGATGGAACGAGGCGCCGGGTCGCGACTGCGACCCGGCGCCTCGATCGGCCCTCGTGGATCGGACCGGCGGCGCGGCCGTTACGGAGCGGGCGGTGCCAGGGAGAGGTCCAGATCGACGAACGCCGCCGTCCCGCGGTCCCGCGCGCGGACCGCCAGCAGATGGTTCGTGGTGCCGGCGGCGAGCGCGCTGTTCGGGATGCGGATGATCACACTGCCGCGCTCGGCACACCCCTCGTGCGTCACGAATCCATCCGTGACCGCGGTGCCGTCGACCCACACCTCGATGTCGTTGTCGATCGCGACGGTGAGCTGGAGATCGCCCGCGTAGCCGGACGGCAGCGTGAACGCGTGCCGCAGGAGCATGTCGGTCGGCGGAGTGGCCGAGTTCCAGGCCGTGCGGCCGGTCGTATCGATCGGGCAGTACGTGTTGGGCGGGAGGTGATCGCTGAAACCGGCCTGCCCGACCGCCCAGCTCGCGTCGCTGAACGACGGGGACTCGAAGCCCGGATCGTGATCGGACGGACCAGCGAGATACTTGTAGCCCGCGGCTTCCCACGCGATCGGGTCGCCGCCCGTCGCGCCGAAGGTCACGGGGTTGCCATTGACGCCGATGCCCGTGCCCGTGGGCGGCGCGGGGAACGAGGCGCTGGCCTGCACCGCATTGGCGCCGGTGTTGATCGTCCAGCTTCCCACCGCGGCGAGTCCGTCCGTGCCGGTCACGGCGTTCACGGTGGTCACCGGCGAACTGCCGCCGACCGCCGTGAGCGTGCCGCCCCCCGCGGTGACGGCGAAGGCCACGTTCGCCCCGTCGAGCGGCGTCGACGCGCCGGTGGTCCGCACACGCACGGTGGGCGCGGCGCCCACGGGCGAGCCGGGGAGACCGAGCTGCGTCGTGGCGGACATCGCCTCGACCACCACGGCGGTGTCCACGCCGCCGTAGGGGCTGAAGCTCGTCGTCTTCCCGCCCACGCCGAGACTGCCGGCCCACGCATCGCGCGGCGTGATCACGCCGAGCGCGTTCGACGCGAACTGCCGGGCCGCGCCGCGGAGATCGCCGCGCGCCAGGAATTCGAGCATCGAGGGCGCGCGCATCGAAGTGCCCGTGCACGACAGGAACGACGGCTGGAGGCCGAGGATCTCGATCCCGCTGCCGACGTTGTGGGCCAGATGCACGCTCGGAGGCGGGTTGTCGCCACTGGGCGCCGTGAGGCACTCGGCCACCAGGACGGGAGCGCTGATCGCGCTCGCCGGGATCACGTGGAACTCGAAGAAGGGCCCGTACTGGTCCAATTTCGTGTTGAGCGGACCGGCGAAGGGCGGGAACTGGTCGGTGATGAGCGCGACGGTGACGGTGGCGGGCTGCGTGAGATCGCCGCCGGGGATCCGGATGCCGCCGTTCCCCGAACCGTGCACCACGTCCTGGCTGCCGCCGCTGGGGAAGACGACGGTGGTGACATCGCCGCTGCCGAGCACGTCGCCGAGCGCGAGGTCGGACCCGTCGAGGCCGACGAGGCAGTACAGCAGCTGCCCGAACTGCAGGACGTTGTCCTGCGTGTCGGCGCTCTGCCCGCCGCGGAGGTTGCCGGCGTAATACGCCGCGAGCACGTCGCGCCACAAGGTGAACATGTCGTTGCGCGCGTTCGCGACCTGGCCGCGCGCATATTCCCAGCGGATGTCGTGAATGCGCATCCGCACGCCGACGCGCATCCGGAGCGGGAAGAGATCCTGCATCACGTCGTCGGCGAACTGCCGGCACGCGACCCAGGTGTGATGATACTCGTTCCAGCCGCCGCCATGTCGGTCGGCGAGAGCGGGCGTGCCCGGGCCCGTCGTCGCGTCGGTGGAACCGCCGGAACAGGCTGCCGCGATCGCACCGGCGGCTGCGAGGGACACGAAGAGCGCGAATCGACGCATGGTGGCTTCCTGGGGAAGTGGTGACGTAGTGAGCACGCGGAATGGAGCTCCCATCACTTCGGCGACGTCTTGGCCAAAGCTTGAAACCTCGGGTCATCCTTCAGATTGCGCCACATCCAATTGTTATCACTATTCAAGTCCTTGGCAACACTGGGGTTAGCCGCCACGTAGGTGGCCAGCGCCTTGAGTGCCTGGTCCTTGTCGCCCAGCAGATTGTAGGCCACCCCCTTGTCGAGGGTGATGTCCTTGGTGGGGTCGAGGTCGGTGGGATCGTCGATCCGGGCCAGGACGTGCTTCGCGCTGTCGCTCATCCCGGCGCGCGCGAGCGCGGCCGCGACGAGCGCCTGTGACTGGAGCTTGGCGAAGGGGCGGTCGCTCTCCGGCGTGAGCGCCACCCAGCGATCGGCGAGCTTCCAGGCCTTGGGGACGTTCGGCGTCACCTGCTTGGCGGCCATCAATCGCAGCTGGCACTGCTGGAAGCGCACGTCGTCTGGGAAGCGGCGCGCGCCCTCCTCGCACCAGTGCAGTGCGTCGGGGATCTGCTCGAGATCGTAGCTCGCGGCGAAGAGGCGGAAGAGCACGACGTCGGCGTTCGCGAGGAAGGCGTCCTCCTCGTACGCGCTCTGCGCGGCGAGCTTGGCGGAGGCGACGTCGTTGTACTGATAGTAGAGGCTCGCGAGCACGGCCCAGGCGCCGGCCTGCGTGCGCGACGCCTTGGTGGCGGCCTCGAGGTCGGCCTTGGCGGAGTCGAGCAGCGCCTTGTTCCTGGCCTCGCTCACCTCGATGCCGAGCAGGTAGCGCCAGTAGCGGAGCGTGCCGAGGAGCTCGAGCGCGTCGGCGTCGCGCGGGTCGAGGGCGAGCGCCTTCTGCGCCTGCGCGATCCCCTTGTCGATCCAGACGGCGGCCTTGAGCTTGTCGGCGCGATAGTAGCGGGAGATGCGGTAGTCGATGCTGCCGCGCCGCATCTCGGGCTCGGCCCAGTTCGGGTCCGCCGCGCCGGCCGCGACGAGCAGGCTGTCGGCCTGGGCGAAGGCCTTGAACATGGCCACGCTGTCGCCGGCGTTCATGGCGGCGGTGGCCGCGCGGTCGCGCTCCTTCGCGCGCTCGAGGAGCGACCAGGCGTCGGCGTTGGCGGTGCCCTCGCGCTCGGCGCGCAGCTGCACCTCCTCGCCGAGGCGGGCGCGCACGAGGCGCGAGACCTGCGCGGCGAGGGAGTCGCGGATCGCGACGGCGTTGGCGAGCGGGAGCTCGAAGCTCGAGCGCTGGTAGTCGGCGCCGCTCGATCCGTCGACGAGGCGCACGGTGACGAGCGCCTTCGCGCCCTCCTTGTCCACGGAGCCGCGCACGAGGGTGCCGGCCTGGAGGATGCGCGCGATGCTGTCGGCGGGGAGCGTGCTGCCGCGGAACGGGGCGACGCCGCCGCGCGAGATGACGCTCAGCCCGTCCACCGTGCCGAGCTCGGCGATCAGTCCGTCGGTGAGGCCGCTCGCGAGGAAGGCGAGGCTGGAGTCGGTGCTCGCATCGGTGAAGTAGAGCACGGCGACGCGCCGCGGATCGAGCCCCCCCGCGGCGGCGCCGCCGCGATGCGCGCGCGCGCGCCAGGCGAAGAACGCGCCGGCGACGGCGACGAGCACGACGCCCGCGATGATCATCATCCGGCGCCGGCCGGCCGCCTGCTGCGCGAGCCGCGCGCGCTGTCCGGTGCGCTGCCCCGTGCGCTGGCCGGTGCGCTGCCCCGAGCGGCGCCCGCCGGCGGCGTTCGGCTCGGCGGCGGCGGCCCGCAGCGCCTTCGCGAACTCCCCCGCCGTCTGGTAGCGGTCGGCGGGCGTCTTCTCGAGCGCGGTGAGGACGATGTCCTCCACCTCGTCCGGGATCGCGCTGCGGATGATCGTGAGCAGCGGCACCTGCTCCAGCGCGTGGCGCGCGAGGATCGCCTGCGCCGTGGGGCCGCCGAAGGGCGGGTTGCCGCTCAGCATCTCGTAGAGCACGCAGCCGAGGCTGTACACGTCGCAGCGGCCGTCGATGTTCTTGTCGGCCATCGCCTGCTCGGGACTCATGTACACCGGCGTGCCGAGCGTGACGCCCGTCTGCGTGAGCTTCTCCTCTCCCGCCGCCGCCGCCGCGCGCGCGATGCCGAAGTCGGCGACGAGCGCGTGGCCGTCCTCGAGGAGGATGTTCTCCGGCTTGATGTCGCGGTGGATCACGCCCTGCTGGTTCGCGTAGTCGAGGGCGTCGGCCACCTCGGCGGCGATGCGGAGCGCCTCGGGCACGGCGAGCTGCTTCTCGCGGTCGAGCTTGTCGCGCAGCGACTCCCCCTGCACGTACGGCATCACGTAGTAGAGCGAGCCGTCGGCCTCTCCCGAGTCGTAGAGCGGGAGGACGTGCGGATGGCTGAACTTCGTGGCGATGTCGATCTCGCGCTTGAAGCGCTCGGCGCCGAGCGCGACGGCGACGTCGGGGAGGAGGACCTTGATCGCGACGAGGCGGTCGTTCTTCAGGTCCTTGGCGAGATAGACGGTGGCCATCCCCCCGCGACCGAGCTCGCGCTCGATCTCGTAGCGGCTGCCGATCGCCGCGCGCAGACGTTCGACTGGGGTGCTCATGGCCGGCCGGTGGTCCCCACGTGAGAACAGGCTAAGGTAGGGGAATGCGCCACGCGTCGCCAGAGCGGAGGGGACGATCGATACGGGGTCGCCCGCTTGCGGACCGGGCGATCGCGTGCGCGAGCGCGGCGCCGCATGTTCACCGCGCCATTCCTCCGGGGCTCCCGTGCTCTCTCTTCGCGCCGCGGCGGAGGCCGCCACTCGTGCGTCGGGACCGCCCGCGACGCTGCCCGCGGCGCACGCGCGCCGCGGGCAGGGCGCGAGGCGGCCTACTTCAACTTCTCGAGGCGCGCCTTCAGGAACGGGTTGCCCGGCCGCCGCGCGATCATCATCTGCAGCACCGCGCGCGCGGAGTCGGTCATCCCCGCCGCCTGGAAGGCGTCGACGCGCGTCATCTGGTAGCGCCCCCAGAGGCGCGACGTCGTGTCCGGCACGGGGAACTTGGCGAGCGCGGCGAGCGCGGCGGGCCCGTCGTGCTTGTCCTGCACCATCGAGCCGATCGCGGCCAGCTGCACCTGCGGATCGTTCGGGAAGCGCGCCGCGAGCTCGGCGAAGTCCTGCGCCGCCGCGGCCGCGTTCTTCTGCTGGCGGTCGAGCATCGCGCGGTTGAAGAGCGCCGAGCGCATGACGTTGTTCACGTCCGTCGAATCGCCGGAGCGCGTGCCGACGCCCCCCGCGTACTCGTACACGAGATCGCCGCCCAGGTCGCCCACCTCGTACACCTCGTACGCCCCCCACACGCAGAGCGCGGCGGAGGCCATCACGAGCCAGCGGCGCCACTTCATGAGCGCCGGGACGAGCGCGAGCAGTTCGAGCGCCGCGATCACGAGGAACAGGTTCCGCACGTCGTGGCCGGCATCCTCGTGCGCCTGCACCGCGAGCGCGACGCCCGGGATCCGCTCCGACAGCTCGTGCGTCTGCGTGCCGGACATCACGGCGAAGACGGCGGCGATGGTGCCGAGCACCAGCAGCACGGTGGCCGCGCGATCGGTCCACGCGAGCTTGCCGGTGAGCGACACCCAGCGGAAGGCGATGCCGAGCAGGAGGCCGGCGATGACGAAGTGGACGATCTGTGGGTGGAAGAATCCGATGTTCGGCACGGCAGGGACCTTGGGGTGAAGGGACGAGGGGCGGAGATCGGTCAGCGCGGCGGGGGCAATGCGGAAGGTACGGCCGAGTCCGCCCGGGCGTTAGGAATCGGCCGCAGGGAGGCGATGAGCGCGGCCTCGAGCGCGCCGGTCGATGCGCAGTCGGCGGTGAACGTGCCGGGGTTGGAGGCGTCGGGCGCCGTGGTCTTCCGGAGGACGGCGGTGGCGCTGAAGAGCACGCGCACCACCGTCGTGTCGCCGACGGGGTGCAGTTCGACGCGGAGCGTCGCCGCGGTGCGGATCGTGGCCGGCGACTTCTCGAGCAGGGGGGTGTTCGGCTTCTGGCACTTCACCCACTTCGCGCTGTCGGCGGCGGTGAGGTCGAAGCGCGTCGACGAGATCGTGCCGGCGGCGCGGTCGGCGGATTCCACCGGGATCCGCTCGCGCGCGAGGAAGGCGAGCGTCGCGCGCCAGGTGGAATCGAGGGGGACGGCCACGCGCACGCGCGGCGGCTCCGGCGCCCGCACGCTCGGGTGCGGCGGCGGGGGCTGCGGCCCGGAGACCTGGCTGCAGCCCGCCGCCGCGGCGACCGCCGCGCACGCGACCGTGCGCGCGACCGCGCGCGCCCGCACTACGGCCCCGCGGGCGCCGGCGCGCCGGCGCGGTACTTGTCGAACCACGCGAGGATGTAGGCCACCTTCGCCACGAGATAGCTCGGCCGCGCCGAGATCTCGTGCGACGCCTCCGGGAAGCGCACCATCGCCGACGGCACCTGCCGCAGCTTGAGCGCCATGTAGAACTGTTCCGCCTCGGAGCTCGGCGTGCGGTAGTCCACCTCGCCGGTGACGAGCATCGTGGGCGTGGTCACGTTCCCCACGTACGAGATCGGCGACCGGCGCATGTACTGCGCGGCGCTGTCCCACGGGAAGGCGGGGAACCAGTAGCGCGTGAAGAACACGTCCACGTCGGCCGTGAGCACGAAGCTGTACCAGTTGATCACCGGCTTCTGCACCACCGCCGCGCGGAAGCGGTGCGTGTGCCCCACGATCCACGCGGTGAGCACGCCGCCCCCGGAGCCGCCGGTGACGAACAGGTTCGTGGTGTCCACGATCCCCCTGGCGATGACCGCGTCCACGCCGGACATGAGGTCGTCGTAGTCGTGGTCGGGATAGTCGTGGTGGATCAGGTTGCCGAAGGTCTCGCCGTAGCTCGTCGAGCCGCGGGGGTTCGTGTAGAGCACGAGGTTCCCCGCCGCCGCGTAGAGCTGGATCTCGGAGGCGAAGCGCGGCCCGTAGTTCGCGAAGGGGCCGCCGTGGATCTCGAGCACGAGCGGGTACTTCTTCTTCGGGTCGAAGCCGGGCGGCTTCACGAGCCACCCCTGCACCTTCTGCTTGTCGTAGGAGGACGGGAACCAGACCTCCTCCACGCTGCCGAGCGTGCGGTAGTCGAGCAGGTTGCGGTTGAGCCGCGTGAGGCGCTGCGCCGGCTTGCCGAGCGCGGCCAGCGCGACGTCGGCCGGATGGTCGGGGCCCACGGTGTTGAAGGCGATGCGCCCGTCCCCGGCCACGGTGAACGAACCGCCGCCGTACGGTCGGCCGAGGTCTAGGCCGCCGAGCGCGTTCGCGACCATCGTGATCTTCCCGTCGAGCGTGATGTAGCCGATGCGCGTGTCCCCCTGGTCATCGCTCTGGAAATAGATCCCCTTCCCATCGCGCGCCCACGCGAGGCCGCCCACGTCGCGGTCGTAGCTCCCCGAGATCATGCGCGAGCCGCTCCCGTCGCGATTCATGACGTAGAGGTGCGTCACCTGGTAGCCCTGGTAGCGGTCGTCGTAGCCGGCGTACGCGATGCGCGCGCCGTCGGGGGAGACGACGGGCTCCTCGTCCGGGCCGTGACGCGCGGTGAGCGCCCGCACGGCGCCGTCGGCGAGCCGCACCTCGTAGATCTCGCTGTCGTTCGGGTCGTAGTCGGCGTTCGGATGGCGGTTCGCGCTGAAGAGGAGCGCGCTGCCGTCGGCGGACCACTCGGGGGCACCGTCGTCGTAGGGGCCGAAGGTCACCTGGCGCGCCGCGCCCCCCTCCGCCGGGATGACGAAGAGGTGCCGCCGGCCGCGGCGCGCGTAGCCCGCGCCGTCGTTCCGGTAGACCACCTGGTCGATGTACTTCGGCGCCGCCGCCCACTGCGCCCCCGCCGGCTTGTCCGGCATCGCGATCATCGGCTTGGGTTCCTCGGGGACGAACATCGTGAAGGCGATCCACTTGCCGTCGCGCGACCACGCGATCCCGCGCGGCGCCTGCGGCAGCGCGGTGAGCGTCGCCTCCTGCCCCGAGTCCATCCAGCGCACGAAGATCTGGCTCTTCCCCTCCGCGGTGCTCACGAAGAGGAGGCGCGTGCCGTCGGGCGACCAGCGCGGCGACGACGCGTCGCGCGACTGGTCGAGCAGCGGGCGCAGGTTGCCGCCGTCGGCGTCGATGACCCAGAGACGCCCGCGCTCATCGTCCTTCATGATGTCGAATCCCGCGCGCACGAACGCGATCCGGCGCCCGTCGGGGGCGATCTGCGGATCGGCCGCCCACTCGAGGTCGAAGACGTCGCGCCCCGTGAAGCGATGGATCGCGGTGTCGGCCTGCGCGCGGAGCACGAGCGGGGCGAGGGCGGCGAGGAAGATGGCGGTGCGTCGCATCGGAAGGCCTCGGCGGTGCGGTGAAGGATGGGGCAAGATGCCCGCCGGACGCGCGCGCGGCCAGAGGGCGCCGCCCATCTTGCGCGCGCCCGTTCCCGCGCCGAAGTTCGCTCGCCCCCTCGTGCCTCCCCTCCACTCCCCCGTCCTCATGCGCGTTCCCTCCCTCCTCGCCGCTCTCGCCCTCGCCGCGCCCGCGCTCGGCGCCCAGGGCGCCCCCGCGCCGCGCGCGTCCGCGATCGACTCCGCGACGCGCGGCCTCGACCACCGCGATGGCTTCCTCCCGATGGATCTCGACCTGAAGAAGGGGCGGATCCTCCTCGAGCTGCCGCACGACTCGACGCGATTCCTCTTCGTGGTGCAGGAGGCGACGGGGCTCGGCTCGAACCCCCTCGGCTTCGACCGCGGCGGCGACGGGGCGTCGCAGGTCACGCGCGTGCAGCGCGCGGGGGACGTCGCGCTCGTGGTGTTCGAGAACTGGAGCTACCGCGCGAGCGCCGGCGGCGCGGAGGCGCACTCGGTGGCCGAGAGCTTCGCGCCGAGCGTCGTCGCGGCGCTGCCCATCCTCGCCGAGGACAAGGGGCGGCTGCTCGTGGATGCGACGAGCCTCTTCCAGCAGGACTGGCTGAACGTGGGCATCCGCCTGCGGCAGTCGAACGAGGGGAGCTACGCGCTGGCGCGCGAGCGCTCGTTCATCAACGTGTCGTACACGAAGGATTTCCCGCTCAACACGGAGATCGACCTCGCGCAGACCTTCGCGGCGCAGGGGGCGCCGGGGAACACGGTGCAGCAGGTGGTGCCCGACGGGCAGGCGTTCACGCTGCGCGTGCATTTCAGCCTCGTGCAGCTCCCCGATGACCAGTACCGCCCGCGCGCGGAGGACCCGCGCGTCGGCTACTTCTTCATCGACTTCAAGGATTTCAGCGCGCCGGTGGGCGCGCGCCTCGAGCAGCGGTGGATCACCCGCTTCCGGCTGCGGCGGACCGACCCGAACGATCCCAACAGCGCGATCGCGAATCCCATCGTCTACTATGTGGACCGCGGCATCCCCGAGCCGGTGCGGAGCGCGACGGTGGCCGGCGCGAAGTTCTGGGAGGAGGCGTTCGACCGCGCCGGCCTCAAGGGGGGCTTCGTGGTGAAGGACCTCCCCGAAGGCGCGGACCCGATGGACATGCGCTACAACATGGTGCTCTGGCTCGACCGCAACGAGCGCGGCTGGAGCTTCGGCGGGCCGACGACCGATCCGCGCACCGGCGAGACGCTGAAAGGCGTGGCGCACATGGATTCGCACCGCAACCGCACCGCGTACAACCTGTACGCGGCGCTGCTCGGCGCGGCGCCCTCGCCGATGGACACGCACTTCGTGCTCGGCCGCGTGCGGCAGGTGACGGCGCATGAGATCGGGCACTCGCTCGGCCTCGCGCATAACTACATCGCGAGCACCTACGACCACGGCTCGGTGATGGACTATCCCGCGCCCACCGTGCTGCTCGACGCCAACGGCAACGTGGACGTGAGCCACGCGTACGCGATGGGGCCGGGGGCGTACGACGTGTGGGCGATCCACTGGGGCTACGGGATCTTCCCGGAAGCGTCCGAACGGGATTCGCTCAAGGCGATCATCGCCGACGGACTGAAGAAGGGCTACCTCTACCTGACGGACCAGGACGCGCGCCCGCCCTACGCGTCGGACCCGCGCACGAACCTGTGGGACGATGCGGCGAACGCGGACCTCTTCCTGCGGCGCCAGATGGACGTGCGCGCCGCGGCGATGAAGCGTTTCGGGCTCGCGAACCTGCGCGACGGCGAGGCGATCGCGCTGCTGCACGACCGCTTCGTGCCGCTCTACCTCTTCCACCGCTTCGGCATCAACGCGGCGCTGCGCACGATCGGCGGCCTGGAGTACGCGTACGCCGAGAAGGGGGACGGGCAGACGGCCACGCACCTCATCCCGGCGTCGCGGCAGCGCGCGTCGCTCGCGCTGCTGATGGAAGCGCTGAGCCCCGCGCAGCTCGCGATCCCCGACACGGTGCTGGCGCTCCTCTCCCCCGCCCCGCCGGGCTACGCGGGGGGCGTGGAGGACTTCCAGAGCCGCACGCGGCCGGCGTTCGACGAGCTGGGCGCGGTGTCGGTGCTCGCGCACCTGGTGATCGACGGCGTGCTGCAGAAGGACCGCGCGACGCGCGTGGCGCAGTTCGCCGCGCGCATGAAGGACCCGCTCACGCTGGCGGAGCTGTCGGACTCGCTCGCGCGGGCGACCGGCATCACCGGCCCGCGGATGGACGCGCGCGCCGAGCGCCTGCGGAAGGTGACGCGGCGCGCGCTCGTGGACCGCATGCTGCAGCTGGCGGCGGACCCGAGCGCGGCCGCGGGGGTGCGTGCGATCGCGAACTTCGAGCTCAAGGCGTGGCGCGCCATCGCCGCGAAGCGCGCGGCGGAGGGGAGCGTGGAGGACCGCGCGCACTGGGCGCTGATCGCGTCGGACATCGCGCACTGGTTCGAGGAGGGCACGGCGCCCGTGCTCACCGCGCCGCTCACGCCGCCGCCGGGCGATCCGTTCGGCGACGACGGGGACTATTGATGGGAACGTCCGGCGCGCGCTTGCGCTCCCCGGCGCGCCGCGTAGCGTAGTCGCCGCCCCCCGCCCCCCCCGCCCTCCGACCGTCCACCGAGGACCGCCATGCAGACACGCCGCCACTTCGTGAAGAGCCTCGCCGGCGCCGGGTTGGCGCTGCCGATGATGCGCACCAACGCCTTCGCGCAGCTCTTCCAGGCGAACGTCATCGCCGGCGCGCGCACCCCCGAGCAGATCGCCGACGACGAGAGCTACTGGTCGGTGATCCAGGCCGCGTTCGACGTCGACCGGACGATGATCAACCTCAACAACGGCGGCATCTCCCCCGCCCCGACGCACGTGCTCGCCGAGCTCTGGCGCGAGATCCAGTTCACCAACTCGCTCCCGGTGGAGAACATGTGGGGGGTGCTGCAGCCGCGCATGGAGGGGACGCGGCGCGAGCTGGCCGAGGACTTCGGCTGCGACCCGGAGGAGATGGCGGTGGTGCGCAACGCCAGCGAGGCGATGGAGAACCTCATCTTCGGCTTCGACCTCCAGAAGGGCGACGAGGTGATCGTCACCAACCAGAACTACGGCCGGATGATCACCAGCTGGCAGCAGCGCGTGGCGCGCGAGGGGATCGTGCTCAAGCAGATCTCCTTCAAGGTGCCGCCGCCGAGCCAGGAGTACCTCGTGGAGCAGTTCCGCGCCGCGATCACGCCGCGCACGAAGGTCATCGAGGTCACGCACATCACGAACCTCACCGGGCAGATCATGCCGGTGCGGCAGATCGTGGAGATGGCGCGCCCGCTCGGCATCCAGGTGACGGTGGACGGCGCGCACGCCTTCAACCACTTCCCCTTCACGCGCGACCAGCTCGGCTGCGACTACTACGGCACGTCGCTGCACAAGTGGACGCTCGCGCCGATCGGCAGCGGCTTCCTCTACGTGCGCAAGGACCGGATCCCGCAGCTGTGGAGCCTCATGGCGAGCGCGGAGTCGCAGAAGGCGGACATCCGCAAGTTCGAGGAGATCGGCACGCACCCGCAGGCGAACTTCAACTCGGTGAGCGTGGCGCTCGCGTTCAGCCGCGGGATCGGCACGGCGCGCAAGGTGGCGCGGCTGCGCTACCTGCGGAACCGCTGGGCGAACGCGCTGCTCGCCGAGAGCCCCCGCGTGCACGTGCTCACGCCGCTCACCGGCGAGACGAGCGGCGGCATCTGCCTCTTCACCGTGGACGGGCTGGACCCGGTGAAGCTCGGGCAGTGGCTGCACGAGAAGTACAAGATCGTGAACACGCCGATCGTCCACCCGGAGTTCAGCGGCATCCGGATCACGCCGAACGTGTACACGACGACGCAGGAGGTGGACACGTTCACGGGG
>DATKOH010000273.1:0-16072 GCA_035524735.1 Gemmatimonadaceae bacterium
CGGCAACGGCGCGAGTCGCGAGTTGAGGATGCCGCGCGCCGCGCGCCGCGCGCCGAGCGCCGCTGTTAGCTTTCCACCATGAAGTCAGGCTTCGTCGCCCTCGCCGGCGCGCCCAACGTCGGGAAGTCCACCCTCCTCAACCGCCTCGTCGGGGAGCGCCTCGCCATCACCAGCGCGAAGGCGCAGTCCACGCGCACGCGCGTCGAGGGGGTGCGCACCGCCGGCGAGACGCAGATGGTCTTCGTCGATACCCCGGGGCTGCTGGATCCCGACTATCCGCTCCAGGCGGCGATGCGCTCGACGGCCGTGCGCGCCATCCGCGATGCCGACGTCGTGGTGCATCTCGCCGACGCGCGCGATGGCATGCCCCGGCCGCTGGCCGAGGCCGCGGGGCTCGAGAACGCGCCGCGCGCGCCGGTGATCGTGGCGCTCAACAAGACCGACGCGCTCACGCCGGCGGCGCGCGAGGCGCTCGCGCGCGATCAACCGGAGGCGCTGCTGATCTCGGCGCGCACGGGGGAGGGGGTGGAGGCGCTGCTCGCGCGCGTGGCGGCGGCGCTCCCCGAGGGACCGTTCCTGTACGGCGCGGACGATCTCGCGACGCAGCAGATGCGTTTCTTCGCCACGGAGTTCGTGCGCGAGGCGGTGTTCGAGCAGCTCGAGGAGGAACTGCCGTACGCGGTGGCCTGCGAGATCGAGGAGTTCCGCGAGTCGGCCAGCCCGGTGTACATTCGGGCGGTGCTGTACGTGGAGCGCGAGGGGCAGAAGGGGATCGTGATCGGCCGCGGCGGCGCGCGCATCCGCGCGATCGGCACGGCCGCGCGGGCGCGGATCGAGGCGCTCGCGGGGGGGAGCGTCTTCCTCGACCTGCACGTGAAGGTGCTCCCGCACTGGCGGCGCGACGCGGCGGCGTTGCGGCGTTTCGGATACGCGATGCCGGAGGAATGAGCGCGATGGCCCTGGCGCCGGAGCTGTTGGCGATCCTGGTCTGCCCCAAATGCCGGGGCGAGCTCGAGTACCGTGAGGGGGAGGCGACGCTGGTCTGCCACGCCTGCCGGCTCAAGTACCCGGTGCGCGACGGGATCCCGGTGATGCTGATCGACGAGGCCGCCAAGCTGTGAGCGCCGGGGCGCCGCGGAAGCTGCGTCCCATCTGGCTCCTCCTCGCGGCGGTGCCGGCGGCGGCCATCGCGCACTGGGCGGGGGCGCCGGACCTGGCCGTCTTCGCGCTGAGCGCCATCGCGATCCTCCCGCTCTCGGCGCTGCTCGGCGATGCCACCGAGCACCTCGCCGCGCGCGTGGGGCCGGTGGCGGGGGGCGTCGTCAACGCATCGCTGGGGAACCTCGCCGAGCTGATCATCGGCGTCCTCGCGCTGCGCGCGGGGATGGTGGACCTCGTGAAGGCGTCGATCACGGGTTCGATCCTCGGGAACCTGCTGCTCGTGCTCGGCGCGTCGCAGCTGGCGGGAGGGCTGCGTCATCGGGTGCAGAGGTTCAGCCGGCACCTGGCGGGGATGAACGTCAGCCTGCTCGTGGTGGCGGTGGTGGGACTGGTGGTGCCTGCGCTCTTCCACGCGGCCCATCCGGATCCGGGGCAGCGATTGACGCAGAAGATGTCGGAGTTCGTGGCGGCGCTGCTCATCGTGGGTTACGCGCTGTCGCTCCTGTACTCGATGGGCACGCACCGGGCGCTCTTCGCGGAAGGGGAGGAGGCGGAGGGTGCGGCGGGTCCCGCGTGGACGCTGCGGCGCACGGTCGGGATGCTCGTGGGCGTCTCGGCGGCGCTCGCGTGGATGTCGGAGATGCTCGTGGGTGCGACGCAGGGGGCGGTGGCCGCGGCCGGGCTGTCGGAATTCTTCGTGGGCGTGGTGGTGGTGCCGATCATCGGGAACGCCGCGGAGCACAGCACGGCGGTGCTGATGGCGGCGCGGAACCGGATGGACCTGGCGCTCGGGATCGCGCTCGGGAGCACGGTGCAGGTGGCGCTGCTCGTGGCGCCGGTGCTGGTGTTCAGCGGCGTGCTGATGGGGCAGCGGATGGACCTGGCGTTCTCGACGTTCGAGGTGGCGAGCGTGGCGCTCGCGGTGTGGATCGCGTCGGTGGTGGTGCAGGACGGGGAGTCGAACTGGCTCGAGGGATCGTTCCTGCTCATCGTGTACGCGCTGCTCGGGGTTGCGTTCTTCTTTTTCTAGTCGTCCTGAGTACGCCAACTCGCTGTCACTCCACGTGTTGCCCCACCAGGCGTTCGCCGGGGACGGGCGGCGCCAGATGTGAGGACCCACCCGCGTGGCCCAGCTCCACGCCGTGTACTTCTCGCCGGACGCGAACGAGCCGCCTGCGCACGTGCGTGGGTGGCTCGCGTCGCGGTCGCTGGCGCTGGTCACGTGCGCGACGGTCGAGGACCTGATGGCGATGGCGCTCCGCGGGCGCCCCGAGGTGGCGATCTTCGACGCGCGCACGCGCGCGGAGGAGGCGCTGTCGGCGTGCCGCCGGCTGAAGGGGGATCCGTACACGGGGGTGGTGCCGGGCGGCGTGCTCGCGGCGGACGGGGGGGAGGGGCTCGCGGCGGCGTTCCAGGCCGGCGCGGATGAGGTGCTGCTGCCCGCGACGCCGGTGGCGGAGGCGCTGCTCCGCCTGGACGTGATGCTGCGGCGCGCCGACCGCGACGTGCACGTGCATCCGAGCACGCGGCTCCCCGGCGCGCCGGAGATCGAGGCGGAGATCGGGCGGCGGCTGGCGGCAGGGGAGAAGTTCGCGGCCTGCTACGCCGACCTCGATCATTTCAAGGAGTACAACGACCGCTACAGCTACTACGAGGGGGACCGGGTGATCCGGATCCTCGCGAAGATCCTGCACGATGTGGTCCGGGGGTACTGTCCGGAGGACGGGTTCGTGGGCCACATTGGGGGCGACGATTTCATCTTCGTGGTGCCGGTGCGGCAGGCGCCGGAGATCTGCCAGGAGATCGTGTCGATCTTCGACCTGCTGGTGCCGTGCCAGTATTCCGAACAGGACCGGCATGCAGGATATTTCTTCGGGAAGGACCGGCGCGGGCAGCTGCACCGGGTGCCGCTGATGACGGTGTCGATCGGCGTGGTGACGAACGAGCGCCGGACGTTCGGCCACCCGGCGCAGGTGAGCGAGCTGGCGACGGAGATGAAGAGCTACGCGAAGACGCTGCCCGGCTCGGTGTACGTGGTGGACCGCCGGCACGATCCGATCGTGGGCGCGCCGGTGGGCGCGTCGGAGCGTTGAACCCGGGAACGTGGGAACGAGGGGATAGATGAACGCGACCTGTCCGGAGTGCGGTTCGGTCTTCCGCGTGGATCCCGCCAAGGTGCCGCTGGGGGGCGTGCGCGCACGCTGCTCGGTGTGCGGCGGAGTGATCGCGATCGGGGACATCGGGGCGAACGCGGTGGCGGCTGGGCTGGCGACGCCGGCGGGCACCGCGGCGGGAATGGCGCGCCCCGGATTCGGGGGCGCGCCCGCGTTCGGGTCGCCGATGGGTGCGCCGCCGCGGACGAGCGGTCCGACTCGGCAGCCGCCGGTGTCCACGAGCGCCCCCGCGATGATGCCGCCGGCGATGCCGCCCGCGGCTCCGGCGCCGCGTGCGCCGGCGCCGGGCTTCCCGCCGCGGCCGCAGCCGGCGCCGCCCGCGTTCTCCGCGCCCGCGCTGGAGGCGCCCGGGGTGACCGCGCCGAGACCGGTGATGCCGCGTCCCGCGGCGCCACCGGCCGCGCCGGCGCCGGCCGCGCCCGCCGCGCCCGCGTCCCCCGCGTCGCCGATCGCGCCGCAGCCGCCGATGCGGATGCCCGCGCCCGTGGCGGCGCCGCCGGCGCGTCCGTCGGCAGCGGTCCCGGCTGCCGCGGTGCCGGCCGCTCCCGCGGCACCGCCGGCGGCGCCCCGCGCCACGGCGCCGGTGCCGCGCGCGTCCACGGCGGTGGGGGGCCAGCGTGCGCCGATCAACCCCTTCCTGGCCAGCGACCCGAACCAGAAGGCGAAGCGCCTCGCGCGCGCGCTCGTTTCCGACATCGTCGCGTACTTCCCGGAGAAGCACCAGGAAGGGCTGCGCAACGGCTCGCTCCGTGAGCTCTTCCGGGAGGAGATCAAGAAGAGCTACGAGGAGTACGTCGACCAGATGGGGAAGGAGTTCTCGGACGCGACCACGCACTTCCAGGACGCGCTGAACGACGTCCTGGCGCACGGGCAGAAGATCTTCTAGCCTCGCGCCCCTGCACGGGCGGGGGCGCGCGCCGTATATTCCCGGTGTTCTCCGAGCCGTCCCGCGCCGCCGTGGCGGGACGGCTCGTTCGTTGGCGCAGGCGTGGTGCACGGCATCGACCGCGGGAGCGGGGAGCATGGCGGAGAGCGAGCGCGCGCGCCGGCTGCGGCGTCACGACGAACGGCTCGGCGAGCTAAGGGGGTATCTTTGACCTGGACGGCAAGCGCGGCGCGCTCGCCGGTCTCGAGGCGCGCATGGCCGCGCCCGGATTCTGGGACGACCCGGACAAGGCGCGCGCCGTCATCCAGGATGCGAACGCGCTGAAGGGGTTCCTCACACCGTACGACGAGCTCGCGGGGCGCGTGCGGTCGCTGCTCGAGATGGAGGAGCTGCTCGCGGCGGAGCCGGACGAATCGATGATCGCCGAAGTGGAGCGCGAGCTCGCCAAGCTGGACGACGAGGTGCCGGCGCTCGAGCTCAAGGCGCTGCTGCGCGGGGCGGACGACCATCGCGACGCGATGGTGGAGTTCGCGGCGGGGGCCGGCGGCACGGAGGCGCAGGACTGGGCGCAGATGCTCATGCGCATGTACACGCGGTGGGCGGAGCGGCGCGGCTTCACCGTGGAGGTGCTCGACCTGAGCGAGGGGGAGGAGGCGGGGATCAAGGGCGCGATGCTCGAGATCCACGGTCCCTACGCCTACGGGTTCCTGCGCGGCGAGTCGGGGACGCACCGCCTGGTGCGCATCTCGCCGTTCGACTCGCAGTCGCGGCGGCACACGAGCTTCGCGAGCGTGTTCGTCTACCCGGTGGTGGACAACGAGATCAACATCGAGGTCCGCGACGAGGACGTGCGGATGGACGTCTTCCGCGCCTCCGGGGCGGGGGGGCAGCACGTCAACAAGACGAGCTCGGCGGTGCGGCTGACGCACATCCCGAGCGGGATCGTGGTGAGCTGCCAGCAGGAGCGGTCGCAGTTCAAGAACAAGGCGACGGCGATGAAGATGCTCAAGAACGC
Organism: Gemmatimonadaceae bacterium; assembly: GCA_035524735.1. Classification (GTDB taxonomy): domain Bacteria; phylum Gemmatimonadota; class Gemmatimonadetes; order Gemmatimonadales; family Gemmatimonadaceae; genus DATKOH01. The sequence goes on from DATKOH010000273.1 coordinate 5,237, forward strand.
GCTCTACAAGCGCGCGCAGGAGGAGCAGGCGCGCAAGAAGGCGGAGGTCGATTCGGCGAAGACGGAGGTGGCGTGGGGGACGCAGATCCGGAGCTACGTCTTCCAGCCGTACACGATGGTGAAGGATGAGCGCACGGAGCTGAAGGTGACCGACGTGCAGAAGGTGATGGACGGGGGGATCGATCCGTTCATCGAGGCGTACCTGAAGCAGCAGAGCGCGAGCGAGGCGGCGGCGTGAGCGACGAGGACCTGAACTTCGTCCTGAAGGCGCGGCGCGAGAAGCTGGACGCGCTGCGCGCGCAGGGGATCGAGCCGTTCGCGTACCGCTACGAGCGGTCGCACGGGGCGGCGGAGGCGGTGCGCGCGGGCGAGGGGCTGGCCGACGGCGCCGAGGGGGCGGCGGTGCGCGTGGCCGGCCGCGTGGTGGCGTGGCGGGCGCACGGGAAGACCACCTTCGCGCATCTCGCGGATGCGAGTGGCCGGATCCAGCTCTATTTCAAGCGCGACGTGCTGGGCGACGAGTCGTACGCGCGGCTGCAGGCGCTCGACCTGGGCGACATCGTGGGGGTGGAGGGCCCGCTCTTCCGCACGCGCACCGGGGAGGTGACGGTGCGCGCCACGGCGTGGACGCTGCTGGCGAAATCGCTGCGGCCGCTGCCGTTCGGGAAGGAGGAGGTGGTGGACGGGCGGACGGTGCGCCATTCCGGCTTCGCCGATCCGGAGCAGCGCTACCGCCAGCGCTACGCCGATCTCGCGGTGCATCCCGAGGTGCGCGCGCTCTTCGCCGCGCGCACGCGCATGGTGTCGGCGATCCGCGCGTTCCTCGATGCGCGCGGCTTCCTCGAGGTGGAGACGCCGGTGCTGCAGCCGCTGTACGGCGGCGCGGCGGCGCGGCCGTTCGTCACCGAGCACCACGCGCTCGACGCGACGCTGTACCTGCGCATCGCCGACGAACTGTACCTGAAGCGCCTCATCGTGGGCGGCTTCGACGCGGTGTACGAGATCGGGCACGACTTCCGGAACGAGGGGATCGACCGCACGCACAATCCCGAGTTCACGATGCTCGAGTGGTACCAGGCGTACGCGGACTACACGGACACGATGGCGCTCGTGGAGCGGCTGCTCGTGCACGCGGCGGAGGCGGTGCGCTCGCAGCCGGGGATGGCGGAGCAGGTGCCGGCGATCGCGGCGCCCTTCGCGCGCCTCTCGTGGGTGGGCGCGCTCGACGCCGCGCTCGGCCGCGAGGCGCTCGCGATGAGCGACGCCGACCTGCGGCACGCGGCGGAGCGGGCGGGGGTGGAGGGGGCGGGCACGCTGAGCCGCCCGAAGCTGCTCGACGAGCTCTTCCAGGCGCTGGTGGAGCGCACGCTGGAGCAGCCGACCTTCGTGCTCGACTATCCGAAGGAGCTGTCGCCGCTGGCGAAGCCGAAGCGCGGCGACCCGCGGCTCACCGAGCGCTTCGAGCTCTTCGCCAAGGGGCGCGAGCTGGCGAACGCGTTCAGCGAGCTGAACGATCCGCTCGACCAGCGGCAGCGCTTCGAGGCGCAGGCGCGGCTGCGCGCGGCGGGGGACCTGGAGCAGTCGGGGGTGGATGAGGACTACCTGCGCGCCATGGAGTACGGGATGCCGCCGATGGGGGGCTGCGGGATCGGCATCGACCGGCTGTTCATGTACCTCACGGGAGCGCAGAACATCCGCGATGTGATCCTCTTCCCGACGCTGCGCCCGGAATGACGCGCCTCGAGCTCTCGATCGCGTGGCGCTACCTCCGGAGCCGCGGGACGACGCGGCTCTTCTCGTTCATCTCGGTGATCGCGATCGGGGGCGTGATCGTGGGCGTGTGCGCGCTGATCGTGATCAACGGCGTGATGACCGGGATGCAGGCGGAGCTGCGGGAGAAGATCCTGGTGGGGAGCCCGGACATCCGCGTGCTGACCTTCGGCGCGAACATGCGGCTCGACCACTGGCAGGGGGCGCTCGACACGGTGCGCGCGCAGAAGGGGGTGGTGGCGGCGGCGCCCTTCGTGCTCACGCAGGGGCTCGCGACCTCGGGGCACGACTACGCCGAGGGGGTGTACGTGGCGGGGATCGAGCCGGAGCTGCGCGCGCTCACGCCGGTCACCGACATCCGGCGCTACGCGATCCAGGGGGACTTCCGCTTCGAGAGCCACGACGGGCTGGGGCGCGGCGTGGTGATCGGCCGGCGCCTCGCCGAGCGGCTGAACCTCTATCCGGGGGACACGATCACGCTCGTGCCGGCGGCGGGACTGAAGTTCAATCCCGCGATCGGCGGGATCGTGCCGCGCGTGTACCGCTTCGAGGTGACGGGCGTCTTCAAGACGGGGATGTACGAGTACGACAACGCGTACGTGTACATGGCACTGGACGTGGCGCAGCAGTTCGCCGCGCTCGGTGACGCGGTGACGGGGCTGGAGGTGCGCACGGCCGACCGCACGAAGGCGCCGCAGCTGGCGGCGGCGCTGGGCGACCTGCTCGGCTATCCGTACCGCGTGCAGGACTGGCAGGAGGCGAACGCGCAGCTCTACGAGGCGCTCACGCTGGAGCGGCTGGGGATGCGGGTGATCGTGCTGCTGATCGAGCTCGTGGCGGCCTTCAACATCGTGAGCACGCTCACGATGGTGGTGAAGGACAAGACGCGGGAGATCGGGATCCTGAAGGCGCTCGGGCTGCCGGCGGCGTCGGTGCGACGGGTCTTCCTCGCGCAGGGGATCGTGATCGGGCTCGTGGGCACGGCGATCGGCACGGTGCTCGGCGTGATCGGCGGGCTCTGCGTGGACCGCTTCCGCCTCATCCGTCTGGACCCCTCGGTATATTTCATCGATCACCTGCCGGTGCGCATCCTGCCGTTCGACGTGGCGTGGATCGTGCTGGCGAGCCTCGCGATCGCGACGGTGGCGACGCTGCGCCCCGCGTCGCAGGCCGCGGGGCTCTATCCGGTGGAGGCGATCCGGCACGAATGAACGCGATCGAAGCGCGGGACCTCTCGAAGACCTTCATCGGCGGCGACGGCGGGCGCGTGGACGTGCTCGACGGCGTGTCGCTCGACGTGGGGGCGGGGGAACTCGTGGCGATCGTCGGCGCCAGCGGCGCGGGGAAGAGCACGCTGCTGCATCTGCTCGGCGCGCTCGACCGCCCCTCGCGCGGGTCCGTGTCGCTCGGCGGCGAACCGCTCGAGGGGCGGACCGATGAGCAGCTCGCGGACGTGCGGAACCGGCGCGTGGGCTTCGTCTTCCAGTTCCACCATCTCCTGCGCGAGTTCTCGGCGGAGGAGAACGTGATGATGCCGATGCGCATCGCGGGGATGGCGGAGGGCGCGGCGCGGGCGCGGGCGCGGGACCTGCTGGCGCGGCTGGGGCTCGCGGAGCGCATGGCGCACCGTCCCGCGGAGCTGTCGGGGGGGGAACAGCAGCGCACGGCCGTGGCGCGCGCGCTCGTCATGGACCCCGCCGTGGTGCTCGCCGACGAGCCGTCGGGGAACCTCGACCACCTGAACGCCGAGCGGCTGCACGACCTGCTGGTGGGCGTGGTGCGCGAGTTCCGTCTCGCGATGGTCGTGGTGACGCACAATCCGGCGCTGGCGGCGCGCGCCGATCGCGTGCTCCGGCTGGAGGACGGGCGGCTGGGCGCCCTCACCGCGGCGGAGGCGCTGGCCTGATGCTCTGCGACGCCTGCCGGGAGCGCGATGCGGTGATCCAGGTGACGCAGGTGACCGAGCCGCCGCTGAGGCAGCTCAACCTCTGCGAGAAGTGCGCGGCCGAGCGCGGGATCGAGACGCAGCTCACCGTGCCGAAGCAGCCGCTCACCGACTTCATCCTCGCGGTGCAGCAGAAGACGCTGCCGGCGAGCGCGATGGACGCGGTCAAGTGCTCCTTCTGCGGCGGCACGCTGCGCGACTTCAAGAACACGGGGCGGCTGGGCTGCGCCTACTGCTACGACGCCTTCGAGTCGAACCTGCGCGACCTGCTGCGGCGGGTGCACGGCAACTCGCGGCACCAGGGGCGGTCGTACGCGCCGCCGGCCGCGGAGGTGGAGGCGGGGGCGACGGTGCTCGCCGAGCTGCGCGACCGGCTCAAGCGGGCGATCGACGCGGAGCAGTTCGAGGAGGCGGCGAAGCTGCGCGACCAGATCAAGGCCACCGAATGACCATCGACCTGTCCCTCCTGCCGGACGGCGGCGTCTCCTGGCTGGACGCGAGCGGGGAGCACGCGGGGACGGTGCTGTCCACGCGCATCCGGCTGGCGCGGAACCTGGAGGGGTTCGCCTTCCCGTCGCGCGCGCGCGAAGGGGAGCGGCTGCGGATCCTGGCGCGGGTGCGCGATGCGGTCACGGGCGCGCCGGAGCTCTCGCGCAGCGTGCTGGTGCGGGTGGACGAGCTGCCGTCGGAGGAGCGGCTGCTGCTGCACGAGCGGCATCTGGTGAGCCGGGAGCTCGCCGGGCTGGTGCCGCAGCATCCCGTGCGCAGCGGCGCGGCGGTGTTCCTGGGGGATGGCGCGGCGGTGATGGTGAACGAGGAGGATCATCTCCGGCTGCAGACGCTGCGGTCGGGCTTCGACCTGGCGGGCGCGTACGCGGGCATCCGCACCCTGGACGAGGAGCTGGGGCGGCGCGTGCCCTACGCCTTCCACCAGGAGTTCGGCTTCCTCACGAGCTGCCCGACGAACACGGGGACGGGGATGCGGGCGTCGGTGCTGATGCACCTGCCGGGGCTGGTGCTGACGAAGGAGATCGCGAAGACGCTCACCGGGCTGCAGCAGATCGGGCTGACCTACCGCGGGCTCTACGGAGAAGGGAGCGAGGTGGTGGGCAATTTCTTTCAGATCTCTAACCAGACCACCCTGGGGCGCTCGGAGGACGAGATCATCGAGCACCTGCTGTACGTGCTCGGGAACGTGGTGGAGCGGGAGGGGGAGGCCAGGCGTGTGTTGCTGCGGGATGCGGGTTATATTATGGAGGACAAGCTCTGGCGCGCGTACGGCATGTTGCGCTATGCGCGGAGCCTGAGCTTCGAGGAAGCGATGAACTACCTGAGTGGGGTCCGTCTGGCCGTCGGACTGAAACTGATCCCCGGCCTGAGTGTATACACGCTCAACAAGCTCCTGATCTTTTCCCAGTCGGCGCATCTGGCGCAGCGCGAGGGACGGGCGCTCTCGGAATCGGAGAGCAACGTGGCCCGCGCGCAGTACGTGCGGCAGGTGCTGGCCGACGACGCGGGGAACATCGGGTGACCCATCCTCCGGGTGCCCGGCACTGAGGGACCTATGAACGGCTACAACTTCACGGAACGGGTGCGGAAGGTGCTCGCGATGGCTCGGGAGGAGGCGGCGCGCCTCCACCACGAGTACGTGGGCACGGAGCACATCCTGCTCGGCTTGATCCGCGAGGGCGAGGGCGTCGCGGCCGCCGTTCTGCAGAACCTCAGCGTCGACCTCGACGAGATCCAGCAGAAGATCGAGGAGACGGTGAAGAAGGGGAAAGCGGCGCAGACCACCGGCCCCGACCTCCCGTACACGACGCGCGCGAAGAAGGTGCTCGAGCTGGCGATGAGCGAGGCGCGCGAGCTGAACCACAGCTACGTGGGCACGGAGCACCTCTTGCTCGGGCTGCTGCGCGAGGAGAAGGGGATCGCGGCGCAGGTGCTGACCGAGACCGGGGTGAACCTGGACGCGGCGCGCGCGGAGACGCTGCGGCTGCTCGGCACGGAGATGCCGGCGGCCGGCGCGGCGGCGCCCGCGGGCGCGGTGCCGGCGGCGCCGGCGCCGAAGGGGGAGAAGAAGTCCAAGACCCCCGCGCTCGACCACTTCTGCCGGGACCTGACGCAACTGGCGGCCGAGGGGCAGCTGGACCCGACGATCGGCCGCGGGAAGGAGATCGAGCGCGTGATGGAGGTGCTCACGCGCCGGAAGAAGAACAACCCGGTGCTCATCGGTGAGCCGGGGGTGGGGAAGACGGCGATCGTCGAGGGGCTGGCGCAGCTGATCGCGACGGGGGAGTGCCCCGAGTCGCTGCGGGAGAACCGCGTGCTGGCGCTGGACATGGCGGCGGTGATCGCGGGCACGAAGTACCGCGGCCAGTTCGAGGAGCGGCTCAAGGCGGTGATGAACGAGATCGCGCAGAACAAGAACGTGATCCTCTTCATCGACGAGCTGCACACGCTGGTGGGCGCGGGGGCGGCGGAGGGGGCGATCGACGCGAGCAACATGCTCAAGCCCGCGCTGGCGCGCGGGGAGCTGCAGTGCGTCGGCGCGTCCACGCTGAACGAGTATCGCAAGTACATCGAGAAGGACGGCGCGCTCGAGCGGCGCTTCCAGACGGTGATCGTGGACCCGCCGTCGGTGGACGAGACGGTGGAGATCCTGAAGGGGCTGCGGAAGAAGTACGAGGACCACCACCACGTGTCGATCCCGGACGCGACGCTGGTCGCGGCGGCGAAGCTGTCGGAGCGCTACATCACCGACCGCTTCCTGCCGGACAAGGCGATCGACGTGATCGACGAGGCGGGGGCGCGCGCGCGGCTGGCGGCGCAGGCGCCGCCGCCGGAGGTGGCGGAGCTGAAGACGAAGCTCGAAGGCGTGAACGCCGCGAAGGAAGCGGCGGTGAAGGACCAGAACTTCGAGAAGGCGGCGTCGCTGCGCGACGGCGAGCGCGAGCTGCAGGGGGAGATCCGCAAGCAGCAGGACGACTGGGAGAAGCGCCGCCAGTCCTTCCGCCCCGTGCTGGGCGAGGAGGAGATCGCCTTCATCGTGAGCCGCTGGACGGGGATCCCCGTGACGCGGCTGCAGGAGGCGGAGAGCGCGCGCCTGATGCGCATGGAGGAGGAGCTGCACGCGTCGGTGGTCGGCCAGGACGAGGCGATCAAGGCGCTGAGCCGTTCGATCCGGCGCAGCCGCGCGGGGCTCAAGGACCCGCAGCGCCCCATCGGCTCGTTCATCTTCTCGGGTCCCACCGGCGTCGGGAAGACGGAGCTCGCGCGGGCGCTGGCGAAGTTCCTCTTCGCCGACCCGTCGGCGCTGATCCGCGTCGACATGAGCGAGTACATGGAGAAATTCTCGGTGTCCCGCCTGATCGGCGCGCCCCCGGGCTACGTGGGCTACGAGGATTCGGGCACCCTCACCAAGGCGGTGCGGCGGAAGCCGTACAGCGTGGTGCTGCTCGACGAGATCGAGAAGGCGCACCCGGACGTGTTCAACATCCTCCTGCAGGTGCTCGACGAGGGGCATCTGACGGACAACTACGGGCGCGTGATCGACTTCAAGAACACCGTGGTGATCATGACGTCCAACGTGGGCGCGCGCGACATCACGAAGGGGAAGGCGCTCGGCTTCAGCGCGCCGGATGACAAGCAGACCTTCGAGCGCATCCAGGAGAAGGTGAAGGAGGAGATCCAGCGGGTGTTCAACCCGGAGTTCCTCAACCGCCTGGACGACGTGATCGTGTTCCACCCGCTGGCCAAGGAGCACATCGCGCGGATCGTGGCGATCCTGCTCCGCGAGACGCAGCGCCGCCTGGCCGAGGAGGAGATCAGCCTGAAGCTCACGGATGCCGCGAGCGACTTCCTCACGTCGCACGGCTACGACGAGCACTTCGGGGCGCGGCCGCTGAAGCGGGCGATCCAGAAGTACATCGAGGACCCGCTGTCGGAGAAGATCCTGGTCGCCGACTTCTCGCGGGGCGACGACATCGAGGTCGACGTCGCGCCCGATGGCAGCAAGCTCGAATTCAGGGTCCTGACCAGGACCGCCTGATCACCTCCGCCCACTCTGGGCGGAACGGCCGAGTGACCCGCCGTTGGGCCATTCGGCCGTTTCGCGTGTATCTTTTCGTGATGCCTCGGATTTCGCCGCTCGCGATCCTGTTGCTCGCCGCCTGGCCGGCGATGTCGTCCGCCCAAGCTTCGGCGACGGCGGCGTGCGCCATCCCCGACTCGGTGGCGGTCTCCGGTCTGCATCGGGTGCCGCTGAGCGTGGTCCGCGCCGACGCGGGGATCAAGCCCGGGGACACGCTGAACTACCGCGTGATCCAGCGCGCGATCCGGAACCTCTTCGCCACCGGGAACTACGACGACGTCCAGGTGCGCTGCGAGATCAGCCCCGTGAACGGGCGTTCGGTCCTGATGGTGCACCTGGTGGAGCGGCCGCTGCTCACGTCGATCGCCGTCACGGGGAACACGGTGCTCTCCACCGGGACGCTCAAGTCGAAGATCGAGATCCCGGTGGGGCGCCCGGTGGACCCGGCGCTCGTGGCGCGGGCCGTCACCCAGATCGACTCGCTCTACAAGGACAAGGGCTACTTCCTCGCGCGGATCAAGGTCGACTCGGGGCTCACCGAGGGGCACCTCAAGCTGACCTTCGCGATCACGGAGGGGCACAAGCTCGCGATCACCGACGTGCAGATCGTGGGCAACGTGCAGGTGAAGACGGCCACGATCACGGCGCACCTGGACACGAAGTCCGAGGGCTTCTTCTTCTGGCAGAGCGGCGAGCTCGACGAGGAGAAGCTGGCGCACGACATCGGCGAGAAGCTGGACACGCTCTACAAGCAGCGCGGCTTCATCGACATGCAGGTGCTGAAGTGGACGCTGCTCGTGGACACCGCGAGCGGGAAGGGGATCGTCAAGATCACGATCTCCGAGGGGCCGAAGTACCACGTGGGCACGTTCGAGGTGCTGGGCAACCGCCATTTCTCCACCGACGAGATCCGCGCCTATTATCCGTTCTCGAACCCGTCGATCTCGATCACCCAGCAGGTGATGAGCATCGTGAAGGGGGAGAAGGTCGATCCGCTGGCGTTCAACCAGCTGCGCTGGGATGAGGCCACGAACCAGGTGCGTTCGCTCTACAGCAACGACGGCTACATCTATGCGCAGATCCGCGGCGTCATCGACCGGGTGACGGCGCCCGACGGGACGCACCTCGTGAACCTGCGCTGGGAGATCGACGAGCGCACGCCGGCGACGATCAACCGCATCGAGATCATCGGCAACGACTACACGAACGAGGCCTGCATCCGCGAGCAGCTGGTGATCCTGCCGGGCGACGTGTTCAACCAGGACCGCCTGATGCGGAGCTACCAGAACCTCTCGAACCTCGGCTTCTTCGAGTCGCCGCTGCCGCCGCCGGAGCCGCGCCCCGCGAACGACCAGGGGGACGTGGACATCATCTTCAAGGTGAAGGAGAAGAAGACCGGCACGATCAACTTCGGCGCCTCGGTGGGGCAGGGGACGGGCGTGGGCGGCTTCATCGGCCTCGACCAGCCGAACCTCTTCGGCAGCTGCAAGAAGGGCACGCTGCAGTGGCAGTTCGGCCGCTACGCCAACGACTTCCAGCTCACCTACACCGATCCGTCCTGGCACCACACGCGGATCTCGGCCAGCATCTCGGCGTACCACACGCGCACGCAGTACATCGTGGCCGACCTCGGCACGAGCGTGCGCACCGGCGGCGCGCTCCAGCTCGGCTTCCCGCTGCACTCGTCGCCGTTCACGCGCGTCTTCCTGTCGTACGGCGCGGAGGTGGTGACCTTCTCGGGCGGCGTCGCGACGCGCGACACGCTGGTGAACACGACCAAGAACTTCCGCTCGACGCTGGGCGTGAGCATCACGCACGACAACCGGATCGACATGCCCTTCCCGTCGGGGGGCTCCATGCGCACCGCCTCGCTGCAGCTCAACGGCGGCCCGCTCGGCGGGACGGCGGATTTCCAGCGCGTCACCGGGGAGTACCAGAACTTCAACACGCTGGCCACCATCGGCGGCGGCGACCCGACGTCGCAGCCGATGAAGGTCGTGCTCGGCCTCACCGGGCGCATGGGCCTCGTGTTCGGGAACACGGGGCCGTTCTTCTATTCGCAGCTGTTCACGATGGGCGGCACGCAGTACGGCGAGATGCTGCGCGGCTATCCGTCCTTCTCGATCACGCCGCACGGCTACTCCGCGAACAGCGCGCAGACCGCGCAGGTCTACTCCTTCGGCGCGTCGTTCTTCTCGATGACGGCGCAGATCGGGCTCCGGTTCAGCTCCATGGTGTACACGAACCTGTTCTACGACGCCGGCAACGTGTACGCGCTGCCGCGCGACTTCGATCCCTCGCGGCTGTACCGCGGCGCCGGCATCGGCATCGCCATCGTCACCCCGCTCGGCCCGCTCGGCCTCGACTACGCCTACGGCTTCGACCGCACGAACACCTTGGGCCAGCCCGCCCCGGCGTGGCAGTTGCACTTCCGTCTTGGTAATATCTTCCAATAACCCTCCGGAGTCCGCATGAACGCCTTCACTCGTGCTTCCCTCGCGGCCGCGCTCGCGGCGTGCGCCGCCGGCGTGCTGGCCGCGCAGTCGCCGCTCAAGCTCGCGTACGTCAATTCGCAGAAGATCCTCCCCCAGGCTCCCGGCTTCGCCGATGCGCAGGCGACCATGGAGACCGAGGCCGAAGGGGTGAAGGCGCAGGAGCAGCGCATGATGGACTCGCTGAACTTCCTGATCGGCGAATACCAGAAGGCGCAGCCCACGCTCACGCCGGCGCAGCGCACGCAGCGCGAGAACGCGCTGCGCGCGAAGCAGCAGGAGTTCCAGCAGCGCGCGGCGCAGCTCGAACAGCGGGCCCAGCAGCGGCAGGCCGAGCTCGTCGAGCCGATCCGCGAGCAGATCCGCGGGATCATCGAGGGGCTCCGCGTCGACGGCGGCTACGCCATGATCTTCGACATCGGCGCGCAGGGGGGCGGTCTCGTGGCCGTGGACACCTCGCTCGACCTGTCGGACAAGGTGATCGCGAAGCTGCAGGCCGCGGGTCCGCCGAAGCCGGCCGCCAAGCCCGCCGCGAAGCC
>DATKOH010000274.1:0-2517 GCA_035524735.1 Gemmatimonadaceae bacterium
TCGATGATCGATCGTCGGCTCGTCAGCCCTTCACCGCCCTGAGCAGCCTGTCTCCCATGACCTCCACCTGCCACCGCCGGATCCCGGGCACCGCGGTGAGTTCCTCGCGCGTGGCGGGCTTGGCGCGCGCGATCGATTCGAGGCGGTCGCGCGACATGAGGACGCCGGGATCGAGGTCGAGCTGCGCGGCGGCCTCGTCGCGCACTGCCTTGAGGCGCGAGGCGCGCGCGTCGAAGTCGGGGTCGCGGTCCCAGCGCGGTGCGCGGGGGAACTTCGGGAGCTGATCCTCCGGCACGTCGCGCCCGCGCGCGACGGCGTCGAGGATCTCGCGCGCGCGGCGCTCGACGAGGCCGCGCGGCATCCCCTTGATCGCGCCCAGCTCCGCCGCGGTGGTGGGCGCGCGCCGCGCCAGCTCGAAGAGCACCTCGTTCCCCATCACGCGGAAGGTCGCGCGGTCGAGCTCGCGCGCGACGGCATCCCGGAAGAGCGTCACCTCGCGCAGCACCGCCAGCTCCCGGCGCGAGAGGTCGCGCGCCCCCTTGAGGCGCATGAACGCGAGGGCGGGATCGTCCGGCTCCCACTGCGTCCCTTCGAGGCGCTCGAACTCCTCGGCGGCCCAGGGCCAGCGCTTCGCGCGCTCGAGGTCGGCGCGCATCCGGTCCTTGAGGTCGAGCAGGTGCGCGGTGTCGAGCGCGGCGTACTCGAGCATCCCCGCGGAGAGGGGGCGCTCGGACCAGTCGGCGCGCTGGAACTTCTTGTCGAGCGTCACGCCGAAGTAGCGCTCGAGCAGCGCGGCGAGGCCGAAGGCCTTGATGCCGAGCAGCTGCGCGGCCACGCGCGTGTCGAAGATGTTCGCCACGTGCCAGCCGTAATCCTGGTGGAGGAGGCGCAGGTCGTAGTCGGCGTCGTGGAGCACCACCTCCACGTCGCGCGAGCGGAGCACTTCGCCCATCACCGCGGGCGCGCCGATCGCGAGCGGATCGAGCACGGCGGTCACGCCGGGCGCGGTCACCTGCAGCAGGTAGATGCGGTCGACGTAGCGGTGGAAGCTCGCCCCCTCCGTGTCGAGCGCGATGGAGCCCTTCGTGGGCAGCGAGGCGAAGAAGCGCTCCGCCGCCGCGGGCGTGTCGATGTAGAGCGGCTTGAGGCTGGCGGCGCGGTGCGGCACGTGGCTCCGGGAGTGGCGGATGCCCGAAAGGTCGCCCGCGGACGGCCCCGGCGGAAGCTTCCGCGCGGCGCGCGCGCGGTGCAGACTTCCGGCGCCCCTCTCCCTTCCCGAGCCGCGCGATGACCTCCCCCGACCCCCGAGCCCCGCAGACCGCCCCGCCGCGCTCCGACGGATGGACCAACGCGGCGATCATCCGCACGCTCGCGCTCATCGTCCTCGTGGTCTGCTCGCTGATCGTGCTCTGGCGCGCGAGCGACATCGTGATGCTGATCTTCCTCGGGATGCTCTTCGGCCTCTCGGTGTCGCAGGGCGCGGAGCGGCTCACGCGCTGGCGGATCCCGAAGGGGGTGGGCGCGGCGCTCATCGTGCTGCTCGTGGGGGGCGTGGTGGTGGGGATCTTCTCCTACGCGGGGCCGACGCTCGTCGCGCAGACGGCCGTGATCCGCCAGCAGCTGCCCGCCGCGATCGCGAGCGTGCAGCGCTACATCGCCACGCACACGTCGGGCCCGATCGGCGCCGCGATCGAGCCGGGGGCCGCCGCCGACACCACCGCGGCGTCGGCGGCCGCCGCGTCGAGCCAGCTCGCGACGCAGGCGAGCGAAGCGCTCCGCTACGCGTCCAGCTTCATCTTCGGCTTCCTCTCCTCGTCGCTCAGCGTGCTCGCCGGCGTCGGCATGATGTTCGTCCTCGCGATCTACATCGGCGCGGATGAGGAAGGGTACCGGCGCGGCGTCCTCTCGCTCGTGCCGCCGCGCGCGCGCCCGCGCGCGGCGCAGGTGTTCGAGGCCACGGCGGCGTCGCTCCGCAAGTGGCTCGAGACGCAGGGGATCGCGATGGTGGTCATCGGCGTCGCGAACTACGTCGCCTTCTCGCTCATCGGCGTGCAGGCGGCGCTCGCGCTCGCGCTCATCGCCGGATTGCTGGAGTTCATCCCGACCCTCGGCCCGATCATCAGCGGCGCCCTCGCGACGGCCATGGCGTTCATCGACTCGCCGGCGAAGGCGCTCTGGGTGCTCATCGCCGTCATCATCATCCAGCAGCTCGAGGGGAACTTCCTCATTCCCTACCTCATGAAGGGGGCGCTCGATCTCCCGCCCGCGCTCACGCTCGTGATGCAGGCGGTGATGGCCGTGCTCTTCGGCTTCACGGGGATGCTCGTGGCGGTGCCCCTGCTCGCCGCGATCGTGGTGCCGGTGCGCATGCTCTACGTGGACGACCACCTCGGCGGGCCGTACCAGCCGCCCGCGCCGAAGCCGGACGGATGACCGCGCCGACGCTCGCGCACGACGACGCCGGCGCGGGCCCGCCGCTCCTCCTCCTCCACGGCTTCCCGCACGACCGCGCGCTCT
>DATKOH010000275.1:0-3888 GCA_035524735.1 Gemmatimonadaceae bacterium
GCGCACTGTCCACGGCCTCGATCTGCCGGTGCAGCTCCGCCCGCGCGCGGGCGTCGGGCGGAGGCGGGGCCTCCGCGGTGGCCCCGACGGCGCGCGCCACCGCCCCGGTGAGGGCGATCCCGGCGAGGAAGATCAGCGCGCGCTTCTCGGTGGGCGTCGGCATGGCCCTCGATAACACGAGAGCGCCCGCGGACCATCACCGGACTACCGCGCGCGGCATCACGCCGCCGCGAGGACCTTCAGTCGTGCAGGAGCGAGAACGCCACGTCCCCCGAGATCTGCAGGCTCCGCTGCGACACCCGGCCCAGCGTGTCGGCGGGCGTGTGATGCTCGGGATAGTCGTAGTCGATCACGTCGATCACGTGCATCCCCGCGTCGAGCAACGGGATGTGGTCATCGGTGATCGCGAGTCCCACGGTGGGGAGGAAGGTCCCCTGGTAGCCGAGCGAGGCCGCCTTCTTCCACACGAGCGACACGACCTCGGGGGCGCGCTGCACGGAGAACTGCTCCTGCGGGAAGCGCGTGTCGTGCTTCCCGATCATGTCCCAGAGCACGCCGTACAGCGGGCGGTAGCCCGTCTCCGGCGGGTGCGCGGCGAACCAGCGGGAGCCGAGGAGGACGTCCTTGCCGTCGTCGAAGGAGCCGTAGTCCTCGCCATCCACGAAGAGGAGGTCGACGCCCATCGTGGGGGGCGTCTTCTTCAGCGCCTCGGCGAGGGCGACGAACATCGCGACGCCGGAGGCGCCGTCGTTGGCGCCCGGCATGGGGAGGGTGCGCTGCGCGGGATCGGGCGCCTGGTCGCTCACCGGGCGCGAGTCCCAGTGGGTGACGTAGAGGACGCGCTGCGGGTCGCCGGGGCGGAAGCGCGCGAGGATGTTGCGGAGGGGGAGCGTGTCCCCCTTGACGGTGACGTGCGTGAAGCGCTGCTCGATGACGGTGTCGGCGGCGGCGCGCATCCGGGCGACGATCCAGTCGCCGGTGCGGCGGTGCCCCTCGGTGCCGGGGATGCGGAAGCCGAAGGCGAGCTGGGTGCGCACGTAGCCGAAGGCGGCGGCGCCGTCGAAGGGGGTCTTCGGGCGCGACTCGCCGGTGCACGCCGCGAGGGCGAGGAGGAGGACGGCGGGAGTGCGCATTGGGGGATAAGTATATCGCGCGATGTGCGCGAGCGGATTCCCGGTTTCCGGTTCCCGGTACCCGATGGGCGGTGTGCGGTGTGCGGTTTGCGATCTTCGCCTGGCGCGATCGCACCGCGGGCGCCGGGCACCGCCCATCGGGAACCGGGAACCCGGAACCGGGAACCACGCAGGCAGTGGTCCGGAACCGGGAACCACCCGCCGAACGGTCCAGGGCCGCGCCGCCGCTGTCTGTAGAGACCGAGCGGGGTAGATTGAAGGGACATGCGAATGCGCATCCTCACCCGCTACGTGCTCAACGAGCACGTCGGGCCGCTGGTCTTCGCGCTCTCGGCGCTCACGACGCTCCTGCTCCTCAACCAGGTGGCCAAGCAGTTCGGCAACCTCGTGGGGAAGGGGCTGTCGTGGGCGGTGATCGGGGAGTTCTTCCTCCTCACGATCCCGTTCATCGTGGCGATGACGCTGCCGATGGCGGTGCTCGTCGCGGTGCTCTACGCGTTCAGCCGGCTGTCGGCGGAGAACGAGGTGACCGCGATGCGCGCGAGCGGCGTGTCGATGATCGGGCTCGTGCGGCCGGTGCTGATCGCCGGCGTGGTGGTGGCGGCGGTGAACATGCTCTTCAACGACCAGGTGCTGCCACGGGCGAACCACCGGCTGCGTTCGCTGCAGACGGACATCGCGCGCAAGAAGCCGACGTTCGCGCTGCGCCCGCAGGTGATCAACGAGGTGATCGCGGGGCGGCTCTTCCTGCGCGCGGGGCGGCTGGACGAGGCCACCGACAAGATGACCGAGGTCGCGATCTTCAACTTCGACGATCCGACGCGCCGGAAGACGATCTACGCCGACAGCGGGCGGATGAGCCTCACGCCGGACCAGCGCGACCTGGTGCTCACGCTGCACCACGGCTACATGCAGCTGATCCCGCAGCAGAACAGCGCGGAGCTGCAGCGGCTGTACTTCGGCACCGACGTGGTGCGGGTGCGGAACGTCGGGAACAAGTTCGAGGAGACGTCGAAGGACACGTACAAGTCCGAGCGCGAGATGTCGGTGTGCGAGATGGACTCGATGTACCAGAACGCGCGCCACGAGGAGGACGTCGCGCGCCAGGACCTCGGGACCACGCTCGTGGCGGCGTCGCACCTGGCGGCCACGGGGGAGGAGGCGGTGCCGCCGCCGCGCGTGGCGCCGCGGCCGCGCCGCACGCTGGGTTCGCTCTACTGCTCGCTGGTGAAGGGGATCTCGCCCACGGTGGACAACGCGGAGGCGGCGGAGCTGCCGCGGCAGCAGGGAGCGGCCGCGCCGGCGCCGGTGACGCCGGCGCCGCAGCAGCGGCCGGCGCCGATCTGGCGGGGGCGGCGCCCGGCGGGGGCCGGCCAGGGCACGGCGCCGGTGGGGCCGGGAGCGGCGGGGGCGCGGCGTCCCGCGCCGCCGCCCGCGCCGCCGCCGGCATCGCCGCCGGCATCGCCGCCCGCGATCGCGGCGCCGCCCGTGCGCTCCCCGGTGCACCTCGATCCCGACGAAGGGTCGCGCGCGGCGAGCGCCGGCGCGCAGGCCTTCGGCCAGACCGTGGCGCGCGTGCAGATCGCGACGTCGCGCGTGAACGACTCGCGCGCCACGGCGAGCCGTTACGCCGTGGAGATCCAGAAGAAGTTCGCGCTCGCCGCGGCCTGCGCCGTCTTCGTGCTCCTCGGCGCGCCGGTGGGGCTCCGTTTCCCGCGCGGCGGCGTGGGCATGGTGCTCGGCGTGAGCGTCGTGGTCTTCGGCCTTTATTACATCGGGCTCATCGCCGGCGAGGCCGCGGCGAACCGGCTCGTCGTGACGCCCTTCTGGGGGATGTGGATCACGAACGTCCTGTGCAGCGTGCTCGGGATCTTCCTGATGTTCCGGGTGCAGCGTTCGGGGCCGACGATGCGCGGCGGGGAGTGGCGCGAGCGGCTGGATGCGCTGCGCCTCCGGTTCGCGGAGCGGCGCGCCCGCCGCCGGGGGGCGCGCGCGGCGCGGGCAGCGGCATGAAGCTCTTCGCGCGCATCCGCCCGCTCGACCGCTACGTGCTCTCCGAGTTCTGGAAGGTCTACCTGAACATGGCGCTCGGCTTCCCGGCGCTGGTCATCATCATCGATCTCGTCGACCACCTCGAGAAGTTCCTGAACCGCCACCTCACGTGGAAGCAGATCGCGCTCTCGTACCTCTACTGGATCCCGGACTCGATGTACCTGGTGCTGCCGGCGGCGGTGCTCTTCGCCACGGTGTTCTCGATCGGCGGCTTCACGCGGCACTCCGAGATCACGGCGGCGAAGGCGAGCGGGATGAGCTTCTACCGCGTGGTGATGCCGATCTTCGCGGCGTCGGCCCTCGTGATGGTCCTCGCCTTCGCGCTCGGCGAGCTCGTGCCGGTGACGAACGCGAAGCGGCTCGAGATCCTGGAGGAACACAAGTACCGCCCCGGGCAGAACCGCTTCAACTACGCCTACTCCGGGCAGGAGGGGCGGGTGTACAAGATCGGGAACCTGACCATCGAGCGGCGCACGATCGACGTGATCGAGATCGAGCGGAAGGGGGGCACGCCGGAGTATCCCACGCTGATCATGGCGGCGCAGCAGGCGACGTGGGACAGCGCGGCGGGGTCGTGGCTGCTCAGGGCGGGCACCCTGCACATCGTCCCCGACTCGTCGCGCAACTACGCGTTCCAGTTCGACAGCCTGCGCGACCATCATTTCACCGAGGCGCCGATCGACCTCACGGCGATGCCGCGGAG
>DATKOH010000276.1:0-6061 GCA_035524735.1 Gemmatimonadaceae bacterium
GGGTGGTGGGGGGTGGGAGGTGGGGCATCCTGCCCAAGGGGGGCCAACACCCAGCGCTAGTGGCCATGCGTCCCCGAACCCAATTCCCGTCCGCCTGCCACCGCCCAGTTCCCAGGGTGCACCCAGTGGGTCGTGCTGGGAATTGGGAGGTGGTGGGAATTGGGGGGTGGGGGGTGTCGGGGGGTGGGTGCGGGGAAGAGTGGGGGGTGGGGGGTGGGAGGTGGGGCATCCTGCCCAAGGGGGGCCAACACCCAGCGCTAGTGGCCATGCGTCCCCGAACCCAAGTCCCGTCCGCCTGCCACTGCCCAGTTCCCAGGCCGTCTCCCAGAGCGGATCAAGCCGGGATGATGACTCCGGCGTCGAGCAGGGCGGTGGCGATCTCGAGGCCGTCGCGTGGGGGGAGCGAGGCGGCGTCGATGGCGTCGGAGAGGGGGCGCTCGCCGTCGAGGTAGGCGGTGAGGGACTCGATCGTGTCGGTCCAGCGGAGGACGGTCACGCGGCCGCGGGGGGAGCGGACGAAGACGAGCGTGAGGTCGGCGGCGGGCGCCTCGGGGGGCGCGTCGGGATGCTGGCCGGACTCCTCGAAGGCGAGGAGCGGCTTGAAGACGGCGGTGAGGTCGAAGGCGAAGCGCTGGATCGACGCGTCGGGATTGAGGATGGTGGCGAGCTGCGGGCGCGCGCGCGGGGGAGCGGAGGCCGGCGGGCGCGGGCCGCTCTCGGCGACGAGCTGCGCGTTCTCGTAGCGCACGAGGTCCGCGGCGTAGGGGGGCGCGTGGCGCGCGTCGGCCATGTAGGCCTGGACGAGGCGCGCGAGGTCGCGCGCGGTGGTGCGGCTGCCGAGGATGATGGTCGGCAGCAGGTTCGCGAAGGCCGGGGTGAGGAGGAGCCCGTCGGGGGAGCGGCCGGTCCAGTGGGCGAGCGCGCGCGAGTACTTGTGGAAGTGCCAGAGGCGCTCGTGGTAGTACTGGCGCGCGAGGAACTTGCCGAAGCGGTCGACGCGGCGGAGGTCGCCGGCGCGGATGGCCTCCACCTGGTCGGCGGCGAGTCCGCCGTACGCGACGCCCTCGTCCACGTGCATGAGCGCATCGCGGAAGGGGGCGTCGGCGAGGAGCCGGATGAGCGAGTCCTGCAGCGCGCGGTCGGTGCCCATGATCAGCGCGCCAGCCGTTCGCGGAGCTGCGAGACGGCGCCGATGACGAGGCGCGCCTCGAGGGTGGGGCCGCGCGCCTCGAAGGTGACGGCGCGCACGCCGCGGCAGCAGTCGACGGCGTACTGGGTGAATTCCATCAGCTCATCGCTCGGCGCGACGGGGGCCATCCAGGGGCCGTCGAGCTCGGGCTCGTGGCTCACGCCGCCGGTGCCGATCACCGCCACGCGGTCGAGCGGGTACTCGTGGAGGATGCCGTACGGGTCGAGGTTGCGCAGCTCGGCGCTCACCCAGAGGTGGGGGAGGTTGAGGCAGACGGAGCCGCGCGTCGCC
The DNA here is from genome assembly GCA_035524735.1 of Gemmatimonadaceae bacterium. Taxonomy (GTDB): domain Bacteria; phylum Gemmatimonadota; class Gemmatimonadetes; order Gemmatimonadales; family Gemmatimonadaceae; genus DATKOH01. The sequence continues at coordinate 1,481 of DATKOH010000276.1, forward strand.
TCGCAGAGGCGCGTCATGAAGCGCCCTTCGGAGATGGTGCTCTTGGGAAGGGTGAAGGCGGCGGGGACGTTCTCGAAGAGGAGGGGGCGGCCGAGGGCGTCGCGGAGCGCGGCGCCGTTGGCGGCGAAGCGCTCGCGCATCTCGTCGGTGTAGAGCGGGGGGAAGACGCAGTCGAGGGAGTACTTGCCGTCGGCGGAACGCATGCATTGGACGCGCTCGACGACCCACGGGGCGTTGCAGATGGCGGCGAGCTGGCGGAGGGCCGCGGTGGCGCGCTCATCGAAGGGGTCGGCGAGCTGTCCCTGCTCGTCGTGGACGGGCATCGGGATGCGCTCGCGCAGCGCGGCGAAGTGCGGGTCGCTCTGCCGCGGCGGGTCGGTGATGACGAGATGGTCGAAGAGCTCGGCGCTCGCGAGGAGATCCCGGCCGACGTGCGCGCTGTAGTGCGCGCCGATCCACAGACCGGCGGGGCGCGGCTTCTGGCGGGGGGGAGCGGCGGGCGCGGCGTCGGTCATGCCATCCGAGGCTACTGGGAGAGGGAGGCGGCGGCAAGGTGGCGCTGGGGCGCGCCGGCGTCCGATGGACGACTATCGAGGCGGCGGGACAACGACGAGGGCGGGGCGCGCGGCCGTCGGGCGATCGCACGTTGCGCGGGGATGGGAGCCCGTCTAAGGTTCGCGCATGTCCACCACGCCTTCGCCGTACGCGCGGATCCGCGCGCTCTGGGAGCGGCTGAGCCCGCGCCCCGGGGGGAAATGGCTGTTCAGCAAGCTGCTCGGGCTCAGCGTGCCGTACACCGGGAGCATCCGCCCGCGGGTGGTGGAGCTGCGGCCGGGGTACGCGCGCGTGGAGATGGACGACCGGCGCGCGGTGCGCAACCATCTGCGGAGCATCCACGCGATCGCGCTCATGAATCTGGCGGAGGCGGCGAGCGGCCTCGCGGCGACGACGACGCTGCCCGACGATGCGCGCGCGATCGTGACGGGGCTCTCGATCGAGTTCGTGAAGAAGGCGCGCGGGCACCTGGTGGCGGAGAGCACGGCGGCCCCGATGGACGCGCGCGAGGAGCGGGAGCACGAGGTGGAGGCGGTGATCCGCGATGCGGCGGGGGACGTGGTGGCGCGCGCGAAGGCGCGCTGGCGGGTGGGGCCGGGAACGCCCCCCGCGCCGTGAGCGCCGCGAACCTGCTCGACACGCCGCTCGCGAGGCAGGCGGGGATCGAGGTGCCGCTCATCGGCGGCGCGATGTACCCGTGCGGGAATCCCGAGCTGGTGGCCGCGGTGTCGGAGGCCGGCGGGATCGGGATCGTGCAGCCGGTGTCGCTCACCTACGTGCACGGCCACGAGTACCGCGAGGGGCTGCGCTACATCAAGCGCCTCACGAAGAAGCCGGTGGGGATGAACGCGCTGATCGAGGCGAGCTCGAAGATGTACCACGAGCGGATGATCCGCTGGGTGGAGGGCGCGCTCGAGGAGGGGATCCGTTTCTTCGTGACGTCGCTCGGGAATCCGCGGTGGGTGGTGGACCGCGTGTCGCCGGTGGGCGGGGTGGTGTACCACGACGTGACCGAGCGGAAGTGGGCGCAGAAGGGGCTGGATGGCGGCGTGCAGGGGCTGATCGCGGTGAACAGCCGCGCGGGGGGGCACGCGGGGCCGAAGACGGCCGAGGAACTGCTCGCGGAGCTGGCCGACCTCGGCGTGCCGGTGGTGTGCGCGGGGGGGATCGGCGATGCGCCGGACTTCGTGCGCGCGCTGCGCATGGGCTACGCCGGCGTGCAGATGGGGACGCGCTTCATCGCGACGCCCGAGTGCCGGGCGAGCGAGGCGTACAAGCGCGCGGTGGTGGAGAGCGACTCGTCGCGCATCGTGCTCACGGAGCGGATCACGGGGGTGCCGGTGGCGGTGATCAACACGCCGGTGATCCAGCGGATGGGGACGCGGGCCGGCCCGATCGCGCGGTGGATGCTGCGCGGGCGGCGGACGAAGCACTGGATGCGGATGATCTACGCGCTGACGTCGCTGCGCAGCCTCAAGCGCTCGTCGCTGGACGAGAAGTCGGAGTACTGGCAGGCGGGGAAGAGCGTGGACGGCATCGCGCGGATCGAGCCGGCGGGGGAGATCGTGCGGCGCTTCGCCGCGGCGGCGCGGGCGGCCTCGGGGACGGCGGCGACGGCGCCGTAGGGGCGCGCGCGGTCCCGGTGGAAAGAGAGCGGGGCGGCACCGCCTTCGGTGCCGCCCCGCGCGCGTCAGCTCTGGGCGAGCGCTTCGGCCACTCTCGCCGCGCGCCAGGAGCGCAGCTTGTCGCGGAGCTCGGGGCGTTTGGCCGCGAGGATCGCGGCCGCGAGGAGCGCGGCGTTGGCGGCGCCGTGCTTGCCGATGGCGAGCGTGCCCACGGGGACGCCCTTCGGCATCTGCACGATGGAGAGGAGGGCATCGAGCCCGTTGAGCGCGCCCCCCTCCACGGGGACGCCGAGCACGGGGAGCACCGTCTGCGCGGCGACGACGCCGGGGAGGTGCGCGGCGAGTCCGGCGGCGGCGATGATCACCTCGAGGCCGCGCCCCTCGGCGCCCTTCGCCCACGCCGCGGTCTCATCCGGGGTGCGGTGGGCGGAGAGGATGCGCATCTCGTAGGGGATGCCGAAGGCATCGAGGAGCTCGGTGCCGGAGGCGAGGGTGTCGAGGTCGGTGCGGCTGCCGAGGATGATGCCGACGAGCGGCGCGGGGCGCGCGGCCGGGGCGCGCGACGGGCGCGGGAGGGGCGGGAGGGAGCGCGGGGGCGACGCCGGCGCCGTCTTCGCGGCGGGCCTCTTGGCGGCGACGGCCTTCTTCGCCGGCTTCGCGGGGGACTTCTTCGCGGACTTCGCGGCCGCGGGCTTCTTCTTCGCGGCGGGCTTGCGGGCGGGTCGCTTGGGGGAGGGGCTCATTTCTCGATCGACCACCACGCGAAGCTGCGCCCCGCGAGGATCATGTCGTCATTGGGGTAGATCTTCCAGACGCCATCGTAGCGCCGGAGAGTGATCAGCTTCACGCCCTGGTCGGGATCGCCGGGCGGGGAGGGGACGCGGCGGTAGAGCACGTGCGCGACGGAGTCGCCTTCCATGACCTCGCCGAAGATGGTGCGGGTGGGGATGACGATGCGCGGGGCGGCGGCGAGGTCCTCTTTCTTGAGGTTCTTGGTGCCGGCGAGCCAGGCGGCGAAGAACTGCGCGGGGGTGAGCACCTCGAGCTGGAGGAGGTTGTCGACGCCGGCGAAGTTCTCGAGGAAGCGCTTGGAGAAGTTGCCCTGCTGGGACTCGAAGTACTTCTGGACGCACTTGGGGAGGCCGTAGCTGTCCGGGTTCTTCTTCTTCTCCATCCGCTGGCGCTCGTCGTCCTCGGCGTAGAAGAGCTGTTTCTGCCGGAACTGGTCGAGGAACTGCGGGGAGGCGTAGCCGGCGACGCCGTCCCAGTCGCGTTGGGCGAGCGCGTTGAAGGATTCCTGCACCACATCGCGCGGCGAGGCGGTCGCCTGGGCCGCGAGCGCGAGGGGCGCGGCGGCGAGGGCGAGGCAGACGAGCGGTGCGGAGCGGAAGCGCATGGGCGACCGGAGGCGGGGAGGCGTCCGTGGGGCGGTAATTATAGTGCGCGGGCGCGGGAGGCGGGAAGGGGGAACGGGGGGCGCGCGCGTGGCGCGCGTCGGTGCGCGGCGCGGGCGGCGGTCAGTCCCGGCGGACGGTGCGCGCGATGAGGACGGTGATGTTGTCGGAGCCGCCGCCGTCGAGCGCATCCTGGAGGAGGGCCTCGCAGGCCTGGCGCGCGGAGGTCATGCCGGCGAGGCGCTCGCGGATGCGCTCGTCGCTGACGTGCTTGGTGAGGCCGTCGCTGCAGGCGAGGTGGACGTTCTTCCAGTCGGAGGGGAAGCGGGTGACGACGGGAGCGGTCTGATCGCCGCCGATCGCGCTGGAGAGGACGTTCTTGAGGGGGGAGTCCTTGGCCTGGTCGGTGGAGAGGGCGCCGGCGTCGATGAGGTCCTGCGCGAAGGTCTGGTCGCGGGTGACCTGGGTGAGGACGCCGTCGCGGAAGCGGTAGTAGCGGGAGTCGCCGACCTGGAGGAGGTAGAGCCAGGGCCAGACGCCGACGATGAGGGTGAGGGTGGTGGCGCGCTTGCGCTGGTCGTTGCGGCGCTCGGCGACTTCGCGGACGCGCTCGTGGGTGCGCATGGCGGCGTCCTGGAGGGCCTTCTGGAGGGCGCCCTCGGCGTCGCTGGCGCCGTAGTAGGCCTGGAGGCTGGTGCTGAGGTATTCGGAGACGGTCTCGAGGGCGATGCGGCTGGCCTCCTCGCCGGCCTCGGAGCCGCCGACGCCGTCGGCGACCATGCCGATGATGGCGACGCGCTCCTCGCGTCCCGAGCTGTCGGCGAGGCCGGGGAGGCTGGTGAGGAGGACGTCCATCTTCTTGTGGAGGATGGCGACGAGGAAGTGGTCGTTGTTGGACTTGCGGACGTTGCCGCGGTGGGTGAGGCCGAAGACGTCGATCTCGTCGTCGCGCGGCTTGCGCTCGGGGGGGGCGGCGGTGGCGGCGAGGTTGGTGGGGGCGACGTCGG
>DATKOH010000277.1:0-4278 GCA_035524735.1 Gemmatimonadaceae bacterium
CGCCGACGTGGACGAGACCTACCGCGCGGGGGAGGCGCCGATCGCGCACGCCGAGCGCCTCGCGCGCGAGAAGGGCGCCGTGATCGCCGCGCGGCATCCCGCCGCGGCCGTGATCGCCGCCGACACGATCGTCGTGATCGACGGCGAGGTGCTCGGCAAGCCGCGCGACGAAGCGGAGGCCGAACGGATGCTGCGCACCCTCTCCGGGCGCACGCACACCGTGTTCACCGCCGTCGCCGTGGCGCGCGGCGGGCGCATGGAGAGCGGCGTCGAGGCGGTGACCGTCACCTTCCGCGCGCTCGACGACGCCACGATCCGCGCCTACGTCGCCACGCGGGAGCCGATGGACAAGGCCGGCGCGTACGGCATCCAGGGGTACGGCGCCGCGATCGTCGAGCGGATCGACGGCGACTACTTCGCGGTCATGGGGCTGGCGATCGGCCGGATGCTCGCGCTGCTCCGCCGCCTCGGCCTGCGCTACGACTTCCGCGCGCTCGAGCCCGAGTAGGCCGCGCGCCAGCGATCGACGCGCTCGAGCACGTCGCGCACCGTGATGCGCGCCATCCGCCCCGGGCGGTTCTCCATCGACACCGGATAGTCCTCGCCGGGATCGCCGTACGCATCCACCATCAGGTCGTGGAAGCGGCGGTAGGGCCCGATCCGCTTCGGGTTCCCGTAGCCGATGAGCGACACCACCGGCGTGCCGAGCGCCACCGCCATGTGCAGCGGCCCCGTATCGAGCGAGATGGCGAGCGGCGCCGCGTCGAGGATGCCGACGAGCGGCCGGAGCCCGCTGCCGAGCGCGGAGACCACCGGGCGCGTCGCGCGCGCGAGGATCGCACGCTCCGCGGCGAGCTCGCGCGGCGACCGTCCGCCGGCGAGCACCGGCTGCAGCCCGAAGTCCGCGCTCAGCGCATCGGCGAGCTCGGCCCATCGCTCGGGGAGCCAGTCCTTCTCCGGCTTGCTGCTCCCGATCACCAGCGGCACGTACGGGCGCCCGATCCGCTCGGCGAACTCGCGCTGCGCCGCGCGCTCCGCGTCCCACGGGCCGAGCCCCCACGTCACCGGCTCCGCGGAAATGCCGAGCGCGGCGACGAACTCGAGGAACTGGTCCTGCACGTGCTGCAGCGGATGCGGCGGGATCTTCCGGTTGGTGAAGAGCCAGTTGAGGTCGGAGGCGCGCGCGCGGTCGAAGCCGAGCTTCACCGGCGCGTTCGCGAGCGCGGTGAGCACGCCGGCCTTGAGGTAGACCTGCAGGTCGAGCACCACGTCGAAGGGGGCGCGCAGCGCGCGGCGCGCGTCGAGGAAGGCGCGCCAGCCGCGCCCGCGGTCGAAGAGCACGATCTCGTCCACCGCCGGGTGCCCGCGCGCGAGCGCCGCCGGTCCCGGCTGCAGCACCCACGTGATGTGCGTCGCCGGGTCGTGGCGCTTGAGCGCGTTCACCACCGGCAGTGTGTGCACCACGTCCCCCGCGGCGCTGAGCATGACGATCGCGACGCGGCGCAGGGGCGGGGCGGGGCGGGGGGCGGGCGCGGTCACGGGCGGGAATGTAGCGGGAGAGCCGCGCCCGCGGCTATCTTTGCCGCCGGCCCGTCACGTGGAGCGAAGTCATGGAAGACACGATCGGCAGCCTGATCGCGCGCCTCGCCGAGACGAACGTCGAGCTCTGGCACGAGGAGGACAAGGCGCGCGTCCCCGACGACCACCAGGTGGCCGCGGCCAAGCGCGCGATCGACAAGCTCAACCAGCGCCGCAACGACCTGATCGAGCGCATCGACGCCGAGGTGATGCGCGCGGTGCGCGGGGAGCGGTCCGGTGGCTGAGACCGTCGGCTGGCTCGCCGACAAGATCTCGATCATGGAGCTCAAGATCTATCACATGCGCGAGCAGGCGGAGCGCCGCGACGTGACGGAGGAGTTCCGCGCGCAGTGCGAGCAGCGGCTGGGCGTGCTGCGTCTCCAGCGCGACGACCTCGCGGCCGAGCTCTCCGGGCTGCTGAAGGAGATCGCCGCGGGGCGCGTGGTGCCGAAGGTCTACCGGCAGTTCAAGATGTACAACGATCCGCGCTACCGGGCCGGCGGGGGCGCGGGAGGGAAGGGCTCCGAGCGGTAGCGGGCGCGCCAGCGCTCCACGCGGTCCAGCACGTCGCGCACGGTGATCCGCGGCATGCGGTCGAGGCGGTGCGCGATGCTCACGGGGTAGTCCTCCCCGGGGTCGCCGTACGCGTCCACCATCAGGTCGTGGAAACGGCGGTACGGGCCCACGCGCTTGGGATTGTTGTAGCCCATGAGCGCGATCACGGGCCGGTCGAGCGCGACGGCCATGTGCATGGGACCGGTGTCGAGCGAGATGGTGAGCGCCGACGCATCGAGGTACGCCACGAGGTCGCGCAGCGGCACGCCGAGCGTGGAGCGCGGCGCGCGGCCGAGCCGGGCCGTCATGACGCGCTCGGTCTCGAGCTCGCGCGCGCTGCGCCCGCCGGCGAGCACGGGCTCGAGTCCGAAGTCGCGGTCGAGCGCGGCGGCGAGTTCGGCCCAGCGCTCGGGCAGCCATTCCTTCTGCGGGTGGCTCGCGCCGATCACGAGGGAGCAGGCGGGGCGCGTCCAGTCGCGCACGAGCTCCCGCTGGCGGGGGCGCTCCTGCGGCCAGGGGCCGAGCTCCCACGTCACGGGCTCCGCCGGTACGCCGAGCGCGGCGAGGAACTCGAAGTACTGGTCCTCGACGTGCTGCGGCGCGTGCGGCGGGATGCGGCGTGTGGTGACGAGCCAGTTGAGGTCGCGGGCGCGCGCGCGATCGAAGCCGAGCTTGTCGGGGGCGTCGATCATCGCGGTGACGAGGCCGGCCTTGAAGTACACCTGGAGCGCGAGCACCAGGTCGAACGTCCGTCCCGCGAGGCGGCGCCGGAGGTCGAGCAGCGCACGCCACCCCTTCGACTTCTCGAACACGACGATCTCATCCACCTTCGGGTGCCCGCGCACGAGCGTCGCCGGCCCCGGCTGCAGGAACCAGGTGATCGTGCACGCGGGATCGGACCGCTTGAGCGCCTCGACCACCGGCAGCACGTGCACCGCGTCGCCGAGCGCGCTCATCATGACGATCGCGATCCGCTTCCCCGGCGCGCCGGTCATTGGGGCGCTCCGCCGAGGAGGATCTGCGCCATCCGGTTCGGCCGGTCGAGCGAATCCCAGAGCGCGCCGAGCGACGCGAGCGCGATCGGCTCCGGCCCTTCGTCGCGCAGGTGGTACGCGCGCGTGAAATGCCGCGCGGCGATCGCGAGGAACTCGTCGCGCGGCGTGCCGGCGCGCGCGAGGCCGTAGGGCCAGAACTCCATCACCACGGGCGCGCCGGCGCCGAGCAGCCCCGCCGCGCCGGCGAAGCTCTTCCCCTCGAACCCCTGGATGTCCATCCAGAGCAGCCGCACGTCGCTCGGCGGGATGGCCGCCGCGGCGAGCAGGCGGTCGAGCGTCTCCACCGGCACGCGGATCGCGCGCCGCCGCTCCTCGCCGAACGCTCCCGGGGGCGCGCCGCCCGTGCCGCTCGCGCGCAGGCGGTTGTCGCCGGCGTTGGTGTCGGAGAGCTCGAACTCCAGCTCCCCCGGCGCGCCCGCGAGCGCCACCGCGGCGATGCGCGCGCGCGACTCGAGTCCGTTCTGCGCGAGGTTGAGCCGCAGCAGGCGCAGGTTGTCGGGGGACGGCTCCACGCACAGCGCGCGCTCGAACCAGCCGTGGCCGAGCAGCGCGGTGGTGATCATGCCGATGTTCGCGCCGGCGTCGACGAGCGTGCCGCGCCCCTCGCGCCGCAGCCAGCCCCCCTGCTCGAGCGCCGCCATGGCGCTCGCGATCGTGCGCGGCTCGTACGCGCGGTCCACCCAGAGGTACTTCCCGATGAGCCGGTCGCGGCTGTCGAAGGTGAGCCGCCCGTTCCAGCTGTCCACGGTCACATCATGACGGGGACCGCGGTGGAGCCGCCGCCAGCGCCACTTCCGCAGCGCACGGCCGGGATCGCGCAGGTAGCGCGCGAACCCGCTCACCGCGCCACCGCGGGAGCCAGCGCGCGGATCTCCTCCGCGGTGATGGCGAGCCCGTGGCGCGCGCGCCACTTCTCGGCGGAGCGCGCGAGGCGGCGCACGTTCGCCGCGGCGACCTCCGGCGCGCCGGGCGCGTCGAACCAGACGCGGTCCACGTCGATCACCCACGCCTCGATGCGGCCGTTCGCGTCGGTGGCGAGGAGGACGTTCTTGAGGTTGAGGTCGGGGTGGCGCGCCCCCGCCTCGGCGAG
>DATKOH010000278.1:0-2060 GCA_035524735.1 Gemmatimonadaceae bacterium
CAGCTCCTCGGAGATCAGCCCGAGGCGCTGATGGCTCCACCCGATCGCGATCCGGGCGCGGGAGGTGGTGAGGGCGGGCGCGGGGAGCACATCGAAGGTGTCGGCGACGACGAGCAGCGCCTCCGGCGCGCCGTCGTAGACGAGCACCGCGGGAAGGTCCAGCCGCGAGGGGGACGAGGGCGCCTCCACGATCCGTCCGTCGCCGTCGGCGCCGGCGGGGCGCAGGCGCTGCACGGTCCAGCGGGCGATCGCCGTGTCGGCCGGCGGCGGACCCACGCGCACCGGGACGGTCGCCTCGAGCGCGCCCCCCACGGCGGCCCAGCCGACCGCGGTCGCCTCGCCGCGCGCCTGGTGCGATGCGGCGCGCAGGATCCAGCGCGGGTCCCAGGAGGAGATCCCCGCCGCCGCCGCCGATGGGGATGGGTATCGGAGCGCGCTGTCGGCGAGCCGCACCTCGTCGAGCGCGAAGGCGCGGCGCGTGTACTTGGCGCGCGAGAGGAGGTACGGCTGCTCGCGCGCGGCGGCATCCGCGGGGGCGGGCCCCCAGCGCACGACGAGCGGCCAGATGAGGCGCACCGACGTGCCCACCACGAAGAGGGCGCCGAGCACGAAGGTCGCGGCGCGCATCTGCCCCATCCACCCGAGCACGAGCAGCATGAAGGCGCCGCCGATCGCGAAGAGCGCGAGCCACCCGGTGGACGAGAGGAGCGCGTGGTGGTCGGTGAAGGTGAGCGCGCCGTCGGGCGCGCTCCCGGCGAGGAGCAGGCCGTACTCATCCAGCCGGAAGCTCCACGCCAGCAGGAGCAGCATCGCCGCGAGCAGCACCACCACGTGCCGGCGCGCGTACTGCGACAGGCGCAGGCGGCCGCGGTCCCAGCGCAGGCTCGGGGTGAGCGCGTAGAAGAAGAGCACGAGCACGGTCGTGACGAGCAGCGTCACGAGCGCCTGGACGAAGAGCATCCCTTCGAGCGGGAGCCAGTAGACGAAGAAGCCGAGGTCGGCCTCGAAGTAGGGATCGGTCTCGCCGAAGGGGACGCCGTGGCGCACGAGCGCGATCTGCTGCCAGCTGTCGGCGGGGAGCGCGAGCAGCCATCCCAGCGCGACCGCCAAGAGGGCGGCGGCGGCCACCAGGATGCGTCCCGGCACTTCCTCGCCGATCTCGAGGTTCCCGAGGCGCCGCGGCAGCACGAGGAGCACCACGCTCCGCCGCACGGCGTACAGATTGAGGAAGACGAAGAGCCCGGCCGCGAGGGCCGAGATCCCCTGCCCCAGGAGCGTGTACCAGACGCGGTCGCGCCAGACGGCTTCGGCGCCGAGCGCGGCGTACCAGAGGCGGTCGGCGTCGGCGGCGGCGATCGCGCGGCCGGCGATGAGCGCCAGCGCGACGAGCGCGATGACGAGGAGCCAGCGCGCGCGCACGCCCGTCACACCGCCACGCCGCGCGTGCGCAGCCAGCCCTCCATCTCCGCGCGGATCGCCGCGAGCTGCGCCTCCGTGCGCGCCTCGAAGCGGAGGACGAGGATCGGCTGCGTGTTCGACGCGCGCACGAGCCCCCATCCATCGCCGAAGAGCACGCGCGCGCCGTCCACGTCGATCACCTCGTGCGACGCGCGGAAGTGCGCCACCGCCTCCTCCACGATGCCGAACTTGCGGTCGTCGGGGCAGTCCACGCGGATCTCCGGCGTGCTGACGAAGGCCGGCACCCCCGCGAGCAAGGCGCTCACGCTCTTCCCCGAGGCGGCGACGATGCGGAGGATGCGCGCGGCGGCGTAGAGGGCGTCGTCGTGGCCGTAGAAGCCTTCCGTGAAGAACATGTGCCCCGACATCTCGCCGGCGATCGGCGCGTGGAGCTCCTTCATCCGCTCCTTGATGAGCGAATGCCCGGTGCGCCACATGACGGGCGTCCCGCCGGCGCGCGCGATCTCCTCCGGCAGCGCCTGCGAGCACTTCACGTCGAAGATGATCGGCTGTCCCGCCCCGGTGCGCGCGAGGACGTCGCGCGCGTAGAGGATGAGCAGGTGGTCGCCCCAGACGATGCGCCCGGCCTCATCCACGAGGCC
>DATKOH010000279.1:0-12938 GCA_035524735.1 Gemmatimonadaceae bacterium
CCGCGGGCGGGGAGCGCCGCGAGCACGTCGGCGGTGGCGGGGGTGAGCCAGGGCTCGGGGCCGAACTTCGACTGGTACGCGTGCGTCGCGCGCTCGGCGGGCCAGCCCAGCGCCGCGAGGAGCGCGCGCGTGGTCGCCTCGCAGTCGGCGGTGTAGGTGCGGCGCTCGCGCCGGTCGTAGCGCACGGGGATCCCGTGGTACGAGAGCAGGAGGTGGTCGGGCTCGCGCCCGTCCGCCGCCAGCATCTCGCGCCACACCGCGACCGTCGCGCGCACGAAGCCCGCGTCGTCGGCCGCGATCACGCGCTCCACGATGCGGTCCGCGATCCCGGCGCGCGCCGCCGCCTCGCGCGCGCGGCGGAAGGCGGTTCCCGTGGTCGCGTCGGTGCGGTGCGGGAAGAGCGGCGCGACGATCACGCGGCTCGCCCCCTCCCGCGCGAGCCGCGCCATCTCGGCGTCCAGCGACGGCTCGCCGTAGCGGTACGCCGCGCTCACCGTGAACGCCCCGTTCGCGCGCGCGCGCAGCGCGGCGACCATGCGTTCCGTGGCCACGCGCAGCGGCGAGCCCTCCGGCGTCCAGATGCTGGCGTACTGGTGCGCGACCCGCGCCGGGCGGTTGCGCAGCACCATCGTGCGCAGCACCGGGCGCCAGAACCAGCCGGGGAGGTCCACCACGGCGGGGTCGCTCAGGAATTCCTCGAGGAAGGCGCGCACCGCCTCGGGGGTGGGCGCGCCCGGCGTTCCGAGATTGACGAGCAGCAGATGCGGGGGCATGGATGAAGCCTCACCGCCCGGCGCCCTCCGGTCAACGGGGGCCCGCGCTCCCGCCGTTCAGACCCCGCGCGCCCGGCTCTCCTCGCGATAGCGACAGAAGACGCACTTCTCCCCCGGCTCGGGCGCGCGGTCCGACTCGAGCAGCGTCACGACCTCGGCGAGGAAGCGCCGGAACCCCGCATCATCGCGCGGGATCTCGAGCCAGGTCATCGGGCCGGTGAGCGTGGCCTTCGCCGGCTCGTCGTGGCCGTACGCGGAGGGCTCGAAGACCATGAGCCCGAGCCGGCTCACCGGCGCGAGCGCGAACTTCCGCGGCGCCGCGTGCTCCAGCGCGAGCGCGTAGGCGTGCAGCTGGCGGCCGTACTTCGCCGCGCTCCCCGGCGCCACGCGCGACGTCTTGAAGTCCGCCACCGACCAGCTGCCGTCGTCGAGCTTCAGCACCGTGTCGAACTTGCCGCGGATGTAGCAGGTGGACGCGAGCCCCTCGAGCGCGATCGGCGCCGATTCCACCCACTTCTCGCCGAACTCGATCGTGCCCGCGGGGGGCGCGCCGCCGATCTCCTCCGTGCGGCGCCCCTGATAGTAGTCCTTCATGCGCAGGTCGATGTGCGTGAAGATCCCCGGGAACGGGGTCGACGGCCGCGGGAAGCCGCCGCGCACCTTCAGCCAGAAGCAGCGCTTGCACTCGTCCCAGAGGAAGCCGAAGTCCGACGGCGCGAGCTTGAAGTTGTTCACGCGCGCGCCCTCCGCGCCCCGCGCCCCTTCGCCGGCCGCGCCCGGCGCTTCCGCGTGCGGCCGTCCATCCCGCGCAGCCGCCGCGCGATCTCCTCGCGCACGTCCTCCGGCGCCAGCACCTCGGCGTCCGGCCCGTACTGCAGCACGTGCCGCACCGCCCACGCGCGGTCGGCGAGCGGGTACTCCACGGTGAGCGAGCCGTCGGCGGCGGCGGTCCCCTGCTCGTGCTCGGCGATCCACCGGGCGACGCGCGGCGAGAAGCGCACCGTCATCGACGGCGCGGGCACCGTCGTGAAGAAGGGCTTGCCGTCCCGCAGCACCTGCGCGAGGGAGAATCCGTCCGGGATGAGGAAGCCGTCGCCCAGGAGGCGCACCTCCTCCATGCGGTCGAGGCGGAATATCCGCAGCGCCGCGCTCCGCTCGCAGTACGCCACGACGTAGAACATCCCCCCCGACGCCACGAGGCTGTACGGGCAGATCGTGCGCTCGGTGCGCTCACGGCCGCTGCCGTGATAGACGATGAACAGCTTGCGCCGCCGGAGGAGCGCGCGCTGCACCGCCGCGAAGTGCTCGGGATTCCCGATGTCGCCGCGCGAGGCGTGCGGCAGCCCGTCGGGCACGGCGCCCCCCGGCACCTGCGCGATCATCCGCCGCAGCCGCACGCGCGCGCGGTCGATCACCGGGTGCTCCTCCGCCGCGCTCTCCTGCCGCAGCACCGCCAGCCCGAGTTCCAGCGCGCACAGCTCGGACAGCGTCAGGCGCATCGGCCGCCGGAAGGGATTCGTGCGGGCGGTGAGCTTGGCGCCGTCGAAGGTGAAGGAGACGCTGTCGATGTAGCCGCCCTCGGGCTCCAGGCGCGTGCTCAGCGCGCGCAGGTCGGCGAGCAACACGTCGCGCGTCACGCTGAGCCGGCGCGCGACGCCGTCGATCGCATGCTCCTTCCCGTCCGCGATCGCCGGCAGGAGCAGGAGGAGCCGGCGGAGGCGGGCCGTGGCGGTGTCAGTCATCCGCGCCTCCGTACACCGCGAGGGTGCGTTCGCGCTGCGCCGCGAGCTCGTCGCGCACGAGCGGCGGGGAGATCACGCGCGCCTCGCCGCCGAAGGAGAGGAGCCACCGCGCGAACGCGTCGAGGCGCCGCACGTCGAACGCGCGTCGCCGCGCCGATCCGCGCACCGGCACGCCGAGCCGCGCCGCCGCCGCCGCGGCACCGCTCTCGCCGCGGAATTCGACCGTGACGCGCATCGCGCCGCCGTCGCCCAGCTCCCACGGGCGGCGCGCCCGCGCGTACTCCGCGAGATGGAAGTCCGGCGGGATCTCGTACTCGGGCTGCAGCGGCCGCGCCGCGTTCACCGCCAGCCGCGTGATCCGGCTCAGGCGGAAGCTCTTCACCTTGCCGTCCTCCACGTCGCGCGCGGCGAGATACCAGTGCCCGGCGGTGAAGAAGACCCCGTACGGCTCCGCCGCCCGCTCGCGCGTCTCGCCGCTGTGCATGGCGAAGTAGGTGAAGCGCACGCGCTTGCGGCGCTCGAGGGCGCCGGTGAGATCGGCGAAGTGGTCGCGCGGGATCAACGGCACGCGCGACGCGCTCGGGCCGGCCGCGACCTTCCGCGGCGATTCCTGCCGATTCATGCTCGGCGCGAGCATATCCACCAGTCCATCCGCCGCCGCCTCGGGCTGCCGCATCAACCGCTGTCCGATGACCGGCACGTCGAAGGCCAGCTTCCGCAGCGCGCTCGCCGCCTCGTCCGCGAGCACGGGGTCGCCCAGCGTCCGCACCAGCTCCCCGGCCCGCGCGATCACGTCCACTTCGTCCGGCTCCATCTCCAGCGTGGTGAGGGATCGCAGCCCCTCGGGCGGCACCGGGCGCCGCGGCGGGCTCCCCCCCGCCGCGCGCAGCACCACGAAGGGGAGGTAGAACTCCCGCGCCCCCAGCTTGTAGCCCGTCAGCTCGCTGTCGTCGGGGTCGGCCACCGTCTCGATCGGCACGCCGAAGGCGCGCAACTCATCCTTGTCGCGCTCGAACATCCGCATCACGCTCTCGCGCTGCGCGCCGCGCGGGCGGTAGCCCGGCACCTGCCGCTGGATGTTCACGAACGTCACCGGGTAGTGGTGCGTGAGGAGCACCGCGAGCAGGTCCACCCAGCGCTGCACCTTCGCATCGGAGCGCGGCGCGGCGCCGCCGCGCGTCGCCGTCGCCCGTGCGGCGCGCGCGGGTTTCCGCCGCACGCTCCCTCGACCGCGTCGTTCCGCTTTCGCCATGGCCTGAACGTGGAGGGTGAGGGCGCGCCTGTCGAGTGCGCCGGATGAGAGGACGCTAACGCCCCCCTCCGACAGCCCTCGCGCTTCCCCCGGCGCCGCGCGCCGGGCATACTCCCGCATGCGCTTCCCCCGGCTCATCCTCGGCGGCTGGCTCTGCGCCGCGGCCGTCGCCACGGCGTACGCGCCCGGCGTGGTCGATGCGCTCACGGCGCGGGGCAAGGCGCCCGACGACACCGAGTCCGCGCGCGCCGACGCGCTCGTGGCCACCCGCTTCGCCGAGCCCGCGGGGGACGTGCTCGTGGTCACGGTGGAATCGCCGGCGCCCTTCGACAGCGGCGCCCCCGCGCTCGCGCTCCACGCGGTGGAGTCCGCGCTCGCCGCCGCGCCCTGGGCGACGCGCGTCACCTCCTGGCGCAGCACCGGGAGCGCGCGGCTCATCACCGCCGATCACCGCACGACCGCGCTCTTCGTGGCCCTCTCGCGCGCGGGGGGGCGCGAGCCCGTGGACCTCGTGGCCCCCGCGCGGGCGCTCGTGGCCGGCGCGCTGGCGGCGGCCGGCCCCGCCGCCGCCGGCGTGCGCGCGCGCATCACCGGCGAAGCGCCGCTCGACGCCGACCTGCGCGCCACGAGCGAGCGCGACAGCCGCGACGCCGAGCTCCGCCTCGCGCCGGTGACGCTGATCGTGCTCGTCGCCGCCTTCGGCGCGCTCGTCGCCGCCGCGCTCCCCCTCGCCGTCGGCTTCCTCAGCATCTGGATCTCGCTCGCGGTGATCGCGCTCCTCGCGCGCGTGATGCCGATGTCCGTGTTCGTCATGAACATCACCACGATGCTCGGCCTCGGCGTGGGCATCGACTATTCCCTGCTCGTGGTGACGCGCTTCCGCGAGGAGCTCGCCGCGCGCGACGCTTCGCCGGCGGGCGCCGCCGCGGCGGCCGCGCGCGCCGCCGCCACCGCCGGCCGCGCCGTGATCACGAGCGGGCTCACCGTGATGGTCGGCTTCGCCGCGCTCCTCTTCACGCCGCTCGTCGAGACGCGCAGCCTCGGCGTGGGCGGGCTCGTGGTGGTCGGCATCTCGGTGGCGCTCGCCACCACCTTCCTCCCCGCCCTGCTCGCGCTGCTCGGCCACCGCATCGACTGGCCGCGCGCGCTCGCCGCCCGTCTCGCGTGGATCCACACCACCGACTGGTGGCGCCGCTGGGCGCGCGCGGTGATCGCCCGCCCGATCCCCTCGCTGGCCGCGGGGCTCGCCGTGATCGCGCTCGTCACGTGGCCGGTGACGCGGCTCACGATCGGACTCCCGGCGCGCCACTGGTGGCCCGCCGGCACCGAGAGCGCGGAAGGCGCCGCGGCGCTCGACCGCCTCGGGCTCGGCGCCGTGGCGCAGCCGATCCGCGTGACCGTGGAACTGCCCCCCGGAGGGAACGCGCTCGACGGCGCCTCCCTCCAGGCGATCGCCGCCCTCGGCGATTCCCTGCGCGCCGATCCGCGCGTGCACCTCGTGCGCTCGGTGGCCGCCCCCGACAGCGGGATCCCGCTCACGCTCCTGCGCATGATGTACGCCGACAGCGCCGCCGCCCGCGCGCGGATGCCCGGCTTCCTCGACGCCTATCTGAGCCGCGACGGCCGCGTGGCGCTCCTCGACGTGGTGCTCCGCGACAGCGTCTCGCTCACCGGCGCGACCCGCACCGTGCGCGCGGTGCGCCGCATCGCCGCCGCGCCGCAGCTCCCCGCGCTGGCGGGGGCGGACATCGCCGTCGGCGGATTCTTCGCCGGCTCGGTGGACCTGCAGGACCGGCTCATGGCGCGCTTCCCTCTCCTCATCGCGATGATCCTCGCCGTCACGGCGGCGATGCTCGCCTTCGCCTTCCGCAGCGTGCTCGTGCCGGTGAAGGCGGTGGTGATGAACCTGCTCTCCGTGGCCGGCAGCTTCGGGTTGTTCGTGTGGGTCTTCCAGCTCGGCCACGGCGCGCGCTTCTTCGGGCTCGATGGGCCGAGCGAGGCGATCTTCGGCGTGGTGCCCGTGCTCGTCTTCGCGATCACCTTCGGGCTGAGCATGGACTACGAGGTGTTCCTGCTCGCGCGCATCAAGGAAGGCTTCGACGCCACGGGGGACAGCGACCGCGCGATCGAGGACGGCGTGCGCGCGAGCGCCGGCGTGATCACGAGCGCCGCGCTGATCATGATCCTCGTCTTCGGCGCGTTCGCCTTCGCGCGCGTGTTCGTGGTGCAGGTGCTCGGCTTCGGCCTCGCCGCCGCCGTGCTCCTCGACGCGACCGTCATCCGCATGGTGATCGTGCCCGCGCTGATGACGCTCGCCGGCGCGTGGAACTGGTGGCCGGGAGGGCGCTCGGTCAGCGCGGGAAGGTGAGACACGCGGTGCTGCCGTGCGCCACGAGCCGCCCCGCGCCGTCGGTGATGCGCCCCTCCGCCGTCACCAGCCGCGAACCGGCGTGCACCACCGTCCCCTCGCCGCGCAGCGTGCCGCTCGCCACCGTCACCGGGCGCACGTAGCGCACCTGCAGGTCGGTGGTCGTGTAACCCTGCCCCGGCGCCATCATCGTCATCACGGCGCAGCCCATCGCGGTGTCCAGGAGGAAGGCGTGCACGCCGCCGTGCATCGTGTTCAGCAGGCTGTAGTGGAACTCCCGCGCCACGAGCGTGAACACGGCGCGCCCCTTCGCGAATTCCACCGGCACGAGGTCCAGCAGCTCGCCCACCGGCGGCCGGAGCACCGGCGGCCCGAGCGTGCTCAGGAGGAGGTCGAGTCCGGACTTCGCCGGGTCGGCGAGGAAGCTCGAGGGATCGGACCAGGAGACGGTGCGCGTGCGGTCGGACATGCGCGGAGGGGGCGAGGGAGGATGGGCGAGGGACCGAATCGGCGGGCGGATGGTATACTGAATCGCGCGCGCCATGCCCGCCACCCATCACCCCGCCCCGTCATGCGCTTCGCGAGTCTTGCCCTGCTCCTCACCGCCGCGGCCGGCGCCGCCGCCCAATCGCCGGAGGAACGCCCGCGCTCCGGCGCCTACGTCGACATCAGTCCGAGCTACGGCAGCATCCAGCTCACCACCGCCGGCTGCACCGGCACCGACTGCATCGCCAGCCAGAGCGTGTCCGGCCTCGCCTGGTCGCTCGCGATCGGCGGCACGATCGACCCGAATTGGCGCATCGGCCTGCAGGTGGACACGCACACGTCGAGCTTCGGCGCCGCGACGAACAGCGTGGTCTCCTTCTACACGGCCGCGGGCACCTGGTACCCGTTCGAGGATGGCAGCCTCTGGATCCGCGCGAACGTCGGGCTGGGGCAGGTGCGGCTGAACGGCATCACGTCGTCGAGCGCCTCGGTGGGCGGCGGCATCGGCTACGACTGGTTCCCCTTCCACTCCGATCTCGCGGTGATGCCGTGGGTGAGCTACATCGCGCAGATCTCCCCGGGTTCCCTCGGCGGGCAGGCGGGCACGGCGCAGGCGACCATCTGGCAGATCGGCCTCGCGGTGGGGCTCCGGCACTGAGCGCGCGCGCGCCCGCGCGTCAGCCGAACCAGGCGAGCACGAAGTCGCGCTGCTCCGCGGTCTGCGGGCTCTCGGGGTGGTACGCGCGCTTCTCCGCGCTCATGGTGTCGTAGAGGCGCTGCACCTCGGCGAGCGCCTCCTCGCCCGTCATCCCGCGGCGCACGAGATGACAGCCCACCACCGTGCCCGTGCGCCCGATGCCGCCCCAGCAGTGCACGTACGTCACGTGCCCGGCGGCCTGCGCCGCGTCGATGGCATCGAGGATCTCCGTCATCCGCTCGGGATGCGGAACGTCCATGTCGGGGATGGAGAGCCGCGTGTGCCGCACCGTCACGCCGCGCGCCTCGGCGAGTTCGGCGAGCAGCTCATGGTACGTGTAGAGCTCCCCTTCCTCGGTGAGGTCGATGCAGTGCGCGATGCCGGCGTCGAGCAGCCCGGCGAGCTTCTCGCGCGCCACATCCCCGGTGCGCGCGCCCGGGTACTCGCCCGCGTAGAGCCGCGCGCCGGGCACGCGGTAGGAATTCGGGAAGGGCCTGGGGTCGTGCGGAGCCTCGGCCATGCGCACAATCTACCGCGCCGCGATGCGAACGGGGGCGTCCGCGCCATCACGCGAACGCCCCCGTCCTGCCGCTCGAACCGAGCGGCGTACGGCTACTTCATCGCGTTGAGGTCCGCGACCGTCCACGGCGTGGTGCGGCTGGCCGTCTTCGCGCGCACCGCGGCCACCTGCTCCGGCGTCACGTGCACGCCGTTGTTCCCCCACGAGGAGCGCTCGTAGTTGATCGCGGCCGCGATGTCGGCGTCGCTCATCGTGGCGCCGAGCGGGGCCATGAGGCTGTTGAACGTCTGCCCCTTCACCGTCACCGGGCCCGTGAGGCCGTGCAGCACGATCGCGATGTGCTTCTCGGGCGTGCCGTTCACGTACTCGGAGCCGGCGAGCGGGGGGAAGGTGCCGGGCAGGCCCATGCCGGTGGCCTGGTGGCAGGCCTGGCACACGGCGTACTGCTGCTCGCCGGGGGCGCCGGCGGCGGGCGCGGCGGCGGGGGCCGCGGCGGGCGCGGCGGCCGGGGCGGCGGCGTTGGAGGACGAAGCGGGCTGCTCCTTGCTCCCGCCGGCGCACGCGGCGAGGGCCGCGATCAGCGCGACGGACGTGACACGGACGTGCGGGGCCATTGCATGCTCCTTGACGATGGATTGGAATTGTCGGGGTGACGCGGGGGGAAATGTAAGGGTTGTGCGATGGGCACGCGAGGGTATCGCCGGAACGTCTGGCGCACTGGCGCGTATCACAGGATGTCGCGTCATCGCGACGACTCCGCCCCCGGCGCCCGCCCCCGGCCGCCGGCGCGCGGATCCCGTTCGGCCGGGGGATTCCCGGAGGCACCTCACCATGCCGGACCCATTCTCCCGGGCGCTGCGTCCCATCGCCCTCCTCTGCGCCGCCGCGCTGGCCGCCGGCTGCGCGCACCACACGCCCCCGCAGGTCGCCGCGGCACCGGCGCCCGCGCACCCGAAGCACACCACCGCCTGGGAGGACTCGGTGGTCCTCGCGCAGATGGCGCGCGACGCCAAGGCGCACGAGGCGCAGATGGCGGCCGAAGCGAAGGCGCTCGCCGACGCGCAGCAGCAGCTCGCCCGGCTCACCTACTTCGATTTCGACCGGGCCGCGCTGCCCGATTCCGACAAGGCCCGCCTCGACGCGAAGCTCCCGATCCTGCAGCAGCACCCCGGGCTCCACATCCTGATCGCCGGCAATTGTGACGATCGCGGCTCCGACGAGTACAACCTCGCCCTCGGCCAGGCGCGCGCCGCGGCGGCGAAGCGCTATCTCGTGGATCACGGCATCGCCGCCGACCGGATCGAGATCGTCACCTACGGCAAGGAGCGCCCCATCGCCGTGGGCGACGATGCCGCGTCACGCGCGCAAGACCGGAACGACGAGTTCTTCGTGCTCGCCGGCGCCGACGAGCTGCAGGTGGGCGCCCACTAGATGCACGCACGCCCCGGGCCCCCGCGCGACCGCGGGACCCGGGGCGCCCGTTCGCGGCACTAGCCGATGAACGCGGGCTCGTGCGGCTCGGCGGGAAGGGGCGGCGCCGGTTCGTGCACCGCGCGCACCAGCGCGCCGAACTCGTGCGCGAAGCGGTCCACTCGCGCCCAGTCGGTGAACTCGTGGTCGCGCGACGTGTCGGTGGACGCCCCTTCCTTCTTCGCGATCCGCTTCATGAACCACTTCGTGAGCGGACCGTACTTCGTGTAGGCGATCGCGCCCGCGAACGACGCGGTGCGCGTCGGGCGCCAGCGCGTCTCCTCCACGAACTCCGTGATCTTCCGCTGCGCGTCCACCTGCTGCGCGAGCTCCTTCCCCGCCGCCGACATGCTCACCGAGAAGAACGCGGTGGGCACGTGGTCGAGCGTGGCGCGGTGGCTCGCGACGAAACGGCGCGCCGCCTTCGGATGGCTCCCCGCGAGCACCGGCGCGCCCACGATCACGCCGCCGTAGCCGGTGACGTCGATCGTCGCCGGCACCTCCCCCGCCGTCAGCAGCACCGACGGCACCCCGTCCTGCCAGAGCACCTCGGCGATCCGGTTGGCGATCTTGGCCGTCTGGCCGTACTTGGTCGCGAAGACGATCAGCACCGGGGTCATGGTCGCGGCGGGTGAGAGGGCTACGGTTCCTTGCGTTCGACGACGATGGTGTGCTTGGACGCGAGCGCGGCGATCGCGCCGAGCGCGACCCAGATGGGGGTAAGCACCGCGCCCACCACTCCCACGGTGAGCGGGATCTCCATGAGCGTCTGGCCGTTCTCCCCCTTCACGATCACGCGGCGCACGTTCCCTTCGTGCACGAGCGCCTTGATGCGCGCCACCAGCTCGGTACCGTCGATCTTGTGCGTCTCGGTGCGCGCCTGCCCTTCCGTGTTCGGTCCGGTCATCGGGGTGCTCCTCTGGTCGCCGCACGTTGGCGCGGCGGCGCCAGGGCGGCATTCGGGGACAGTGTTACCTTCTGTAAGGGAAACTACGGCGCGCGCCCACGAAGGGATTCGGGACACCCCGCCCCTACCGCGCGCGCCCCGCACCGCCGAAGATTCGATCATGGATCTCTTCCCCCCGCGCATCTGGCTCGTCGCCGGCGCGATCCTCCTGCTCAACGTCCCCTTCGGCTACTGGCGCGAGGGACTGCGCAAGCTCTCCCCGAAGTGGTTCGTCGCGATCCACGCGCCGATCCCCTTCGCGATCGCGCTCCGCTTCGCCGCCGGACTCGGCTTCCATCTCGTGACCCTCCCGCTGTTCATCGCCGCGTACTTCGCCGGGCAGTTCGCCGGCGGACGGCTGCGGCGCACCGCCGCGCCGGCGGGTGCCTCATGACCGATGTCGCGATGCTCCGCCACACGGTGGCCACCCTCGCCTACCGCGCCGCGAAGGCGACGCGCGACGTGCCCCCCGGCTTCTCGGACGTGCGCGCCGCCCCCGGCAGCCGGAGCGCGGGGGAGATCCTCGCGCACATGTGCGACCTCTTCGACTGGGGGCTGAGCATGGCGCAGGGGCAGTGGGTCTGGCAGGACACCCGCCCCACCACCTGGGACGCGGACCGCGCGCGCTTCTTCGCCGCGCTCGCCGCGTTCGACGCGTACCTCGCGTCGGGGCAGTCGCTCGGGCGCTCCCCCGAAGTGCTCTTCCAGGGCCCCGTGGCGGATGCGCTCACGCACACCGGACAGATCGGCTACCTCCGGCGCCTCGCCGGCGCGCCGGTGAAGGGGGAGAGCTACGCGAGGGCCGACATCGTGACCGGCCGCGTGAGCGCGGAGCAAACACCGGCCAGGCGGGAGTTCGAGTGAGCCGCGCGCACGATCGGGCGGCGCGGTTCCCGGTTCCCGGTCACCAGTTTGCGGTGGGCGGTGCCCGTTGTGCGGTGCCCGAGGTGTGCGCTCGCACACCGCGCACCGGTCACCGCCCATCGGCAACCGCACACCGCACACCGCGAACCCCAGGCACTTGGGAATGAAGGCGATCGTGGTGAGTAGCACCGGATCCGCGGACGCTCTCCAGTGGGTGGAAGCCGACCGGCCGGTGCCGAAGGCGGATGAGGCGCTCATCCGTCTCGAGGCGATCGGCGTCAACTTCATCGACGTCTACTTCCGCGAGGGACGCTACAAGGCGCCGCTCCCCTTCATCCCCGGCCAGGAGGGGGCGGGCACCGTGCTCGAGATCGGCGCGGCGGTGACGGACGTGCGGGTGGGCCATCGCGTCGCGTACACGGGGACGCTCGGCGCGTACGCCGAGTTCGCCGCGGTGCCGGCCGATCGGCTCGTGCGCATCCCCGATGGGCTCGGCGCGCGCGAGGCCGCGGCGGCGATGCTCCAGGGGATGACCGCGCACTATCTCACGCGCACGACGTACCCGCTGCGCGCCGGCGAGACCGCACTCGTGCACGCGGCGGCGGGGGGCGTGGGGCTGCTGCTCGTGCAGATGGCGAAGCGGCTCGGCGCGCGCGTGATCGCCACGGCGGGCACGGAGGAGAAGGCCGCGCTCGCCCGCGGCGCCGGCGCCGATCACGTGATCGTGTACACCGCGGCCGACTTCGAGCCGGAGACGAAGCGGCTCACGGGCGGCCGCGGCGTGGACGTCGTGTACGACGGCGTGGGGCGCGACACCTTCGACCGCGACCTGAACGTGCTGCGCCCGCGCGGGATGCTCGTGCTCTACGGGGGATCGAGCGGCGCGGTGCCCCCGTTCGATCCGATCGTGCTCAGCCAGAAGGGCTCGCTCTTCCTCACGCGTCCGACGCTGGCGCACTACATCGCCGCGCGCGAGGAACTCGCGCAGCGCGCGTCGGACGTGCTCGGCGCCATCGCGCGCGGCGAGCTGCGGCTGCGGATCTCGCGCGACTACCCGCTCGCCGACGCGGCGCAGGCGCACCGCGATCTCGAAGGGCGTGTGACGACGGGGAAGCTGCTTCTGGTGCCGTGAACTGACGGGCGGGTTCCCGGTGCCCGGTGCCCGGTTCGCGATGGGCGGTGTCCGGGGTCCGGTGGGCGAGCGCCCGGTCACCGCTCATCGGACACCGCCCACCCGAAACCGGAAACCGGTCCCCGGCAACCGGTCAGTTCAAATTGATTCGTACGTGCACCCGTGCTCCTGCGCGAGACCGATCATCGCCGTGTGCGCGATGACGAGCTTCACGCCCGGCACGAGGTTCGCCACGAACTCCGCCTTGAGCTGGTCGAAGTCGAGCTTGAGGTCGGCGGCGATCTCGGAGACGATCCCGTTCAGCGCGTTGTTGCACTGCCAGAAGATCGCGCCGCGCGCCATCAGCGGCTTCACCCCCGTCACCTTCTTCCCGAACTTCTGGCCGTCGAGGAAGATGTTGTGCGTCGCCCACTGGCCGGTGGCGGGATCCTTCACGTCCCAGCGGCGGCCGATCTCGTACTTCGCCCAGAGCGCGTCCCCGGCGTTCAGCGGGAAGGCGGAGCCGCCGATCCCGATCACGGCGTTGACGTCGGGGTAGTTCATGCCGAAGAGCGTGTTCATCGCATCCAGGTAATTGGTGGGCACGATGAGCGCGAAGCCGATGTGCGAGGTGTCGAACACCTGCTTGTGCTTCCCCTTGAGCTGGTCGAGCCAGCTGATGTCCCACGTGCCCGGCAGCGCAGCGTCG
>DATKOH010000280.1:0-14604 GCA_035524735.1 Gemmatimonadaceae bacterium
CGTCTGGTAGAACGCCGTGAGGGTGAACTCGGTGACCTCTTTCCCATCAATGAGGATGATCGACGACTTGTCGAGCTGGACGTTCTCGAGGAAGGGCGACGCCTCGAGGAGCTTCATGAAGCGCGTGAGCGCCTGGATGTCGACGGTGTTGCCGATGATCTTGAGGCGCACGCGCGGGACGGCGGAGCTGTCCACCTCGGGCGGACGCGGCGCCTTGTCGCCGGGCTTCTGCGTGGGGGCGGCCGCGGAGGCGGCCGGGGCGCCCATGTTGGTCTGCACGACCGAGGTCAGCCAGGTGTAGGGCGGGAGCGCGCGGCTGATCTCGTCCATGATGTGCGGCCAGACGAAGCGCTTGTTGTCGAAGCTCTTGATGAGATCGACCTGGCGGACGACGGAATCGCGCTCCGCCTCCGCGCGGCGCTTCTCCTTGATGACGCCGGTGTAGCGGTCGTTGGTGGTCTTCGCGACCTGGAGCCGCTGGTCCACCGCGGCGACCTGCCCGCGCTGGTACCAATAGAGGCCGCCGATGGCCAGGCCGGCGAAGGCGAGGCTCCCCACGGCGCCGATGAGCCAGGGGTCCTTGACCTTGCTGACGATGAGCGACGCCGCGGCGCCGACATCCATGCCGGCGCCCGCGCGGCCGCCCTTCTTGGCGGTCTGACCTGGGAGGAGGTTGATCTCGATCATGTCGCGGCCTCGTACGCGGTCAGGCGACCTGGCGGAGCGCCAGACCGATGGGAAGCATCAGGAGCGGAGCGACATCATCTTCGACGAGCGTGTCGAACGCGCCGTCACGCTGGCGGAGCCGCTGGAGCGGCGTGGCCATGCTCACGGGGAGGCGCAGCCGGTTGCCGAGCGCCTCGGTGAGGCCGGGCACGCGGGCGCCGCCGCCGCAGGTGTAGACGGCCTTGAGCTTCGCGCTCGAGCGCGACGAGCTGGCGAGGAAGGCGGCCGCGCGCTCGATGCCGACGGCCATCTCCTCGCCGCGAGTGTCGAGGATCGACTGCAGGTGCGGGGACTTCTCGTAGCCCTGGAGCAGGCCGTCCGCCTCCTCGGCGGAGAGACCACGCTCGCGCTGCAGGTCCTCGCGGAACTTGCGGGTGCCGAGCGCGATGTCGCGCGTGAGCAGCGGCACGCCGTCGTCGAGGATGTTGATGTTCGTGACCTCGTGGCCGATGTTCACCAGGCACACGACGCCGCTCATCGCCTCGGGGTAGTTGAGCTCGAAGGCGTTGTGGAGGGCGAAGGCATCCACGTCCACGATCGACGGCTGGATCTCGGCGTCGGTGAGGAGGCGGATCTTCCCCTCGACCAGGTCGCGCTTGGCGGCCACGAGGAGCACGCTCATCTCGAGGCCGTCGGCGTCGGGGTCGAGGATCTGGAAATCGAGTTCCACCGACTCCATGTCGAAGGGCACGTGCTGCTCCGCTTCCCAGCGGATCAGCTCGCGCGCCTGCTGCTCCTTCACGCGGTCGATCTGGATCTTCTTGATGATCACGTCGCGGCCGCCGACGGCGGTCACGACGCCCTTCGCCTTGACCCCCGCGGTGGCGAGCGCCGTGCGGATGGCGTCGGACACGATGCCGGGGTCCATCACCTCGCCTTCGACGATCGCGTCCGCGAGCAGCGGGGCGATCGCGACCTTCACGAGCTCGGGCTCGGCCCGGCCGTGATCGATCACCGCGACCTTGATCAGCCCCGACCCGATGTCGAGCCCGATCGTCGTCTTCTTCTTCCCGAAGAGCGCCATGGTGTGGACCGGCGTAGGTGGAAGCGCAAACGCACGCGGAGGGCCGCGTGCAGTGGAATCGAAAACGCACCGGCACCGAACTCTTGCCGACCGATGCCAAGACGTTGTCCGCTAGTCACACGAGCGGGGCGGGCTAAAGTAACGCGTCACATCGCGGGTCCCATGTCGTTTCGTGAGTGCAGGCAAGGCGGCGCGGCGGGGGGAGGGGTCAGGGGGCGGTGGTGAAGGAGTGCGGGTGGGGGTGGGCGAGCGCTCCGCTCGCGTCCGAGGTGAAGTGGCGGGCGATGCGGGCGTGGGCGGCGATCGACGCGGGGGCGAGGGTGCGCGCCTCGGAGATCAGGAGCCAGGAGGCGCTGTCGAGGCGGACGACGCGCACCGTGTCCACGGCGCCGGGCGGCGCGAAGGCGATGGTCGCGACGAGGCCGGGAGGGCCCGGGGCGGTGCGCGCGGGATCCCAGGAGGGGGGCGCGGCGGCGCGCGCGAGGCCGTCCTCCGCGGCGGCCAGGGCGCGCACGCGGCCGAGGGCGCCGGCGGCGTCGCGCATCCCCTGCCCCGCGGCCATCACGGCGCCGGCGGCCAGCGCGCCCACGAGGATGAGCGCGACGAGGACGAGCGCGAGCGCCACGCCCGGACGGCGGCGGACCATGGGGGCGGCGTCAATCGCGCACGGCGATCACCGCGCGCGCGGAGTCGCGGCGCGGGGGACGGCCGGGGTCGGCGGCGGCGGACGACGCGCGGGCATCGACGGTGATCACGGCGACATCCGCGGGCGCGGCGGCCGGCGCGCCGGCGGAGTCGAGATAGGCGAAGCGGAGGCCGCCCGCATCGTACGGGCCGGCGACGGGCTGCACGACGGCGCACGGGGTGGCGCGCGTGGCGAGGCAGTCGACGAAGCCGAGGTACCATCGCGCGTCGGCGGCGCGGTACAGCTGGTAGCGGGCGCGGCGCACGAATCGCAGCGGCGCGCCCGGGCGCACGGTGGGCGCGAGCGGCGGGCGGAACGCGATGCGCCATCCGGCGGCGGCCTCCGCGGGCGTCTCGGCGAATCCGCTCCCGACGGGGCAGCTCGCGCCGGCCGCGGGATCGGTGGTGAGCACGTGCCGCGCCCAGGCACCGCTCGCCGCGTCGAGGACGAGCAGCGTGTCCCCCGCCGCCGGCGCGGCGACCCAGCTCGTGAGCCCCAGCCGGGAGGCGGAGGGGAGCGGCGGGAGCACCGCCGCATCGCGCGCGGCGCCGATGGTGCAGAGCACGGACGCGCCGAGCAACAGCCGGAACTCCACCTGGTAGGGAGCGATCGCGTAGAGATCGCCGTCGCGCGGGGAGAGGGCGCGGAGGTCGGCGGAGAGGATGGCCGCGGCCTGCCGCACGGCGTCGCGCGCGACGGCCCGCCGCGCACCGGCGGCGAAGGCGCGCTGCTGGCCGACGCCGCTCTCGAGCACGGCGGCGCCGATCGCGCAGGCGACGACCACGGCGACGATCAGCTCCACGAGGGAGAAGCCCCGGCGCGGGTTCAGCACGGGAGCGCCGCGGCGACGACGATGGGCGGCGGCGTGCGCGCGTCCTCCGGCGGGAGCACGAGCGAGTCGCGCGCGAGGGAGAGTCCGGGCGCGGGGAGCACGCGCCAGTGCTCGGCGATCCCGCCCGCGGCGGCGCCGCCGTTCGCGCGCGCGGCGCAGGGCGTGCCGCGCAGCGCCTCGAGGCGCGCCCAGGCGAGCGTGGCCGCGGCGTCGCGGCGGGCGGCGCGGCCGTCCGTGCGCTCCACGGTGAGGGTGGTGGCCGAGAGCGCGAGCATCCCGACGGCCAGCAGCGTGACCGCGACGAGGCACTCGACGAGGGTGAAGCCGCGGCGGATGGTGGGGTTCATGCGGCGCCTCGCGTGGTGAGGGACGCCGGCAATGTGGGATGCCGCGGCGCGGGATGCGTCAGCCGATCGTTCCGCGCGGCGGCGGAACGCGGCGCGAGTCAGTCGCCGAGCTGGTAGTCGCGGATCTTGTAGAGGAGCGCGCGGTGGGAGAGCTCGAGGAGCTGCGCCGCCCGCGTGCGGTTGCCGCGCGTCTGCTCCAGGGCGCGGCGGATGAGGCGGCGCTCGAGCTCCTCCGTCTGCCGCTTGATGGAGAGGTCGTCGGTGGCCGGCGCCTGGCGTTCGCTCGCGCTGACGAACTCCGCGAGGTGCTCGGGCTCGATCGTGCGCCCCTGCGCGAGCACGAGGGCGCGCTCGATCACGTTCTCCAGCTCGCGCACGTTGCCGGGCCACGCGTACTCGGCGAGGCGGCGCATGGCCGCGGGGGAGATGCTCTCCACGCCGAGGCCGAGGCGCTCGTTGTAGCGGCGGAGGAAGTGCAGGGCGAGCTCGGCGATGTCCTGCGGGCGCTCGCGCAGCGGGGGGAGCTTGATGGTGACGACGTTGATCCGGTAGTACAGGTCGCCGCGGAATCGGCCGCTCGCGATGTCCTTCGCGAGGTCGCGATTGGTGGCGGTGATGAGGCGCACGTCCACCTTGGTGGAGGCGTTGGCGCCCACGCGGCGCACCTCCCCCTCCTGCAGCGCGCGCAGGAGCTTCACCTGCAGCGCGACGGGGAGGTCGCCGATCTCGTCGAGGAAGAGGGTGCCGCCGTGCGCTTCCTCGAAGAGGCCGGCCTTCTCGTGCGACGCGCCGGTGAAGGCGCCCTTCGCGTGGCCGAAGAGCTCGGTCTCGAGGAGGGATTCGGGGATGGCGCCGCAGTTGACCGCGATGAAGGCCTCCTGCGCGCGCGGGCTCGACCGGTGGATGAGCCGCGCGACGAGCTCCTTGCCGGTGCCGCTCTCGCCGGTGAGGAGGACGGCGCTCGGGTGGCGGGCGACCTTGCGCGCGACCTCGAGCGCGGCGCGCATCGACGGGCTGCCGCCGACGATCTCGCCGTCGCCGCGCGCCGCGCGCAGCTCCCCCTCGAGCGTGTCCACGCGCTGGCGCAGCTTCTCGCGCTCGGCGGCCTTCCGCACCGCGAGCACGACCTCGTCCGCGCGGAAGGGCTTGGGCACGTAGTCGTAGGCCCCCTTCTGCATGGCGGCGATCGCGGTGTCGGAGTCGCCGTAGGCGCTCATCGCGATGATGATGGCGCGCCCCCCGCCCGCGGCGTACTTCTCGATGAGCTCGAGCCCCGACATCTTCGGCATGCGGAGGTCGCACAGCACGAGATCGACCGGTTCGGTCTCGAGCCGGGCGAGCGCCTCCTGCCCGTCGGCGGCGGTGAGCGTGGTGTGTCCCTCCGCGCCGAGGATGCGAGTCAGGGTCTGGCGCAGTCCCGGCTCGTCGTCGACGACGAGGATCCTCACGAAGCGGGCGCGGCGGCCCCGCCGGCGTCGGACGCCGCGTTCTCCGGCACGGGGAAGTACACCATGAAGGCGGCGCCCCCTTCGCGCGCCGCGCGCACCCAGATCGTGCCGCCCATGCTCTCGATGATCCGCGAGACGATGGCGAGGCCGAGGCCGGTGCCCTTGTTCGGGTCCTTGGTGGTGTAGAAGGGGTCGAAGATGCGCTCGCTGTCGGCCAGCGACACGCCGGGGCCGTTGTCGGCCACGATCACCTTCACGACGCGCGACGGCTCCCCCACGGTGTTGAGCCAGGCGCGCATGCGCGCGCTCTGCTCGCGGACCATCGTCACGCCGCGCGGGTCGCCGGCGCGGCGCTGGGCGGGGGTGCCGAAGATCTCGCCGAAGGGGACGCACTGCGTGACGAGCCAGATCTCCCCCTTCCCGTCGAGCGCGTCGACGGCGTTCAGGAGGAGGTTCACGAAGACCTGCTCCATCTCGTGGCGGTCGCCGCCGAGCGCGGGGACGTCCTTGGCGAGATTGGTGTGGAGGGTGACGCCGCGCAGCGCGCCCTGGTCGCGCAGCATCTCGGACGCGTGCTCGGCCACCTCGCTCACGTCCACGGCGCCGGCCACGCGGCGGCGCGGGCGCGCGTACTCGAGCATGCCGCGCATGATCCGGTCGATGCGCTCGCTCTCGCGCACGATGCCGCCGACGGCCTCGGCGGCCTCCGTCCCCTTGGGCACGCTCCCCTCGAGGAGGTGCGCGTAGCCGTTGATGGCGCCGAGCGGGTTGCCGATCTCGTGCGCCACGCCGGCGGCGAGACGGCCCACGCTCGCCACCTTCTCGAGGTGCGTGCGCTGCGCCTGCTCCTCGAGGATGCGGGCGGTCATGCGGTTCACCGAGCGGGAGAGCCGCGCGAACTCGCGGTTCTTCCCCTTGGGCGCGCGGCGCGAGAGGTCGCCGGCGGCGATCGCCTCGGTGGTGTCGACGATCTCATCGAGGGGGTCGAGCACGAGCCCCTGGATCTTGTACGCGCCGAAGGCGACGAAGAGCACGATGTCGGCGATGAAGAGGAGGCCGAGGTAGATCGCGCCGTTGCGGGTGCCGATGATGCTCTCGAGCACCACGACGTTGAGCGCCGCGAGCGACAGGGCGGCGGTGCCGAGGACCGCGAGATTGAGCATCATCTCGGTCTTCAGCGAGGTGAAGAGCTGGAACTTGCCCAGGTCGGGGGGCAGGCTCGTGGACTCGGTGCGACGTGGTTCGGTCATGGTGTCTCGCCCTTGGCTCGGGCCCGCACCGCCAAGGCGGGGGGCGCCCCTCCACTCGTCTTGACGGCCAGCTCCGCGTGCGTGCGGGCCGCCGCCGTGTCTCCCTTCACCAGCAGCACATCCGCGTACCCAACCTGCATCTCCCAGCTCTCCGGGTGCAACGCCGTCATGCGCGCGAACGTCGTGTCGGCGAGCGCGGTGTCCCGCAGGGCCCGCGCCGCCGCCCCGATGATCACCGCGGCGCGGATGGAATCGGGACTCGCCGCGAGGGCGCGCCGCGCCTCCATCACCGCTCCGCGCGGATCGCCCGCGAAGTAGCGCACATCCGCCCGCCGGAGCCGGTCGCCCGCGTCGCCCGGCCGGAGCGCCAGCGCGCGGCGGAGCATCGCCGTCGCGCCGTCCCAGTCGTGCGCCGCGGCCCGCAGCTCGGCGCTCTCGCGCCAGACCACGGGATCGCCCGCGAACAGCTCCCGCGCCATTCCGTACTCCCGCTCCGCCTCGGGCATCCGCCCCATCGCCGCGAAGACGCGGCCGAGCACCCAATGCCCCCGGTACGCCTCGGGATGGTCGCGCACCAGCGTGAGCGCGAACGTCCGCGAATCGTGCCAGACCTCCGTCCGCGTCCACGTGCGCACGGCGAAGGCGGATGACACGAGGAGCACCGCGGCCGTCGTGCCGCGCGGCCACCGCGCCCCCGTTTCCTGCACCAGCCAGCCGAGCGCCAGCATCGCGCCAACGCTCGGAAGATAGAGCGTGCGCTCGGCGAGCAGCACGCCCGTCACGACGAACACGTTCGACACCGGCGCGATCGCCACCGGGATCCACGCCAGCGCGAAGGCGAGCACCGGCGCGCGTCGCCACGCGCGGGCGATCGCCACGGCCAGCAGGACCGTCAGGATGACGCCCGAGACCACCCCGAACGTCACGGAGCGGGCCAGGTCGAGGACGGCGGGCTGGTAGTCGGCGGAGAGGTCGAAGGGGAAGAGGAGGAGCCGGGCGTACTGCGGGACGACCGAGGCGACGGTGAGGAGGCGCTCGCCGGTGGAGGCGCCGTCGAAGGTGTGCGCGGGGGCCGCGAGGGGGGCGCCATGGAAGACGGCGAGGAGCGCCGCGGCGTACGCCGCCGCCACCACGCCATACGCCGCGTAGAAGCGGCGCCGCGCGCGGAGCGCCTCGCGCCAGGGACCCGCGAGGAGGAGGTCGTGCAGCGGCGCGAGGGCGAGGAAGACGACGCCGTTCTCCTTCGAGAGGAGGGCGAGCGCGAAGAACGCCGGCGCCCACCAGCGGCCGCGCCGGTGCGCGAGCAGCGCGGCGAGCACGAAGGCGGCGGCCATGCACTCGGCGCGCCCCACGACGTTCGCCACCGCCTCGACGTGCAGCGGCGTGAGCGCGAAGAGGAGCGCGGCGGCCAACGCGGCGCCCGGGGCGAGGAGCTCGGCGGCGAGCATCCAGACCAGCACCGCCGCGGCGGCGTTCCAGAGCACGTTCACGGCGTGCAGCCAGCCCGGGTCGCCGCCCGAGATCCACCAGTCGAGCGAATACGAGGCGATGGCGAGCGGACGGTACTGGCCGCCCATGCCGGCGGGCCAGTACTGGTTCGCGAAGGCGCGCCAGATGCCGGAGGGGAGGGTGACGAGCGGGTTGTTGACGAGGATGCCGCGGTCGTCGAGGACGTAGCCGTTGGCGGGCGCGTTGGCGTAGGCGGCGATCGCGACCAGCGCGATCGCGAACGGCGCCCAGCGGCGGGCGGCGAGGCGCGCGGCGGGGAGGGGGAAGAGCGGGACGCGGGGGCGAGCGGCGGCGCTTGCCGTCACGGCTCGACCCCGTACCGCGAGAGCTTCCGGTAGAGCGTGGAGGGATCGATGCCGAGCACCTCCGCGGCGCGGCTCTTGTTGCCCCCCTCGGACTGCAGCACCCACATGATGTACGCGCGCTCGATGGCGTCGAGCGAGGGGTTGGAGGTGGGGGTGCGGTCGGAGATGAGCGGCTCGGAGCGGCGCTCGGTGACGCGCTGCGGCAGCATGCTCACGTCGATGACGTCGCCCTTGCAGAGGATCGCGGCGCGCTCGAGCGCGTTCTCCAGCTCGCGCACGTTGCCGGGCCAGGCGTACTCCATCATCGCCTGGAGCGCGTCGCCGCTCAGGCGCTTCGGTTCCCCGCCCTGCTGCGCGGCGCTGCGCGCGAGGAAGGCGTCGATGAGGAGGGGGATGTCCTCGCGGCGGCGCCGGAGCGGGGGGAGGTGGAGCGCGAACACGTTCAGGCGGTAGAAGAGGTCGGAGCGGAAGCCGCCGCGCTTCATCTCCTCCTCGAGGTCGCGGTTGGTGGCGGCCACGAGGCGGGTGTCGATGGCCACGGGCTCGGTGCCGCCCACGGGGATCACCTCGCGCTGCTGGAGCACGCGCAGGAGCTTCACCTGGGTGGACGGCGTGGTCTCGCCGATCTCGTCGAGGAAGAAGGTGCCGGACTTCGCGGCGGCGAAGAGGCCGGTCTTATCCTTGACCGCGCCGGTGAAGGAGCCCTTCACGTGGCCGAAGAGCTCGCTCTCGAGCAGCGATTCGGGGAGGGCGCCGCAGTTGATCGAGAGGAAGGAGCCGTCGGCGCGCGCGGACAGCGTGTGGATGTAGCGCGCGATGACCTCCTTCCCCGTGCCCGATTCCCCCTGGATGAGCACCGTGCTCTCGGTGGGCGCGACGGTCTCGGCGAGGCGGAGCACGTCGAGCCAGGGCTTGCTGCGGCCGATCGGCGCCGAGCCGGCGCCGCGCTCGTGGCGGCGGATCTCCTGGCGCAGCGTCTTGTTCTCCACGCGCAGCTGCCGGTGCTCGGCGGCGCGGCGCAGGATCGCCACGATGTCGTCGTTGACGAACGGCTTCTGGATGTAGTAGAAGGCGCCGGTGTTCACCGCCTGGATCGCCGAGCGCAGGTCGGCCTGGGCGGTCATGAGGATCACCGGCATGTCGGGGTCCTTGGCGCGCGCGGCGCCGAGGATCTCGATGCCGCTCACGTTCGGCATGCGCACGTCGGTGAGCACGATGTCCGGCGAGCCGGCCTGCAGGCGCTCGAGGCCGGCGCGGCCGCCGAGCGCGACGAGGGGCGCGAAGCCCTCGTTCTTGAGCAGGATGCTGAGCGTCTCGAGGATGCCGGTCTCGTCATCGACGACGAGCACGCTGGGCGGCGTCGGGGCGGTGGCGGTCATGCGAGCTCCGCGCTCTGGGGCGGGCGGGCGAGGGGGAGGAGGACGGTGAAGCGGGTGCCCTTGGGCGAGCTGTCGACGAAGACGGAGCCGCGGTGGGCCTCGATCGCGCGGTGCACGATCGGGAGGCCGAGGCCGGTGCCGCCGGCCTTCGTGGTGAAGAAGGGGTCGAAGACGCGATCGCGGATCTCGAGGGGGATGCCGGGGCCCTCGTCGGAGATGGAGAGGGACACGGCGTCGCCGGCGAAGGGAACGCCGGCGGGGAGCTGGTCCACGGGGAGCGTGTGGATGTCCACCTTCACCTCGCCGTCCTCGCGCGTGGCCTGCACGGCGTTGAGCGCGAGGTTGAAGACGGCGCGGTGGAGGAGGTCCTCGTCGCCTTCCACGAGCAGCGGCTCGGTGGGCGCGGCGCAGGCGACGCGCACGCCCTTGCGGCGGTCGGGGTGCGCGGCGGCGAGGCCTGCGGCGGTGCGGGCGACGGCCGTCATGTCGACGCGCGCGCCGACGGTGCTCGGCACGCGGGCGAAGTCGAGGAACTCGGAGAGGAGTCGGGAGAGGCGGTCGGACTCGCGGACGATGAGGCGGCCGAGGGTGCGCTCGTCGTCGTTCGCCTTGGGGCGGCGCGCGAGTTGCTCGACGGCGCTCCGGATGGAGGCGAGCGGGTTCTTGATCTCGTGCGCGAGCGAGGCGCTGAGCTCGGCCACCGCTTCGAGGCGCTCGGTGCGGAGGCGGAGCTCCTCGAGGCGCTTGTTGTCGGTGATGTCCTGGAAGATGGCGGTGGCGGAGATGCTGTCGGGCGCGCCCTCGGTGTCGATCGTGGTGGTGGTGAGACCGATCGGGAAGGTGCGGCCGTGCACGGTGATCGCCGCTTCGCCGCGGGTGACGCGTTCGCGCGCCTGGACGGCGCGCTCGAGCGCGGCGACGAGCGCGGGGGCGGTGCTGGCGAGCACCTCGCGCACGGGGCGGCCGCGCACGGCGTCGGCGTCGAAGCCGAGGAGGCGGCCGCTCATCGGGTTCGCGAAGAGGAGGCGGCCGCGCGAGTCGATGGTGACGATGCCCGAGCGGATGTTCCTGAGGATGTCCTCCGCCTGCAGCTTGGCGATGACGAGCTGGGCTTCCAGCTCCTCGCGGTTGACGCCGGCCTCCTGGAGGCGCGCGGCGAGGTAGGCGACGGCGAGCGCGACGAGGGCGAAGACGATGAGCTGGAGCACGAGGCCGAGGCCGATCGCGGTGCCGTGGCCGATGAAGACGTCGGCGAAGTAGGCGGCGTTGCCGGCGAGGGCCACGACGAGGCCGCCGCCGGCGGGGAGGAGGAGCGACGCGCCGACGGTGACGAGGATGTAGAGGGGCGCGAAGAGGGAGGAGGCGCCGCCGGTGACGTGCACGACGACGGTGACGACGGCGACGTCGAAGATCGCCTGCAGGTAGCAGAACCCGCGGCCGGCGCGCCCGGTCTGCTGGGTATGCCAGATCGACCAGCCGGTGAAGGCGGCGGCGCCGAAGAGCGTGAGGGTGGCGAGCAGGGTGTCGAACGCGTCCGCGCGGCGCCACTGGACGAGCGCGGCCACGAAGATCGCGGCGGCGAGCGACAGGCGGCCGATGTAGATCCAGCGGAGCACGCGTCGCGGATCGAACATGCGATGATATTATGGTAGGGGGCGGCGTCTTGCAGAGCGCACGAGCCGCGGGCGTCGTCGACCGTGGCGTTTTGCTATATCTTGGACGAATACACGCGACAAGGAGTTACGTGAGCGAGGCGAGCCCTGACCTGTCCTCCAGCGAGGTGATCTGGCGCCTGCTCGCGGTGCTGGCGATCGTGGGCGTGAACGCGTTCTTCGTCGCGTCGGAGTTCGCGCTCGTGAGCTCGCGCCGCAGCAAGATCGACGCGCTGGCCAAGCGCGGCGACGTGCGCTCGCGCGCCGTGCAGCGGGTGCAGGGCGACCTCACGCGCTACCTCTCGACCACGCAGCTCGGCATCACGATCGCGTCGCTCGCGCTCGGCTGGGTGGGGGAGGCGACGATCGCGTCGCTGCTCCGCGACGCGCTGCATCATCTCGGGCTCGACGCCTCGCCGGCGGTGACGCACGGCGCGGCCACCGTGACCACGGCGTTCATCCTGATCACGATGCTGCACATCGTGCTCGGCGAGCTCACGCCGAAGGCGATCGCGATCCGGGATCCCGAGCGGATGAGCCGCCGCATCGTGTATCCGCTGCGGGTGCTCGCGTGGGTGGCCACGCCCTTCACCGTGCTGCTCAACGCGTCGGCGAACGGGGTGCTGCGGCTGCTCCGCGTGCCGCCGGCGAACGCGCACTCCGCGGTGCACTCGCCGGAGGAGCTCGAGCTCATCGTGCGGCAGTCGCTGGAGGCGGGGAACTTCAGCGAGACGGACCGCGAGGTGCTGGAGGGGGTGTTCGTCTTCCAGAAGAAGAAGGCGCGCGACGTGATGCGGCCGCGCACGAAGGTGACGGCCATCCCGCTCGACGCGACGCGGGAGGAGGTGCGCGAGACGATCCGCGCGGAGGGGTACTCGCGCTACCCGGTGTACGGCGAGACGCCGGACGACGTGGTGGGGGTGCTGCGCGCGCGGACGTTCTTCCTGGCGGACGGCCCCGCCCCCTTCTCGGTGGCGGCGCTGATGGACAAGGAGCCGCTCTACGTGCCCGACGGCCGCGCGGCCGACCTGGTGCTCGCCGACCTGCGGCACGCGAAGCAGCACATGGCGATCGTGCTCGACGAGTACGGGGGCATGCAGGGGGTGGTCACGCTCGAGGACCTGGTGCAGGAGCTCGTGGGCGACATCGCCGACGAGCGTGAGCGCGCGCGCCCCGACTACACGTCGGCGGGGGGGCAGCTGGAACTCTCGGGGGACCTCTCGATCATCGACGTGCGGCAGGATCACCAGGTGGAGATCCCCGACGGGAGCTGGACGACGATCGGCGGCTACGTGTTCACGCTGCTCGGCCGCGTGCCGCGCGTGGGCGACCGCGTGCGGTACCCGGGCGGGGAGCTCGAGGTGGTGGCGATGGAGCGGAAGCGGGTGGCCGCGGTGCGGGTGCACCGCGCGCCGGCGCCCGCCGCGGAGCCGGCATGAGCGGCACGCTCGACGTCACCGCCGCGGTGCGGATCCCCCGCGCGGAGCTGGAGACGCACGCGTCGCGGTCGGGGGGCGCGGGCGGGCAGCACGTGAACCGCTCGAACACGCGCGTGGAGGTGGTGTGGAGCGTGCGCGAGAGCGCGGCGCTCGCCCCGGCGGAGAAGGCGCGCGTGATGGCGCGGCTGGCGTCGCGGCTGGATTCCGAGGGGCGGCTGCGGGTGGTGAGCTCGGTGCGGCGGAGCCAGCGGCAGAACCGCGACGCGGCGGAGGCGCGGCTCGCCGAGCTCGTGCGCCGCGCGCTGTCGGTGCCGCGGAAGCGGGTGCCCACGCGCCCGTCGCGCGGCGCGGTGGAGGAGCGGCTGGCGTCGAAGCACCGCCGGAGCGAGACGAAGCGCCGCCGGCGCGCGCGCGAGGATGAGTAGCGCTACTTCGTCACGAGCGTGATCGCCGACGTGGCCTCCTGGTCGCTCACGATGGCGCCGCCGTCGGGGAGGGTGATCGTGGTGTTCGTGGTGCTGCGCGTGACCGCGCCGAGGTACACGCCCTTCACGCTGAGATAGAAGGTGCCCGCGCCGCCGCCGCCGCCGGAGACCTGGAGCGCCTTCCCGTCCTGGATGGTGAAGCCCGAGACGGTGACCTCGGTGGTGCGACGCACGCGCCACGCCTTCTCGCCGGCGTAGAGCGTGTCGCCATCGATGCGCGTGGTGGTGACGGTGCGCTCGGTGATGTCGCCGTTCTGGTCCTGCTGGTGGCTGGACGTGGTGTCGACGGAGACGGAGCCGTCCACCGCGTCGGGGCGGAGGGTCACGAGGAACTTCGACATGTTGTCGGCGAGGGCCTGCGCGTCGGCGCCGCCGGCCGCCGGCGAATGATGCGAGTAGTGCACCATGCGCCCGTACGCCGTGACCACCCCCTCCACCTGGGTCCCCTGGAGCTGTCCGACGTCGGGGAGCTGCACCGGGAGGTCGGAGCC
Source organism: Gemmatimonadaceae bacterium (assembly GCA_035524735.1). Taxonomy (GTDB): domain Bacteria; phylum Gemmatimonadota; class Gemmatimonadetes; order Gemmatimonadales; family Gemmatimonadaceae; genus DATKOH01. Next base: position 13,573 of record DATKOH010000280.1, read on the forward strand.
GAGCGTGTAGGCGTCGAGGGTGAGGCGGAAGCGGAGGGAGTCGGCGCCCCGCGGGGTGAGGAGGAGGGTGAAGGCCTGGGTCGCGGTGATGGTGTACTCGAGCTTGCCGCCGCCGCGCGTGTCGCTGCGCTTGATCGCGGTGACGACGCCGTAGCGGAACTGCCCCGGCGCGTAGCGGATCGCCTGCGCGGGGAGCGGGGCGGCGGCGAGGATGGCGAGCGCGCACGCGGCGCGGAGCCTGGTCATGGCGCGAAAGATACGGCGCGCCGCCGCGCGTTGCACCACGCGCGGCGGCGGCTACGTTTCCGCGGATGCCGCGCCGCCGCGAGCCCCGCGAGATCGCCCCGTCCCCCGCGCGGCGCGCCGCCTTCGGGCGGCGGCTGCGCGCCTGGTACCGCGCGCACCACCGCGACCTCCCCTGGCGGCGCACGCGCGACCCGTACGCGATCCTCGTCTCGGAGCTGATGCTCCAGCAGACGCAGGTGGCGCGCGTGACGGAGTTCTACGGCCGCTTCCTGGCGCGCTTCCCCACGCTGGACGCGCTCGCGCGCGCGCCGCGCGCGCGCGTGATGGAGGCGTGGGAGGGGCTGGGCTACTACGCGCGGGCGCGGCATCTGCACGCGCTGGCCAAGGGGGTGGTGCGCGACGGCGGGGCGCTCCCGGCGGACCCGGCGGCGCTGCGCGCGCTCCCCGGCGTGGGCGCGTACACGGCGGGCGCGGTGGCGAGCTTCGCGTACGAGCGGCGCGCGGCGCTGGTGGACACGAACGTCGCGCGGGTGCTCCGGCGCGCCTTCGCGCCGCGCCTCGACCCGAAGCGCGGGGCGGACGCGCGCGCTCTCTGGCGCCTGGCGGAGCGGCTGCTCCCGCGCACGGGGCGCGCGACGTACGTGCACAACCAGGCGCTGATGGAGCTCGGCGCGCTCGTGTGCACCGCGCGGGTGGCGCACTGCGGCCGCTGCCCGGTGCGGGGCGTGTGCGCCACGGGGCGCGCCGCGGGGCGCGGCGCGCGCGCCTAGCTTCCCCCCCGCGCGA
>DATKOH010000281.1:0-5267 GCA_035524735.1 Gemmatimonadaceae bacterium
CGGAGCCCTCCTCCGCGCGATCAGATCAGAACCTCACCCACCAGGTTCCGAATCGGTGGCCCGCCCCCGCCGCGACGCGGACGGAGACCCGGACACCCAGAGGATCACCGCTCGCGAACGACTGCGTGTTGGAGATCGTCGCGTTGACCACGCGTTGCACGGCACGGATGTTGAAAGCCGTCCAAGGGCCCGAAATCAACCGCGGCGCAACCACGCGACCAGCTGCGCGAACGCGCGCCCGCGATGGCTCACCCGCTCCTTCGACCGCCGGTCGGCCTCGGCGAAGGTGCAGCCCAGCTCATCGCTCAGGAAATACGGATCGTAGCCGAAGCCGCCATCCCCCTCCGCCGCGGCGTGCGTGATCCGCCCCGCGGTCTCCCCGCGGAAGGTGCGCTCCCCCTCGGGGCCGACGAACGCGGCCACGCACACGTAGCGCGCGCGGCGGTCGGCCACGCCGGCGAGCGCCGCGAGCAGCGCGGCGTTGTTCGCATCGTCGAGCGCCTGCCCGGTGAGATCGGTGCGCCCGCTCCATCGCTTGGTCCGCACGCCGGGCTTGCCGCCGAGGTGCGCCACCTCGAGGCCGGAGTCATCGGCCACCACCGGCAGCCCCCCCGCGCGCGCGTGGAACCAGCGCGCCTTGGCGAGCGCGTTCTCCTCGAAGGTCTCGAACGTCTCGAGCCCATCCTCCTCGGCGCTCTCGGCGATCCCCGCCGCGTCGAGGGTGACGGCCTCGATGCCGGCGTCGGCGAAGAGCGGGACCAGCTCGCGCAGCTTCCCCGCGCTGCGCGTGGCGAGCAGGACGCGCGCCGTCACCGCGCGAGCGCGGCGGCCTGCGCGTCGAGGAGGCGGCCGATCCCCTGCACCGCGAGATCGAGCAGCGCGTCGAGCCGCGCGCGGTCGAAGGTGCCGTGCTCACCGGTGCCCTGCACCTCCACGAAGCGGCGTTCGCTGGTCATCACGACGTTCATGTCGACGTCGGCGCGGACGTCCTCGGCGTACTCGAGGTCGAGGCGCGCCTCCTCGCCGAGGGTGCCCACGGAGACCGCGGCGACGCGGCGGCGCACGGGCGAGGCCTCGAGCTTTCCCTGCCGCACCATCCAGTCGAAGGCGTCCACGACGGCGATGCACGCGCCGGTGATCGAGGCGGTGCGCGTGCCGCCGTCGGCCTGCAGCACGTCGCAGTCCACCTTGATGGTGTACTCGCCGAAGGCGAAGTCGTCGAGCATGGCGCGCAGGCTGCGGCCGATCAGGCGCTGGATCTCCTGCGTGCGTCCGCCGAGCTGCCCGCGCTCGCGCGCCGTGCGCGTGTGCGTGGCGCGCGGCAGCATGGCGTACTCGGCGGTGAGCCAGCCCTCGCCGCGCCCCTTCTTCCATCCGGGGACGCCGGCTTCGACGCTGGCCGCGCAGAGCACGCGCGTGTTGCCGAAGGCCACGAGGCAGGAGCCCTCGGCGTGCGGCGCGGCGCCGCGCTCGAGGGAGACGGCACGGAGCGCGGAGGCGGTGCGGCCGGCGCGCGGCACGGGGTCAGCGGGAGCCACGGAGTTTCTCGATGATCGCGGTGGTGGACTGCCCGGGGGTGAGCGGCACGATCGCGACGCGCCCCCCCCAGGACTCGACCTCGCGCCGTCCGACGACGGTGTCGGGGGTGTAGTCCCCCCCCTTCACGATCACGTCGGGGCGGAGCGCGAGGATGAGTTCGAGCGGAGTGTCCTGGTCGAAGGCGGCCACGGCGTCCACCGCCTCGAGGGCGGCGAGCACGAGCGCGCGCTCCCCCTCGGTGCGCACGGGGCGGTCGGGGCCCTTCCCCAGGCGGCGGACGGAGTCGTCGGTGTTGACGCCGACGATGAGCGCGTCGCCCTGCGCGCGGGCGGCGGCGAGGAGGTCGACGTGACCGGGATGGAGCAGATCGAAGACGCCGTTGGTGAAGACCACGCGCCCGCGGACGCCGTCGCGCCAGGCGCGCGCCTGGGGCCAGGTCATCACCTTCGACGCGGGCGGGCGCGGCGCGGCCGCCGTCAGAACACCCTCTCGACGTGCGGGCGGAGCTCCACTTCCTGCACGAAGCCGGGGAGTTCGATGTTCACCGTGTAGTCGGCCCAGATGAAGATCTCGTTCCCCTTGCGGCGGATCTGGACCTTCTTCGCGGACTCGGGGAGGTCGAGGGAGTCGGCCTTCGCGCGCAGATGCGTGGCGATGACGTCGTTCGGCAGGCGCATCGCGAAGCGCGCCTCCTGGTCCATCGCGTCCTGGTACTGGTAGTAGTCGAGGGCGACCGAGGCGACGTTGTAGCCGAAGTAGACGATCGCCCCGACGAGGAGGAGCGAGAGGATGCAGCCCAGGCGGACCTTCCCCGGGCGCGCGCGCAGGCGGGGGCTCACCATTGGGATTGCGCTCCGGCGATGATGTCGTTGACGAGCTTCTCCACGGCCTGCGCGCGGCCGTCGGCCTCGCTGCGCTCGGCGTACGTCGCCGAGGAGACCAGCCCCTTCCGCGTCCAGATCACGCGGCCGGAGACCTGGTCGTCGATCTCGACGTCGACGGTGATGCGGAGCTCGCGCTGCGCGCTGGTGGAGTTGGCGGACGCCGAGTATGCGACCGGGATGCCGGTGTCGTAGCGGGTGATGCGTCCCTTCACGATGGCGTCGGCGCGCGCCTCGGGGGCGGGCTTGAGACCGAGGCGCCCCTGGATCTGCGAGGTGAGGAGGGTGTTGATCTCCTGCTGCAGGCTGGGCGAGGGGGTGTCGTTGTCGAAGGGGATGACGGCCACCGTCTTGACGTTGGGCGGCAGTCCGCCGCCGGCGAAGCCGTAATGGCAGGCGCCGAGGAGCGCGAGGAGGAGGAGCGCGCTAGCGCCAGATGGCCGCATCGAAGGGCGCGACGCTGTCCGCCGGGTGGAGCGTGAGCGTGAGCGAGCGATGCGCGCGCGCGTCGCGGAAGCGGATGGGCTCCGCGGGCGCGCGCGTGAGCGATTGCGGGATGCGGCCGTCATCGATGAGATCGAGGCGCAGGAGCTCGGGACCCATGAAGGTGGCTCGCCATGCCGGGTGTCCTGCAATCTCGACACGGAGCGTGTCCCCGTCAACGCGCGCGGCGGTGTCGGCGCCCGGGGGCACGCGGAGGACGCCGAGCGCCGCCCAGAGGAAGGGAGCGGGGGGGAGGAGCTCGCGCGCGAGCTTGGGGCGCGCGGCGCGCACGGTATCGCCAATGATCACGGCGTCGCCGGCGGCCTCGCCGTTGACGAAGAAGTCGAGGCGCACGGAATCGGGGGGGGCGAGGCGCGCGGCGCCGTCCCCCTTGAGCGAGCCGTCGGCGTCCTTGTAGGCGTAGTCGAACACGATCTTGTGATACCCCGGCGGCAGCGCGGTGTGCGGCAGGCTCACGGGGACGACGGCGCCGGCCAGCGGTGGCGCCTTGGGCGCGCAGGCGGCCGCGGCGAAGGCGAGCGCGGCGCCGGCGCACGCGCGGCGGCGGCTCACTCGATGATGCGGACCGACGTGATGGCGTCCCCCTGCACCGTCGCGTCGAGCGCGTCCCAGCCGGCGGTCACGCGCGCGAAGGCGGTGTAGCCGGCGTCGAGATGCGGCTGCGGCGTGAGGGTGATGAAGTACTGGCTGCCGCCGGTGTCGGGACCGGAGAGCGCCATGCCGACCACGCCGCGCGCGTAGCGCAGGCGGTCGAGCTCATCGCGGAGGATGGTGCCGGGGCCGCCGTTGCCGTCGCCGCGGCGGTCGCCGTCCTGCGCCACGAACGCGGGGACGACGCGGTGCCAGCGCACCGCGTCGTACCAGCCCGAGCGCGCGAGGGTGAGGAAGTTCTGCACCGTGAGCGGCGCATCCACGGCGGCGAAGCGGATGGTGATGGTGCCGCGCGCGGTGGCGATCTCGGCGCTCTTCTCGTGGCCGGCGAGCGCGGGGAGGACGAGCGTGCGCACCACCTGCTCGTACCATGCGAGCGGCGGCAAGGGGGGCGGCGGCGCCGCGCTCCACGCGGCGAGGAGCGCGAAGCCGCGCGCGGCGTCGCGCGTGAGCTGGTCCGGCGGCACGGGGAGCGCGCGGATCGCGGCGCGGAGGGAATCGCCGAAGTGCGCGCTGTCGTTCTGCCACGCCGACCGAATGAGCGCGACGGTGGCCAGGCGGGCGTCGTTCAGCGTGTCGGCGGCGCTGCGCGAATACCCCGCGAGCACGCGCGCCGCCTCCGCGGCGGTGGCGTGCGCGGAGAGGGCGCCGATGGCGGTGGCGCGGACGATCGCGTCGGGGTCGGTGAGGGCGAAGTACATGAACTCCCGGCGCCAGGCGTGCCCGGCGTCGGAGTCCGCGAAGGGGGCGAAGGCGGCGAACGCCGCGGTGCGCACGCGCGGGTCGGGATCACGCGTGAGCGGGAGTGCGATCTCGCGCACGCGCTGCACGTCGGGGCTGGCGCCGCCGGCGTCGGCGACGGCGGCGCGGTAGCGCCAGTCGGGGAGGTGCACCCACGCATCGGGGTCGTCGTCATCGGCGGCGGGGAGCACCACGCCGTCGCTCATCGCCGAGATCAGGACGGCGCGGCGGAACATGAGCGACGTATCGGCCTGCCAGTCGACGCTCCACGCGGCGCGATCGGCGGCGCCGGCCATCACCGCGCCGAGCGCCTGCGCCGCGGTGATGCGCACGTTGGCGTCGGGGTCGCGGAGCGCGGTCTGCACGGCGGCGCGCGCCGCGGGGCCGTAGGTGCCGAGGGAGCGCAGCGCGTTCACGCGCACGTGCTCCGCAGGATCGCGCGACAGCGTGTCGAGCGCGGGGAGGGCGCGCGGCGCGAGCGAATCGCCGGCGGCCTGGTGCGCGAGCGCGCGCGCGACGAGGGCGCGCACCTCGGCGTCGGGATCGTGCGTGCGCCCCAGCACGGCGCGCACGCCGCCCGGTGCGTAGGGGCGCGCGAAGGCGTACACGGCGCCCCAGCGCACGGCGGCGGAGTCGGCGGCGAGCCAGGGGATGACCGTCGCGGCGGGCACCGGCCTCATGCGCGCGCAGGCGATGAGGAGCGCGGCGGTGACCCGCGGCGCGCGCGCGACGCGCATGGCGAGCGCGGAGGTGATGGCGGGCCACGCCGGCGCGCCGATCGCGCCGAGCGCCCACGCAGCCTCGGCGCCCACGGTGGGCGGTCCTCCCAGCGCGGTGGAGAGGGCGGCGATCGAGGCGCTGTCTCGGAGGAGGCCGAGCGCGAAGGCGGCGTTGGCCGCGACGGCGCTGTCGGGATCGGCGAGGAGGGCGCGGAGCCGCGGCGCGAGCGCG
>DATKOH010000282.1:0-13030 GCA_035524735.1 Gemmatimonadaceae bacterium
GCGCAGATCACGCCGCTCATCACGAGCGCGCGGGGGAAGGTGCGCCGCGGATCGGCCACCTCGTGGCGCAGGAAGGCGAGCGCCTCCGACCCCGCCAGCGCGAACACGATCGACGACCAGAAGACCATCTCCTTCAGTCCGCCGCGCGGCACGAGCGAGGGCGCGTCGAACGAGTTCGCCGAGCCGAAGCGGCGCCAGGCGATGAAGGCCACCACCATCAGGATCGGCACCGGCGCCCAGTTCGAGAGCGCACCGAGGTTGTGCAGCCACTTCCCGGTGCGCAGCCCCACCACGTTCAGCAGCGTCGCGATCCAGAGCGCGGAGAGCGAGAAGGAGAGCACGAAGGTCCGGTCCGCCGCGAGCGCGGCGTGGTCGCCGGGCACCAGATACGCCATCGCCCCCGACGCGAACACCAGGAGCGACGGGAAGTAGGGGAGGTTGCTCGCCCAGTACGTCCAGCCGGTCATGAAGCCGGCCCAGCCGCCGAGCGCGTGCGCGCTCCAGTCGTAGATCCCGCCGTCGCGGTCGCCGAAGCGCGTGGAGAGCTCGAGCACCGCCACGAGCAGCGGCAGCGCGAAGAGGAGCCAGGCCGCCAGCCACACGGTGATCGCCGACGGGCCGAGCGTGGCGGCCGCCGCGATCCAGCGCACGCTCATCCCGGTGACCATGCCGAAGAGCAGCAGGTCGCCGAAGCCCATGGCGTGACGCCGCACGGGGGCGTGGATGGCGCTACACCATGTAGTGGACCGGGGGATCCTTCTCGTGCAGGATCGGCCGGCCGAAGCCGAACGCGGAGAGATCGCTCGGCGTGCGCCCGTCGATCGCGAGTTCGGAGAGGACGCGCCCGATGACGCTCGCGAACTTGTACGCGTGCCCCGCGCCGATCGCGGCGTACGCGCCGGCGTGCCCGGGCACCGCGTCGATGATGAAGTCGCGGTCGGGGGTGAGCGTGTAGAGGCAGGTCTTGATCCGGTGCACGGGGCCGAGCGCGCGCGGGATGTACGTCGCGAGGAAGCGCTCCACGCCGGCGGCGTTCTCGGGGTCCACCTCGAAGTCGCGCGTGTCGCCCGTGGTGGGCTTCCCGCCGCAGTCCTGCGCCGCCTTCGTCGCGGGCTCGCCGAACGCGGGGAAGCCGTACCAGCACGGGTCGTCCATCCAGATCCACACCGGGAAGCGCTCCGGCGCGAACTCCGCGAGGTGCGGCGTCGCGAAGTAGGTCACCTGCTCGCGCGTGATCACGAGCGGGAGCCGCACGCCAAGATGCCCGAGCGCGCCGTTCGACCACGGCCCCGCCGCGATCACGAGGCGGCGCGCCCGCCAGGTCGTGCCGCCGGCGGTGACCGCGTACTCGTTCCCCGTGTGCGCGATCGCGGTCACCGGCGCGCGGTCCACGAGCGTGGCGCCGTGCGCGCGCGCGAGCCGCTGGTGCGCGGCGTTCCCCTTCGCCGCCTTCGCGATCCCGCCGCGCGACTGGTAGATGCCGTGGATCTCGTCGCCGAGCGTGAACTGCGGCCAGCGCTTCATGATCTCGGCCGCGTCGAGATGCTCGAAGGGCACGCCGCAGGCGCGCAGGCTGTGCATGTACGGCGCGATCGGGATCCCGCTCTCGCGCGGCGCGAAGTCGAGCCCGCCGGTGACGAGCACCAGCGGCTCCCCCGCCTCGGTCGACACGGTGTCCCAGCACTCGTACGCGCGCATCGCCAGGCGCACGTAGCCGGGCGTGTGGTACGAGAGCCGGATGATCCGCGAGTGGTCCTGCGATTCCCCGCGCTCGTGGCCGAGCTCGAACTGCTCCAGGCCGAGCACATCCGCGCCGGCGCGGCGCGAGAGCCAGTACGCGGCGGCACTCCCGAGACCGCCGAGCCCGACGACGATGTACTCGAAGTCCGTGCGCGTCATCGCGACGGCGGCGGCACGTCGAGCAGATCGCCCATCCGCTCGCCGACGTAGCGCCGCACGTCGGCGCTGGGGCTCTCCATCGGCGCGTAGTAACCGTGCGCGAAGCGCCGCGACGTCATCCCGCGCTGCACCGCCTCGCACACCGTCCAGTCCTGCCGGTTCACGAGGTCCCAGAACTCCACGGTGTCCGACGGGTCGAAGTCCCCTTTCGCCATCTCCGACGGATGGAAGAGGAAGTCGCACACCACCGTCGTGCGGCCGGGCGCGCGCGGGATCAGCATGAACGCCGCGATGTGGTCCATCGCCGCGGAGAGCATCAGGTTCGGGTAGATCAGCTCCCCCTTGTGCCGCACCTTCTCCGCGTCGCTCAGCCCCGGGAAGGGCGCGCGCGCCGTGTGCCCGCTGAAGGTGAAGGTCACCGCCCCCTCGCGGTGCGGCACGCCGTCATCCCAGTCGAGCCCCGCGCCGCCGTGCTCGCGGAAGGCGGGCACCACCTTGCACAGCTCGGGATGCACCCCCGCGCAGTGGTAGCACTCGTTGTAGTTCTCGACGATCACCTTCCAGTTCGCCGCCACGTCGTACACGATCCGCTTCCCGAGCCTGAGGTCGGCGAGCGGGTAGTTGCGCAGGTTGTCCTGCGCGTGCGCGAACTGCGCGCGCAGCGTGTGCCCGCTCGCCCGCGCGGCGCCGGGCTCGAGGTGCACGAAGATGAAGCCCCCCCACGTCTCGCACCCCGCGGCGTGGAGCGCGAACTCCCCCTTGCGGCCGGCGAGCGCCTCCTCGACAAAGGGCGCGGCGCGCAACGAACCATCGAGCGCGTAGGTCCACGAATGGTACGGGCAGCGGATGGCCTTCCCCAGGCGGCACGCCGCGGGGACGCCGTCCGCCCCCACGTTCCCCGCGGGGGTGAGCGTGCTGCCGCGGTGCCGGCACACGTTGAAGAAGGCGCGCAGCGCGCCGTCGTCGCCGCGCACGACGAGGATCGACTCGCCGAGCACGTCCGCCTCCAGGCAGTCGCCGGCCGCGGGCAGCGCCTCCTCGCGCCCCACGAGCACCCACTCGCGCGCGAAGATCCGCTCGCGCTCGGCGGCGAAGAGATCGGGAGACGTGTACGCGGCGCCGGGGAGGGTGCGCTCGAGCGCCGCGGGCTGGGAGGCGTGGGGGGCGTCGGCCATCGGTGGGCCAGACGATATCACCCGCGCGCGCCCTTCGCCACGTACCGTCGCGCGAGGCGGTAGGCCGCCGGCCCCAGCGCGATCGCCACCAGCGAGCCCATCACGGCGGGGAGCCCGAATTCCGCATCCTGCGTCTCCAGCCAGAGCACCACGCTCAGGATCGCGACGGGGAGCGCCGCCAGCGCCGCGACGCCCGCGGTGCCGAGCGGGATGCGGAAGGCGCCGCGCAGATGCGGCTCGCGCACGCGGAGCCGCACCAGCGCGCCGAACTCCAGGAAGAGCGCGAGCGCGTACAGGAAGACGTCCGCCACCACGAGCCCCTGCAGCGGCGCGAGCGCGAAGATCGAGTAGCACACCGCGCTCGCCAGCACCGCGTTCACCGGCGTGCCGCGCGCGTCGGTGCGCGCGAGGAAGGCGGGAAGGAGCCCGTCATCCGCCATCGCGAGCGGCACGCGCGAGTACGCGAGCAGCAGCGCGTTGAAGAGCGCCACGGCGCTCACGAGCCCGGCCAGCGCGATCCACACGGCGAGGAAGGGGCCCGCCGCACCGGCCGACGCCAGCGCGATCTCCGGCCAGCCGCCTTCGCGCCACGCGGTCCAGTCGCTCGCGCCGAGCGTCGCGGTGAGCGGCACGAGGTAGCCGAGCATCACGAGCGGCAGCCCGAAGGCGAGCGCGCGCGGGTAGGTGCGCGAGGCGTCCGTCACCTCCCCCTGCACCGTGCTGCCGTTGTCCCATCCCGTGTAATTCCAGAGCGCGAGCGAGAGCCCCACGCCGATCGCGCCGAGCGTCCCCTGCCCGCCTTTGAGGAAGGGCACCCAGGGCGCGTGCGACACGTGCGGCACCGCCGCCGCGGCGAGGGCCAGGAAACCGAGCACGATGAAGCTCCCCGTCACGACCGAGAAGCGGCCCACGGGGCGCGCGCCGCGCAGGTTCATCGCCGTCGCCGCCCAGATCATCGCGAGCGACACCGCCCATCGCGTGCCCGCGCCGAGGCCGGGCACGAAGTACGCGAGGTACTGGTTGAAGAGCACCGGGTAGAGCGCCATGTCCACGAGGGAGTACATCCACGTGAGCCACGCGTTCTGGAACGCCCAGAAGGGGCCGAAGGCGCGCCGCACCCAGCGGTAGTAGCCCCCTTCCTCGGGGAGCATGCTCGCGAGCTCGCCCACGAGCAGCACCTCGGGAAGCGACCAGAGCAGCGGCACGGCGACGAGCACCGCGAGCGCGAGCCCCGGCCCCACGGAGGCGACGAGCGTCTCGGTGGTGAACGCCCCGCCCGACGTGCAGAAGAAGAGGATGAAGACGAGCCCCAGCGTGCCGAGCTGGCGCCTGAGCTTCATCGGGGCACGCGCGCCGGCGCGCTAGTCAACGGCCGGGATGCCGCGGGGCGGCGCCGGGATCACCTGCGCGCCGAAGAGGCACGCGTCGCGCCCGGCGGGATCGCCGGTGACCGCCTCGCAGAGCGGGCGCCGCTGCTCCGGCGTGTTCCGCAGCGCCGCGATCTCCTCCCCCACCGACTGGTAGCAGAGCAGCTGCCCGCCGCGCTCCGGCACTTCCCGGCAGAAGGCGACCGCATCCTCGGAGCGCGCGGTGACGTCGACGAAGTTCTTCACCACTCCCTCGTAGCACCACGGCCGGTAGCGCGCGCTCCCGCGCTGGCAGTACAGGATCGCGTCGTGGTGGTCCATCATGACGGCGCCGCTGATCTCGGTGCCCGTCCCCTGGTAGCAGGTGGCGCGCCACGGCTCCGGCGCGCCGTCGCACGCCGCGAACGTCTTCGCGAAATCGCCGTTGTAGATCTGCAGCATCACCGCGCCCTGCATCATCCAGCAATCCTCCTGGTACGTGCCGGGGAGCGCGTCGCACGGATAATAGGGGTCCGAACGGTCGATCATCTTGTACGCCGGGCCCTCCGCCATGCCCGGCATGCTCGCGTGATGGTCCGCGGGCGCATCGCCCATCACCATCTGCGCCATCGACGGGTCCACGGCGAAGACGATGTTCTCCATGAACGCGCCGCCATAGCAGGACTTGCGGTCCCACTCCTCGGCCAGCAGGTCGCAGCCCGCGAGCGCCTTCGGCAGGTCGTGCCGCAGCGCGAGCTCCAGCCCGTGCCCCATGCCGTGCACGCACTGGAAGCGCAGCCAGCGGTCGCCGTCGGGGCCGCTCCAGGCCCGGCACACGGCGTTCACTTCCTCGCGCCCGATGTGCGGCACGCTGAGGAGGTACGTCTCGATCACGCCGTGGTAGCAGCCCGACTGCAGGATCTCGGTGCAGCTCGCGAACGCCGACGTCACGTCCAGGCCGTCCTTGTACGACGCGATCCCGATCATGTGCGCGTACTCGTGCCCCGAGTACGCCACCTCGCGGTCGATCGTGGTCAGGCGGTCGAGCGCGCCCATCGCGAAGCGCGTGCCGCGCTGCACGCGGAGTCCCTCGAGCTGCGCGCCGTAGCAGTCCATCTTCGGCCGTCCGGTGAGCGCGCCGCAGCGCGCGCGCATCGTGTCGGCGAGCGCGAGCGTGTCCCCCGCGGGGAACTTCGGCCCCCGCACCGCGGCGATCCGCGCGCGCACGCGCCGCGCCGCCGCCGACTGGTCCACGCGCAGGAGGCTCCCCGCGATGAACGCCGCCGCGAAGAGTCCCGCGCTCGCCAGGATCATCCGTCCACGCGTCATCCCCGTCCTCCCTCCGTGCGGCCGCCCTCCACAGGACGAGCGCGCTCCGCGCAATGTTACCCCCCGGCGGCCCGTGGCGCACCCGCGCCCCGCGCCGTAGAATTGCCCCGCTCCTCCGTCCTTTCCACCGGTTCCCACGGAGACCGCCATGTTCGCCCTTCCCGTCCGCCGCGCCGCGGCTTTGCTCGCCCTCGCGATCGCCGGCACCGCGTCCGCGCAGACCCGGCCCGCGAAGCCCGCCGCCGACAGCGCGCGCCCGTCCTACGATCTCGCCCTGCGCGGTCTCACCTGGCGGCTCGCCGGCCCCTTCCGCGGCGGCCGCGCCGTGGCCGTCGCCGGCCACCCCACGCGCACGATGGAGTTCTACTTCGGCGGCGTGGACGGCGGCGTCTGGAAGACCACCAACGGCGGCCAGAGCTGGACGAACATCACCGACGGCAGGTCCCCGATCGCCTCCGTGGGCGCCATCGCGCTCGCGCCGAGCGACCCGAACGTGATCTGGGTCGGCACCGGCGAGAGCGACTGGCGCGAGGACCTCAAGCACGGCGACGGCGTCTGGCGCTCCACCGACGGCGGCGAGAGCTGGACCCACCTGGGCCTCGACGACACGCGCCACATCGGCGTCATCCGCGTCCACCCGCAGGACCCCGACATCGCGTACGTCGCGGCGATGGGACACGCCTTCGGCCCGAACGCGATGCGCGGCGTCTTCCGCACGATCGACGGCGGCAAGAGCTGGCAGAAGGTGCTCTACCTCGACGAGAACACCGGCGCGATCGACCTCGCCATGGACCCGTCGAACCCGCGCATCCTCTACGCCGCGATGTGGCGCGCGCGCCGCACGCCGTACGGCCTCGACGCCGGCGGCGGGAAGAGCGGCCTCTGGAAGTCGACGGACGGCGGCGATACGTGGACCGAGCTCTCCGCGAACCCGGGGCTCCCCGCGACGCCGCTCGGCCGCATCGGGATCAGCGTGTCGCCCGCGATGCCGCGCCGCGTGTACGCCAGCGTCGAGGCGCCCGACAGCGCGGGCGGCATCTTCCGCTCCGATGATGGCGGCGCGTCGTGGACCCGCACGAACCACGACCAGGGGTTCCGCGTGCGCCCCTGGTACTACTCGCTGCTCACCGCCGATCCCGTGGACCCGAACACGGTGTACGTGATGAACCTGAGCGTGATGCGCTCGATCGACGGCGGCCGCACCTTCTCGCGCGTCCGCGTGCCGCACGGCGACACGCACATCATGTGGATCGACCCGAAGGACCCGAACCGCATGATCAACGGCAACGACGGCGGCGCGCAGATCAGCTTCGACCACGGCGCCAGCTGGAGCTCCGTCTACACGCAGCCCACGGCGCAGTTCTATCACGTCATCACCGACGACCAGTTCCCGTACCGGATCTACGGGTCGCAGCAGGACAACTCGTCCGTGTCGATCGCGAGCCGCTCGGACTTCGGCGCGATCGGCGTGCGCGACTTCTGGCCGGTGGGCGGCGGCGAGAGCGGCTACATCGCCGTCAAGCCGAACGACCCGAACATCGTGATCGGCTCGAGCTACATGGGCACGATCACGAAGTTCGACCAGCGCACCCGGCAGACGCGCGACATCTCCCTCGGCGTCAACAACTGGGACGGCTACGCGGTGAAGGACGTGCCGTACCGCTTCGCGTGGACCTTCCCGATCGTGTACTCGCCGCACGACGCCAGCCGCCTGTACGTGGGGGCGCAGAAGGTGTTCCTCTCCACCGACGAGGGGCAGAGCTGGAAGGCGATCTCCCCCGACCTCACGCTGCACGATCCGTCCACGATGGGGCCGAGCGGCGGGCCGATCACGTACGACATGACCGGCACCGAGTGGTACGCCACGGTGTTCACCTTCGCCGAGTCGTACGCGAAGGCGGGCGTGCTCTGGGCCGGCTCGGACGACGGGCTGCTGCACGTCTCGAAGGACGCCGGCGCCACGTGGACCAACGTCACGCCCCCGGGACTCGGCAAGCTCACGAAGATGAGCATCGTCGAGCCCTCGCACTTCGACCCGGCCGTCGCGTACCTCGCGGCGAACCGCTACCAGCAGGATGACTTCCGTCCGATGCTCTTCAAGACGTCGGACTACGGGAAGACGTGGACGCGGATCACCACCGGGATCCCCGACGGCGAGTTCACGCGGACGATCCGTGAGGACCCCGTGCGCCGCGGCCTGCTCTTCGCCGGCACGGAGAGCGGCGCGTGGGTGTCGTTCGACGACGGCGGGCACTGGCAGTCGCTGCAGCTGAACCTGCCGCGCGCGTCGGTGCGCGACCTGTTCATCCACGGCGCGGACCTCCTCGCCGCGACGCACGGGCGCTCCTTCTGGACGCTCGACGACATCACGCCGCTGCGCCAGCTCGCGGACTCCGTGCGGAAGGCGGACCTCTTCGTGTTCACGCCGGCGCCGGCGCAGCGCTTCTCGGGCGGCGGCTTCTTCCGCGCCGAGAACGCGGCGCCGAACCCGCCGGTCGCGGCCATCATCGACTACTGGCTCAAGGCGAAGCCCGCCGGAGCGGTGACGGTCACCTTCCTCGACGGCGCGGGCAAGGAGATCCGCACCTACCGCAGCGATGCGGAGAAGCCGGACAGCGGCGTGACCGACAGCGTCGTGAAGGCGCGCATCGCGCGGCGGATCCGCCTCGCCGGCGACAGCGCGTTCTACTATCCCGGCGACTCGGTGGTGGACGCGCGCGCCGGGGGCAACCGCTTCCTCTGGGACATGCGCTATCCCGGCGCGAAGAAGCTCGCGGGGATCGTCGAGGATGAGGGCTTCCTCGACGGCCCCGTCGCGCCGCCCGGGAAGTACGCCGTGCGCATCGTGTCGGGGAAGGACACCGTCACGCGCGCGTTCACGATCGTCGGCGATCCGCGCGTGAAGACCGATGCCGCCGGCTACGCCGCGCAGTTCGCGTTCGCGATGCGGGTGCACGATGCGATCGACACGCTGAGCACGGCGGTCGAGCGCATCGAGAGCCTGCAGCGCCAGCTCGACGCGCGCGTCGCGCAGACCGCGGGGCAGCCCTACGCGAAGAAGGTGGCCGACGCCGCCTCGGCGCTGCGCGCGAAGCTCGAGACCGTGCGCGCCGACCTCGCCGAGGTGAACTCGCAGGCCGACGAGATCACGCTGGTGTACCCAGTGCGGATCTACAACCAGCTGCTCACGATGAACGCGATGATCCAGGGCTCCGACGACCCGCCGACCACCGGCGAACTGACGAGCATGGACGACCTGGCGAAGCAGCTGGCCGCCCAGAAGTCGAAACTCGCCGCCCTCGAGACCGGCGACGTGGCGGCGTTCAATGCTTTGATGGCGGAACTGAAGGTGCCGGGGGTGAATTAAACTACAGTCGACGACAGTCAACTACAGCCACCGACAGTCAACGACAGTCAACGACAGTCAACGACAGCCAACGACAGTCAACGACAGTCAACGACAGTCAACGACAGTCAACGACAGTCGAAGGCGGTCGAGAGTGGGCGGTGGAAGGCAAACGCAACGGCAGCTCACCCAGCACGGGCGGGCTGCCGTTGCCATTGTCCACCATCGCCTATCGTCGCCTATCGTCGCCTATCGTCGACTGTCGTCGACTGTCGTCGACTGTCGTCGACTGCCGTTACCCCTCACTCCCCGTGACCAGCCACGTCGTGCGTTCCACGCCGCGGATCTGGGCGGCGGGGAGGGTGCGGGCGGTGGGGTCGCCCTCGAAGATGCGGCGGGCGACGGCGGCGCGGGCGGCGCCGACGGCGAAGAGGATCACCTCGCGCGCGCGGTTGAGGATCGGCGGCGTGAGCGTGATCCGCTCCGGGGTCGGCTCCGGGGCCGGTGCGCGCACCGGCATGACCCAGCGCGTGCGCTCCTGGAGCGCCGCGCTGCCCGGGTAGAGCGCCGCGACGCTCCCGTCGGCGCCGACGTTCAGGAGGAGGACGTCGAACGCCGGGTCGTCGAGCACCGGGAACTCCCGCTTCAGCACCTTCTCGTAGCTGCGCGACGCGATCTCGGGGTCGAGCTCCCCGGAAAGCCGGTGCTCGTTCCGCTTCGCCAGCGGCACGTGCGAGAGCAGCGCCCCCGCCGCGAGCGCGTAGTTGCTCTCCGCGTTCGGCCCGGGCACGCACCGCTCGTCGGCGAAGAACACCGTGAGCTGCGGCCACTGGATCCGCTCCCGGTACTCCTCCGCGAGCCGGCGGTACAGCGCGCGCAGCGCCTCCCCCCCCGACAGCGCGAGCCGGAAGCGCTTCCGGTTGTAGACCGCGCTCCGCGCCGCCTGCGCGATCCGCTCCGCGGCCCCCACGCACAACGTCTCGAAGGAAGCGAACGTCTCGAGTTCGGGCTGGGATGAATCCATAGCGCGGGGGTGAAAGGGCAGTCAACGACAGTCAGGAACAGTCAGGAACAGTCAGGAACAGTCAGGAACAGTCAGGAACAGTCAGGAACAGTCAGGAACAGTCAGGAACAGTCGGCGATTCCAAAGCTCGCTCCTGCCTGTGTCACATAGTCTAACACGCGGGCCGAACCATCACGCGCGGCCCACTGGCGAACGTTTCGCCGTCGACTGCCGTCGACTGCCCTTGACTGTAGTTGACTGCCCTTGACTGTAGTTAGTACTTCCAGCTCTTCGTATCTCCCCCCTTCGGCGCCGTCTTCGTCCAGTGCGCGGCCATCTGCGGGATGAAGCGCGTGTCGTAGGTCAGCCGCGACGTCGCGTTGGGCACCGTGGGGTCCCCGCTCCAGCAGTGCTCGTCGCGCTGGCCGTACGCGAACGTCGCGTCCGAATGCGGCGCCTTCGTGCGCGACAGCATGTCCTGCGCCAGGTACACCGCGTCGTTCAGGAAGAAATTGTCCGACAGCCCCACCGCGAAGTGCAGCTTCCCCTGCAGCTTCGGGCCGAGCGCCGGCCAGTCGCGGCGCATGATGTGCACGAGGTCGTAGTGCTCGCGCCAGTACGCCGCCACCGCGGGATCGATCGCCCCCGTGCGCTTGTCGTAGATCCGCCGCGGATAGCCGTCCGCTCCCACGGGGCTGAACACGGCCTCCCAGATGTCCCACTGCCCCCCCGAACGCGAGTGCGTCCCGAGCACCAGCTCGCGCTGGTTCACCTGCTCGAGCGTCGCGCGCGTCTGGCCGAGGTAGTCGCGCTCCGCCGGACGCGGCGTCGTGCGCCACGGGCCGGCCGTCACGAAGGCGTTCGGGCTGTCGTAGAGGTCGATCGTGGTGTACGCGTGGAAATCGATCGGGTCCGGACAGTTCACGTACGCGCCGTTGAACTCGTCCGGATAGAACACCTGCGCGGCGAGCGCCTCCCACCCCCCGGTCGAGCCGCCGTACGTCGCCCGCGCCCATCCGGGGAGCCCGCGGTACGTCCGCGCGATGTACGGCATCAGCTCGTACATGATCGCGTCGCCGTACGGCCCCAGGTTCTCCGAGTTCACCGCGTACGAGTCGTCGTAGTACTGGTTCGCGTGCTGGATGTTCACCTTGATCACGCGCGGGAAGCCCTTCCCCGTCCAGATCTTGTACTCCTTGTACGCCATCTCCTGCATGTAGCGCGGATATCCCCACCGCACGCAGAGCTGCGCCTCGTGGCCGTTCGGACAGTACTTCGCGATGCTGTCCAGGTCGTACATCGGCAGCGTGGTGTCCGCGGGCGTCTCGCGGAGGTCGGGTTCGTCGGCGAGGAAGTGCCCGTGCAGCACCGCGATCGGATAGTGCGCCTTCGGGTGCGTGTCCCACCCCGCGGGCAGCACGATCACCGCGCCGAGGTACGTCGGCGTCCCCCAGAACTTCGTGAGCCGGTCGCTCAGGATCCGGATGTGCTTCACGTACTTCGTGTCCGGCACCGGCGGGATCGGCGGGATCTTCCGGTCGAGCGTCACCTGCACCGGCACCGGGCTCGACGGGTCGATGTGCATCTTCCGCGGCGTGCTGTAGAGGTTCCCCGGCGCGAGGTTCCACTGCTGCCCCTCCCCGCGGTCCGCCGGCAGCTGCACCACGTGCCCATCCTCGCGCCGGTACGTCGTGTACACGTGCAGCAGCCCCTGCACCCAGTAGTCCCCCGGCTTCACCTCCGCCAGACTCGCCACCGGATAGCCGAGCACCGACGCGTCGAAGAGCGCCGCCTGCCCCGGCGCCAGCCCGTTCACGTCGATGCCGAACGCCTGCTGCGTCGTCACCGCGTCGATGATCTGGAAGCGCGGCTCCTGGCTGCTGTCGGTCGACAGCAGGAGGAGCATCCGGCCGTCCAGCGGCGCGGCGCCGAGCGCGGCGTCGATGGAGACGGACACCGTGAGCCCCGCCGCCGGCGCGTGGCGCGCGCCGGCGAGCGCGCGCGGCAGCCCGCGCGCCGCGAGAAATGCCGCTCCCAGCGCGGCGACGGCGACGAATCCGATGGTCCAGCGGCGAGCGCGCATGGCGGTCCCTCTCCCTCGTGAGGTGATGGGGCGCGCCCCGCGCGCGCCCCCGCGCTAATTGACCCCGCCGCCGCCTCCGCGGCAAGCGCGCTGGACGCTCCCCGCGCCGCACCCCATCTTCGTCCGCCATACAGGGGGCGTGCATGACCACGGCATGGCGGGATGAGCTGGAGCGCGCGCTCGCGGGCGCGTACGCGATCGAGCGCGAGCTCGGGCGCGGCGGCTCGGCCACCGTCTTCCTCGCGCGCGACCGCAAGCACGACCGCCAGGTGGCGATCAAGGTCCTCCTCCCCGAGGTCGCCCCCGCCGTGAGCGCCGAGCGCTTCCTCCGCGAGATCCAGATCGCGGCCAAGCTCGTGCACCCGCACATCGTCCCGCTCATCGACTCCGGGCGCGCGGGCGCGCTGCCGTACTACGTGATGCCCTTCATCGCCGGCGAATCCCTGCGCGACCGGCTCTACCGCGACCGCACCCTTCCCGTGGACGAGGCCGTGCGCCTCGCGCGCGAAGTGGCCGACGCCCTCGACTACGCGCACGCGGTGGGGGTCGTGCACCGCGACATCAAGCCGGAGAACATCCTCATCGCCGCGGGACACGCCCTCGTCGCCGACTTCGGCATCGGCAAGGCGATGAGCGCCGCCGCGGACGACGCCAACGCCGCCCCCGACGACCGCCGGCAGACCACCGAGGCGGGGCTCGTCCTCGGCACCCCCGCCTACATGAGCCTCGAGCAGGCCGCGGGGGAACGCGCCATCGACGGCCGCAGCGACATCTACAGCCTCGGCGTCGTGCTCTACGAGATGCTCACCGGCGCCGTCCCCTTCGCCGGACTCTCCGCGCAGGCCGTGA